>JAISCP010000121.1 GCA_031265495.1 Heliobacteriaceae bacterium | reverse complement strand
AATTGAATAGAAATATGCCGCAATAGCTCCCCAGTGGAGTGAAACGGAACGGTTTTAATATTATGTAGAGCTTGCTCTACCAACCCATAAAATTGAATAGAAATATGCCGCAATAGCTCAGTTGGTAGAGCAAGGGACTGAAAATCCCTGTGTCCTTGGTTCAATTCCGAGTTGCGGCACCACTTTAAAAGCCGGTAAATTACCGGCTTTTGCTATATTTGTATCGACAAAAATAATAAAAAATGTTATCATAAAAATAAAAAGAGGAATTAAAATGGACAGCGCACAAAAAATAAGAATGCCGTTAGCTTACAAAAACATCAGCGAAGCCGGACTGGCACGACAACTGAACACTTCACCGCCGGCATTTAACGGCAAAATGAAGCGTGATAAATTCACCGCTGAAGAATTGCGCGAAATAGCAAGTGTTTTAGATGCCGAGTATCATTTTTATTTTGAACTCCCGGACGCCACAAAGATTTAATAAGTAAAAACAGAGGGGAAGTATGACAAACAATTTAATCGTATTTGAAGAAAGCAATATCAGGCGGACGCTGCACAATAATGAGTGGTGGTTTGCTGTTAGCGATGTGGTGCAAGCATTGACAGATAGTGCTGATGTTGCGCAGTATATCAAAAAAATGCGAAAGCGCGATGAGGAGCTTGATTTGAACTGGGGTACAAATTGTACCCCCCTTGAAATGCTTGCAAAAGACGGTAAAAAAAGAAAAGTACAGTGCGCCAACACAGAGGGTATTTTCCGTATTATTCAATCAATCACAAGCAAAAAGGCAGAGCCGTTCAAGAAATGGCTTGCTAAGGTCGGTTATGAACGTGTGCAGGAGATTGAAAATCCTGAACTTGCACAGCATCGAATGAGAGCTTTATATCAGGCTAAAGGTTATCCTGACGCTTGGATTGAAAAACGTATCAGGGGCATTATAATCCGCGAAGAATTGACAGATGAATGGCAAAACAGAGGTGTGCAGAAAGGTCAAGAGTACAGCATTCTCACCGCTGAAATATCAAAAGCCACATTCGGGTTAACACCGTCTGAATATAAAGAATTAAAAGGCTTAAATCGTGAAAACTTGCGCGACCACATGACTGATTTAGAACTGATTTTTACAATGCTGGGCGAGGCTTCAACAAAAGAGATTGCACAAAACACCAATGCTCAAGGCTTTAATCAGAACCGTACTGCTGCTAAAAAGGGTGGTAAAATTGCAGGTGATGCAAGAAAACAGCTTGAAATCGAGAGTTGTAAAAAAGTTGTTACAGATGAAAATTATTTGCCCGAGAAAAAGCAAAAACAGATAAAAAATAAAGATTAGAGATTTTTGCATCCATAACTTTTTCAAATATTTATTCTGTGCATGCCAGCGCGTCTGTTAAGGCGGGTTGAATCTTTTTGAGTATATTCCTACCCTCAAAAACAAACTCGTCAAAAATCGTTATTGTAGATTTTTGCAATTTATTTTAACGGTTCAGGAATATCATGACCAGCATCTTTATTCATATCACTAACCGATTTATATAAAAACATTTGGTCAGAAAAAATTGCTAAATTTTATCAAAAAGTTACAAAAGTCCGGAAGTGGTTGCACTTCGGTCTTGAACTAAGCGGACAATGACAATCCCGTTTTAACATGTAAAATAGGAGAGTAATCTAACCGCTCAATTATTCCACTCATACTTGACTTTTGTAAAAAAATAATTAAAACAATATCATACGTTTAGATGTGTATTTAGCTTGACAAATAGCAGATAATAATGTCAAGAAAGTATAAATATGCCTTTTCGTTATCGCTTACAAAAAGTAATGGAGTTCAGAATCCGTAAGAAAGAAGAACAAATAATGGTTGTTCAAAAAGCCCAGCAGGCTGTTTTTACGGCAGAAGAAAACATTAGAAAAAATAATGAGGAAATAGCGTCAACAAAGGCTAATATGCGTCTTGCAGACCCCATGATGTACGAAACCTATGATAAGTACCTTACACATTTGTGGGAAAAGGCGGAAAAGCTCGAAGAAATCAGAGTACAGGCACAAAGACAGCTGGAAATAGAAACGCATAAGCTGGTGCTTTTGGAACAAGCAGTAAAAATTCTGGAAAAACACAAAGAGAAACTCCGCGACATTTACATAGAAGAAGAAAAAGCAGCGGAATTAAAACAGTATTCCGAGCTCGGAGTAACAAGATTTTTCAGACAAACAGCGGACAAAGCCGAAGAAGATGCGGAAATTTTGAAAAAGTTAGAAGAATTGGAGGGTAGTTTATGAATATAAATCCGTCACCGGTAAATAATAAGGATACATCGGATGTTCAAACGCAGACATCTAAGCCGAAAGATACCGAACAGTCATTTGCTGATGAATTTCAGTCGATTTCATCGAAATCAGACTCAAAATTATTTGACCATGATGTTCAACTGATTTCGTCGAAATCAGACTCGAAGCTGTTTAACCACGAAGCTCCGTCTGTTTCGTCAAAACCAGGCTTAGAGCTGCTTGGCCATGAAGCTCAACCGATTTCGTCGAAGTCAGACTCAAAGCCGTTGGATCATGAGGTTCAACCAATTTCGTCGAAGTCAGACTCAAAGCCGTTGGACCATGAGGTTCAACCGATTTCATCAAAATCAGAATCAAGACCGTTGGACCATGAAGTTCAGCCAATTTCATCAAAATCAGAATCAGAACTGCTTGGCCATGAAGCTCAACCAATTTCGTCAAAGTCAGAACCAAAGCCGTTTGACCATGAAGTTCAGCCGATTTCGTCAAAGTCAGAACCAAAGCCGTTTGACCATGAAGTTCAACCAATTTCGTCGAAGTCAGACTCGGAGCTGCTTGACCACGAAGCTCCATCCGTTTCGTCAAAGTCAGACTCAAAATTGCTTGGCCATGAAACTCAACCAATTTCATCGAAGCCAGGCTCGGAGCTGCTTGACCACGAAGCTCCATCCGTTTCGTCAAAGTCAGATTCAAAACTGCTCGGCCATGAAACTCAACCGGTTTCGTCAAAGTCAGAATCAAAGCCGTTTGACCACGAAGTTAAGCCTACTTCTGCAAAACCAACTTCAAAAAAATTTGGCAGCAACATAGGTCCGGGTTTGCCCCAAAATGATATGGAAATGCATGGTACAAGCAAAAAGGATACCTCTTTTGCCGGCAGTCTTAAAACTAATCAGCCGGATGATGAGTACCAAACATCCGTTAAAGCAAAAAATACTATTGGCGGTGACTTGCCCGTTGTTAATCCGCCGATTCCGATAAATATTCCAAATGATGCTGCAAATATAAATGTTAAATCTGACGGGCAAATTACACAAGCGGGTGTAAAAGAAAGTTACGCAGCAGTTGAGTATACTGATTATAAATATGGCGCGTCACGGCAGGAAATACTTACCACTATTCAGGAACTGACTGATACCCGCGAAATCCGGCATGAAGGCAGTGTTGAGCCCGCTAAAGATATGAAAACGCATGGTACAGATAAAAGCTTACCGGCAAAATTTGACTATAAAACCGTAAAAATGAGTAACGAAGATGCGCTTTTCTTTGCGGATTTAGTTCAGAGCACTGACAAGACAACATACAGTCTGGCTGCTGAAATTCAGCATGCGCTCGACTCAAATGTCGAAAGTGTTCAGAAGCCCGCAAAAGTCTCGACAGAATTGCTTAATGCTATTCATGACGCCGCAAAAAATAATCAGCCTGTAAGAATTGATTTTGACAAAGATGTTTCTGTCATTATAAGAGTAAACAGAGACGGCAGCGTAAATGCGAACTTTATACCCGGCGATAAGGCTGCGGAACAGTATTTACGTGATAATATTCAGTTCTTAAAGCAGCGTTTTGACGAACAGGATATCCCGTATCAGGACCTGTCTCACAGCAATGCAAAGCAGCAGCAAAACAGAAGAAACAAAAATAAGGAGAACAGTCATGAATGATTCATTTATCACGGCGCTTAACACCCAGAAGGCAACTACCAATTGGATGGACGCAATTGCCCATAACATGACGAATATTTACACCCCGGGCTTCAGAGAAGAACAAGTTAATTTTAAGACATTTCTCGGCGGGGTTGTTTCGGATAACTACTCCAATAAGGTCAGTCAGGGAAAATCCACGCCCGGAACCGACCCTGCAAATTTATTCCTTGAAGGAAAAGGTTTCTTTTTAACTAAAACTGCAGAAGGAAAAAGCGTTTATACCCGTTTGGGCGAATTTGCTTTTGATAGTGAAGGTGTTTACCGCCACAGAAACGGCAATACTCTGCAAGGCTACATTCTCAATGATAAAGGTGAAATTATGCAGGGAACAAAGTCCATAAGCGCGGATTTATATCAGGAAACGGCTTTTAAAGGCGGTTCGCTTGATATTCCGACCGCAAATATTAAATTATGGATTGACCCGCATAACGGTAAATATTTGGGAAAATACGACGATTATGAAATTAAGGAAGACGGTACGATTTACGGCAAAGCGGACAGCGGCAAACGCACAGTGCCTTTATACAGGATTGCAACGAGAAATTTTCATAATTCCGCAGCATTGTTCGAGTTTAAAGAAGGACAGTTTATTGAAACGGAAGAATCCGGCAAACCTGTCCTCGGAGTCGGCCAAATTCGTTCAGGACTGCTGGAGATGTCCAATGTAAGCTTTAAAGATAATATTTCATATTTTCAAATGGCAAAGTTACAGATGGAAATTTCCAACAAGCTGATTTCGTCGAATAAGGACCTTTTGGAAGAAGCGCTGAGACTGGTCGGACAGTAGAGACCTGTAATCCCGAACCTTGTTTGCTCTCTCCCTGCGGTTTCGCTTAGTGTTTGGAGTGAGGGGGCAGGCTGCACGACAAGCAAAGCTATACCGTAGTTTGACGGTATCCATGACATGTGTTCTACCCAAGATTTATTCGGTTCTGCGCCCCCTCACCTGAATTTCTAAACTCGCCATACGGCTCATTAAGAAATTCATCCTCTCCCGTATGGAGAGGAACTTTTGATTTTGAATTACTAAAATCCAATTTATCCTGACACTATTCCGGCAGAAATATCTTGTTCGGGTTTAGTATGTTGTCAGGGTCGAAAACTTCCTTAATTTTACGCATGTATTTCAATGCGTTTGCATCCACAAATTTATGTATATAGTCACGTTTGAGCGAACCTATTCCGTGTTCGCCGGAAATCAACCCGCCAAGACTTACCGTTAAATCATAAATTTCCTTTTTTGCAAGTTTATAGCGGCTGTATTCATCCTCATCATTATAGTCAATAGGGATTTGCGGATGAACGCTTCCGTCGCCTATGTGTCCGATAAGACAAGAAATGAGTTTGTACTTAGTGCAAATCTTCTGAATTCCCTCCACAAGCCGTGCAAGCTTATCGCGCGGCACAATCACGTCATCGGTGGTTACATGGTCTCTTAACTGCGCGCATGCTGTCATGGATGAACGTCTTGCCGCCCAGATTTTTTCGTATTCCTCATCGCTGCCCGAACACCGTATTGCGCACGCGCCGCACTTCTCCAGAACATCAACCGTAACTTTTCGCGTATTCTCCAGTGAATTTTCACAGCCGTCAATCTCTATAACAAGCAAAGCTTCTTTATCGCAAAGCATGCCTGAAGGAGAATATTTTTCCGCCGTATTAACGGCATTTTTGTCCATAAAATCTATGGTTGCGGGTAAAATCCGCTTTTCAATTATCGTGTTAACTGCTTTGACAGCATTACGCACAGTGTCAAAATAAGCAAGCATGACTTTTTTACTTTCAGGTTTGGGGATTAATTTCAAAACCGCTTCAACTACAATTCCCAGAGTGCCTTCCGAACCGATAAAAATACTTCCCAAATTGTAACCTGTGGCGTTTTTCACGGTACTTGAGCCGGTGCGCAAAATCTCCCCGTCCGCCGTAACAACAACCAGACCGAGCACATAATCTTTTGTGGAGCCGTATTTGAAAGTACGCGCCCCTGCCGAAGACTGCGCAATACTTCCTCCTATTGTGGAAATTGCCAGCGCTGACGGGTCGGGCGGGTAATACAAACCCAGCGCCTCAACCTGTTTCTGCAATTCTCCGACCACAACGCCCGGCTGTACGCGTACTGTGGAATTTTCTGCGTTAATCTCCAAAATCTTATTCATTTTGGAAAAATCCATAACAATTCCGCCGCATCCTTCCACAGTGCATGCGCCGACAACGTTAGTTCCCGCCCCCCGGCAGATTACGGGAATTCCGCGTCCGCGCGCAAGCTTTACGATATTTTGCACCTGTTCAATATTTTCAACAAATACAACTGCGTCCGCAGCTTTATTGGGAAGGTTCGACTTATCCCGTGAATAAATATCCCTGTCTTCAAGGGACGTTAGAATATTTCGTGCGGGTAAAATTTCCGTTAAATCCTGAATTAACAGCTCGGAACTGTTTCTTTTCGCCAATATTTTATACCTCGTTAACGTATGAAGCCAGTTTTTCTACATCCAAACTTAATCTCGATATTTGTTTTTCAACTTTATCCAGTTTTTTAGCTACTTTACTGTCATCTTCAATCACTGACAGTACGCGCTCCAGCTTCATTTCCAATCTGTCCATGCGGTTTTGCTGCTTTTCGTACATTTCCTCTAATTCGTCAAGCATACCCGAAGGCGCAGACACTCTGATTTCTGACAGAACTTTTTTAACCTCGTCAACTTGTGAAGTTTTTTCGTAAACATCATTAATTTTTTCGGAAACCCCGTCAACCCATTCACCGATATACGTAAGCACTTCATGAAAAACTTTGTCGGTTTTGGTGTTTGCAGCCATCATTGATTTGAGACTGTCAATTTTCTGTTCAATTCTTTCATTAATTTCAGTATTGATTTTTGCTTCAAGATTAGCGATAACATTATTGAACTGCTTAAGTGTATTGCCCAGCGTCCGGTCGGATTCGCCGGAATTAAGCAGTAATTTATTTGTCCGCGCGCTTATACTGAGAATATCCTCGTTTATTTTTTCAAACGACTCTTTCAGAACGCACATCTGCTCCTGCGTGAGGTTTGACGACAAATCGTCCATAGAAGTCGAAATCTTATTTATATTTTCCGAAAGATTTTCAATGGAACCCTGTGTGTCAATGTCGTTCAGAAGCATTTTAAGCTTGGCAATGTCGCTTTCTACATCCTGCAAGGTATAGGAATACCCGTCGTCACTCGTAATCTTTTTCAGCTGGTCAGTTACTTTTATAAGATTTTGGTTAATTTCACCGGTTTTTTCTTCCACAAAATCTTTAATATCTTCGGACTCCTCAATAAAAGAAATCTGCTCAAATACCGCTGAAAGCGCGGCAAGTATTGTTTCTTTAACACCATAAAGCTCTTCATGATTTGCAACGTTGTTAAGGCTTAACTCTATATCAGAGAGCTTTTCATCGGGAATAATATTGTTAAACAGCTGCTTTTGTTCAACAATTAATCTTCTGATACCGTCAATTTGAACATTTAAATCAGCGGTATCATCAGGAGACAATAAATCTATTTTTCCGTGAAGAACCCTGAGCGCAGACGAAACATCACCGCCATTCGAAATTAATTCGTCAAAACGTCTGTTCAATTTTTCAAGACGAAGCCCCGCTTCGTCAAACCGCTCGTTTAATTCCTCAAAACAGAGATCCGTTCCGTCAGTATCCGCCATAATATCAAGTTTTGAGTTTATGGTATCTAACTTGCTGTCCTGTGAAGCTTTTGCGGATACCAGTTTGTCGATTGACTTTGAAATTTTATCAAACGAATTCTTGTGCATGGATTCAATATAATTCTTTAAATCGCAGACAGCATCCACAACCTGCTCAACGTTAGAAAGGCTGTTTATACGAACCATTAATTCATCCGCCAAATCTTCTCTCGTATCAAGTTTCATCTCATCGGCAAGCCTGTTCAGGCCGGACTCAAAAAATGCTTTAATCTCCTCTTTAAGCGGCGAAAACTGAGCGCAAACTTCCTCGTATTTATCATTTAATGTCTGCACCAAATCCGTGTTTACAAGACAAATTTCCTGAGTAATCGCATTAATTTCTTCTTCCAGTGCATCATGCGCTTCCGCACTCTGCTCCGGACGCAGCCGGTTAAACTCCTCCAGAAAACCGTCAAGTTTTTGTTCAATGCAGCTTAACCCCTCTGCGGCGTTTTGCGGCAGATTGATTTTTGAAATACTTTCGATAATTTCCGATAATTTCCCGCCAAGCCCTATATTCAGAGTTTCTACGGCTTCAAGAAGCCCGGCAAGCTCCGCTTTAATATCCCGGACTTCATTCAGAGAATCCGCCAATTTTACGTCCGTCTCGGCAGATGTTTTCTCCAGAACCGAAACGTAATCGTCCAGCTTTTCTTCTAATACGCTTAAGCTTTTTGAGCATTCAGCGTTGTTTTCGTCAAGAAAGCGCTCAATTTTCGTCAAGTCAGCCTTACCGCTTTCACTGCGCTTGCGCATAGCCGAAGCTATATCATCAACATACCCGCGCAGGCTCTCTATAATATTATCCACATAAGATTTGTAATCAACAAGCTCTGTCGTTACGGACCTTAAACCGTCAGCCAGAGCCGGCAAATCTTTAAAATCCGCGAACTGCGCGCCTAAATCAATACCCGCAAGACTGTCTATTATTTTTTGCGCATTTGAACTCGCAATTTCTTTAAAATTGAGTTGAAAATCATCCAGTTTTTCGCTGATTTCATCCAGATTTTCCTCAATAAGCGCCTGCCTTAACTGATTATTCTTTGCGCATTCATTTAATGTTTCCGTTATTTGAACGCTTGTTTCATTAAAGCTTTCAATAATTGACGCCGCCGAATTCTGTGCAATTTCCGTTGTAATGCTGTTCAAACCTGTTTTCAGAGAAGACAGCAAATTGTGAACAACAGAATAAATATTCTCCAGTTCCGCTTTCAGCCCGTCGTCAGACAGCTTCATATCTGCCGTCAAAGTTTGGATATCTTCCTTTACCTCATAAAGAGAAGAACTGAAATCACGGGTAATATTTTCAAGGTTTTCAAACTTTTCGGCTAACTTTTCCTCACTCAGAGCCTGATTGGCGGAATCATTTAAACCGGCAGCCAGAGTTTTTATTTCGTCAATACTGCGCTCAGCGTTTTGTTTGTAATTTTCCGCCTGCTGGGCAAGAGTATCGCCCAAAAGCTGAATATTCTTTTCTATAATCCTGAATCCCGATGAAGTCTTATCCTGTACAGAATCACTCCGCTGTTTCAAATCTTCGGAAAGCCTTGATATTATTTCTTTTATTGATTCAAAATTATTTGCCGCAATATTGGTGTACGTAATACTTGCGGTTTCCATGTTATTGTCCAGCTGTGCAAAGCTTGCCCTTACATGAGCAATAAAGTCAACCAGTTCTCTTTTGGTAAGTCCGTCAGTGCCGTTAGAAACCAGCTTGTTCTCAAAATCCAAGACAGCGTTTTCTATCTGTTTAAATCCTGAAGCCGAAAAGTCATGCTCTTTTTTGAGAATTTCCGTAAATTCCGCCAGATAAACTCTTATCAAATCAAGCATTTCATCATCTTCCGCCATACTGTCAAGCTTTGAACTTATAGCATTCAAAAGCGCGCCAAAAACGTTGCTGCTGCTTATGTTTTCTTCTTTAATAGAATTCAAAATTTTTGAAATTTCTTCCAAGTTCTCACCAATTATATTCTTTCACACATGCTATATTAGCAAATTACACGCAGCAGCGCAAAATTGTTAACTTAATATTACAATTGTAAAATAAATACCTCTATAAAAATTTTAGGTGTTACAATTGAGTAAAGATAGGAAACGGAAATGGGCCAAATAGTTATAGACCCGAATAAGTGTAAAGCGTGTTACCTGTGTGTAAACGAATGCCCTAAAGGTTTGATAAAAGTAGGGGAAAAACTTAACATTTCAGGTGAGCGGGTTGTAGAGTTTGATGACAGCTCGGGCAAATGTATCGGCTGCGCCATGTGCGCGGTAAGATGTCCTGATTTAGCTATTACGGAAGTGTATCGCTGATAATGAATAACAAAACAAAAGAAAAAGTTTTAATAAAAGGTAATTACGCTATTGCGGAAGCGTCTGTAAGAGCGGGCTGTGACTGCTATTTCGGTTATCCGATAACCCCGCAGAGCGAAATCGGCGAATACATGAGTTTAAGAATGCAGGAATTAAACCGGGCTTATGTGTGTGCGGAAAGCGAACTGGCTGCAATAAACATGGTTCTGGGAGCATGCTCCACAGGGGCAAAAGCCATGACGTCTTCATCTTCATGCGCTGTCGCGCTTATGCAGGAAACGCTTTCTTATGCGGCATCGGATGAATTACCGGTTGTTCTTGTGAGCGTAATGCGCGGAGGGCCCGGTTTGGGCTATATATATCCTTCTCAGGCAGATTACAACCAAACCCTTACCGGCGGCGGCAACGGGGATTACAAACACATCGTTCTCGCGCCGTCAAATATTCAGGAATGCATTAATCTTACCTACAAAGCTTTTTACCTTGCCCAAAAGTACAGAAATCCCGTTGTAATCCTTGCGGACGGACTTTTGGGACAAATGATGGAGCCTGTGGAATTTGAAGATTACCCGTACCCGGAAGTTGACAATTCGGACTGGGCGCTTACCGGCGCAAAAAACCGCGAACGGCGCGCAATTCGTTCTCTTGAAACAGATTCGGAAAAACAAATTAAACACATTGAACACCTTTTTGAAAAATATAAAATAATTGAAGAAAACGAAGCGGAATATGAAGAATACATGGCAGAAGATGCGGATTTAATCGCGGTTTGTTTCGGCAGCTGCGCAAGAAATGTTAAATCAGCCGTTAAACAGTGCCGTGAAGAAGGACTGAAAGCCGGATTTTTCAGACCCGTAACCCTGTTCCCGTTCCCGTCAAAAAGGCTGGGAGAACTTTCGCCGGAAAAATTCCTAACCGTTGAAGTGAATATGGGCCAAATGGTCAAAGATGTAAGACTTGCTGCAAAAGTTCCGGTGGAATTTTTCGGCAAACCGGTCGGCACACCTCCGGAAGTCGAAAGTATCATTGCTAAAATAAAGGAAACAATGGATGAAAAGTGAAAAACAGTTGAAAGGTTGAATAGTTGAAGGGTTCAACAAAACAAGCAAAGGAGACAGGTAGCAGCCGGCAGAAGCCGGTAATGGGTAAAACTGGTAAGTAATGAAGGAATTTCCGGCAAAGGCGCCAAAAGGTAAAACCAACTTGAAAGGGCATAAAAAACAATAAAACCCTCATCCGGCGCTGTGCGCCACCTTCTCCCAGAGGGAGAAGGGAAAAATTACCCTCCCCTTGAGGGAGGGTCGAAATCTCCGATTTCGGGGTGGGGTGTGGAAGAAACAATCAAAACAGGCAGGTAAAGCAGTTGAAAGGTTGAAAAACCGTTAAGCGCGTTCAACAAAACAAGCAAAGCAGGCAAGTAACAACCAATAAAAGCCGGCAATGGGTAAAACTGACAAGTAATGAAGTAATTCCCGATAAAGGCGGAAAAGGGTAAAACTAACTTGAAAGGATATAAAAAACTTGAAAGGATATAAAAAAAAGATGGCAACACAGGTTTTTAAAATACCAAAATCAATAAGAGAAGGCATGAAATACTCTTTCTGTCCGGGCTGTGACCATGGCGTTGCGCTGAGGCTTGCAGCGGAAGCGCTTGACGAGCTTGGCTTGCGGGAAAATACAATTATCGCAGGTTCTGTAGGCTGTTCTGTTGCCATATACAATTTTCTGGAAGTTGATACCATAGAATCGCCGCACGGGCGGGCGCTTGCCGTTGCAACAGGCGTAAAACGCGCAAAGCCCGATAAGTTTGTATTCACCTATCAAGGCGATGGCGATTTTGCGTCAATCGGTCTGGGTGAAAGCCTGAGCGCCGCAGTACGGGGAGAAAAATTAAGCACAATTTGTATTAATAACACAACTTTCGGCATGACCGGCGGACAGCTCGGACCGACAACGCTGCTCGGACAGGTTACGACAACTTCTCCGAAAGGAAGAACCGCTGAAAACTACGGCTATCCCGTAAAAATAGCGGAACTTGTCGCCATGTGTGACGGAACCGCTTACAGCGCAAGGGTTTCGCTTGACACGGTTGCAAATATAAAAAAGGCAAAACAGGCGATAAAAAAAGCTTTTGAGGTACAGCTTAACGGTTTGGGCTTCGGGTTTGTGGAAATTCTGGCTACCTGCCCGACAAACTGGAAAATGACGCCTCAAAAATCACACGAACATGTGCGCAGCGAGATGATGAAAACCTTTCCGCCGGGAGTATATAAAGATTACAGCTGCGAACAAACTAAAAAAGGCGGCAATGGACAGAATTGACCCGAATAAAATAAAAAAAGAAAACTGTGAAAAAAAAGACCGGTATGAAACATACGATGAAGCTAATGCAGTCCGGGTTCATTTGGGTTATACTTTGAGCATATATAAATGTGATGTGTGCGGCGGATACCACTTTAGTAAAAGGTTAATTTGAAGGAGATAAAATGGAATATGACATAGTAATAGCGGGTTTTGGCGGTCAGGGCGTACTGCTTGCGGGTGAGGTTCTGGCGAACGCATTCATGGACGACGGGAAATACGTAACATGGTATCCGAGTTACGGCGCTGAAATGCGCGGCGGAACGGTTAACTGTGAAATTGTTGCGGGCAATGCCGAAGTAAGCGCGGTTAACAAAAAAGAAGTGGATTTTTTAATCGCTATGAACCAGCTTTCGTTTAACAGATTTATGCAGAAGGTTAAAAGAGGCGGGCTGATTATTGCAAACTCCTCTCTGGTAAAGGAAATCCGCACGCGTACGGATATAACTTATTTATTTGCGCCTATTACAAAATTGGCTGCGGAAAAGCTCGGGAATATAAAAATGGCTAATATGCTGGCATTGGGAATTTTAGCTAAGGCGGGCAGACTCGTTTCCGTTGAATCTCTTATGAAAGCGCTGGATAAAGTAATTCCGCCGCACAGAAGAAACCTGCTGCCGTTAAATATTGACGCTCTGAAAATAGGCTATGCGTATGATTTAGTAGCTGTTAAGTGTTAAATTCCCCCAAAAAGCTGATTTAAAAAAGCAAAAATAAAAGTATTGTATTCATGTTGTGAAACATTTTCCGTATTATAATTTTCAAAGAGGTCTTTAGTGAAAAGAGAATTAATTAAATCAATTAAAGAAAAAGAAATACAGCTGGCCAAATTAAAAGAGCATGTTGACAGAAGTTCAATATGCGCTGAGTTGTATAATAAAATAGTTCTGGAAAAAGCGATTCTGAAAAAAGAGTTAAGCGATATAAGCGGCAGCAGGTTCATTGAGAACATCCGGCGTCTTATGCCGCACAAGAAGATTTACATCTGCGATTACTTCAAGTGAAATATCAAACAGTAAATAGGGGTTAGTAAATAGTGAATAGGAGTGAATAGGTGATTAGTACCGGCAAAATCACACCATCTCCCCTGTCACCCTGAACTTGTCTTGGATTATCGGCGGGCTGTGACAATCCTTTCCTGTTTCCTCTTTCCTGTTTACTATTAACCTAATCACCTATTTACTAAGCGCTATTTACTAACATCATGTAACTATTTATTTCACAAAAAATATATTTGTGTTATGATTTTTCCGTAGAAGCTTTAAAAAATAAAGGAGATATATTATGACACAAAAAAGAGTATGGCTTTTCCATGAAGGCAACGCGGATATGCGCAACCTTCTCGGCGGAAAAGGCGCAAATTTGGCTGAAATGACTAATTTAGGCTTGCCGGTGCCTCCGGGATTGACTATTACGACCGAAACCTGCATGGATTATATCAGTAACGGCAACCAAATGCCGGAAAATCTTATGGCGGAAGTAAAATATGCGCTTAAAGAAGTTGAAGACCAGGCGGGTAAGAAGTTCGGAGATGCTTCAAACCCTCTTTTAGTATCTGTCCGTTCCGGCGCAAGACTTTCCATGCCGGGTATGATGGAAACGGTTCTTAATCTCGGCCTTAACGACTCAACCCTGCAAGGTATGATTAATTTGACAAACAACGAAAGATTTTGCTATGACTCTTACCGGCGCTTCTTAACCATGTTCGGTTCCGTTGTTCTTGACATTGAAAGAGTTGAATTTGAGAATGTTCTTGACACAGTTAAAGAAAACGAAGGAGTTAAGCTGGATACGGAAGTTTCCGTTGCAGGCCTGAAATCCTTAATCCCCGCTTATAAAGCAATTATCAGACAGCACACGGGCGAAGATTTCCCGCAAGACCCTTACGAACAGCTGCAGGCTGCGATTGAAGCGGTATTCCGTTCATGGAATATCCCCCGCGCAATTGCCTACCGCAACCACTACAAAATCGACCACAACTACGGTACAGCCGTGAATGTTCAGACAATGGTATTCGGCAACATGGGCGATGACTGCGCAACAGGCGTATCTTTCACAAGAAATCCGTCCACCGGCGAAAACAAATTCTACGGTGAATATCTGACAAACGCGCAGGGTGAAGACGTTGTTGCAGGTATCAGAACACCTAAACAAATTGCCGAGCTTGAAAATGAAATGCCTGAGTTATACAGACAATACGTTGATATTGCGAAAAAACTTGAGCAGGGCTACAAAGATGTTCAGGATATGGAATTCACCATTGAACGCGGCAAATTGTACATCCTCCAAACCAGAAACGGCAAAAGAACCGCTAAAGCGGCTGTTAGAATTGCCGTTGAAATGGCTAAAGAAGGTATTATTACAAAAGAACGCGCAATTCAGCTGGTTGACCCTTACCAATTATATCAGTTATTGCTCCCAAGCTTTGACGAAACTGCCAAAAAATCAGCGGTTCACTTAGCAACAGGTCTTGCAGCATCTCCGGGCGCCGCAGTCGGTAAAATCGTATTTGATACGGAAGAAGCCGCTGAACGCGGGAATTCCGGCGAAAATATCATTCTTGTCAGAATTGAGACCTGTCCTGATGATATTCACGGTATGATTGCTTCTCAAGGCGTTTTGACTCTCAGAGGCGGCATGACTTCCCACGCGGCGGTTGTTGCGAAAGGCATGGGCAAACCATGTGTTGCCGGCGCTGAAGACCTGAAAATTGACCTGAATAACGAAACCTTAACAACAAGCTCAGGCAAAGTTTTCCGTAAAAACGACATCATATCGCTTGACGGCGGTACCGGTGAGGTTATGGAAGGCTCTGTTAAAACAGAAGTTCCGGAAATGGATGAAAACTTCAACACCTTGTTCACTTGGGTTGACGAGATTAAACGTCTGGCAGTCCGTGCAAACGCTGATACCCCTCAAGACGTTGCAAAAGCGCTTGAATTAGGCGCTAAAGGCGTGGGGCTTTGCCGTACGGAACACATGTTTATGGATCCTGAAAGACTGCCATGGGTGCAAAAAATGATTATCGCAGGCACGCCCGAAGCAAGAAAAGAAGCGTTAGACCAATTGCTTCCGATGCAATACAACGACTTCTACCAAATGTTCAAAGCAATGGGTGAACTGCCGATGACAGTAAGACTTCTTGACCCGCCGCTGCACGAATTTCTTCCTAATAAAGAAGATTTAATAGCAACGGTTGCAGCTAAAAAAGCGCTGGGGCAAGACTACAAATCAGACGAAGAAATGCTTCACGTTGTGGAAAGCCTTTCGGAATCTAACCCGATGATGGGCTTGCGCGGATGCCGTTTGGGCTTAACTTATCCTGAAATTAACGAAATGCAGGTTAGAGCGATTTTCTCTGCCTGCTGTGATTTGAAAAAAGAAGGATTAGACGTTAAACCTGAAATCATGATTCCGCTTGTAGGACACGTTAACGAGCTGAAAACCGTTAAGGAAGTTCTTGAACGCGTAGCAAAAGAAATTATGGCTGAAAAAAGCGTGGACGTTAATTACATGTTCGGCACTATGATTGAAATCCCGCGTGCAGCCTTAACCGCTGATGAAATCGCGGAATATGCGGAGTTCTTCTCATTCGGTACAAATGACTTAACTCAAATGACATTTGGCTATTCAAGAGACGATGCGGAAGGAAAATTCTTAACAAGATATGTTGAGCAGAAAATTCTGCCGCGCAACCCGTTTGAATCTTTAGATACAACAGGCGTGGGACAACTTATGGAAATCGCGTTACAAAAAGCGCTTCCTGTGCGTTCGAACCTGAAACGCGGAATTTGCGGCGAACACGGCGGCGACCCTGATTCGGTTAAATTCTGCCACAAAATCGGGTTACAGTATGTTTCCTGTTCACCGTTCAGAGTTCCGCAGGCAAGACTTGCAGCGGCTCAGGCGGTTGTGGAAGAAAACTCACTGGCACATAGCCAATTGTAGTAATTCAAAAATGGGCTTGGGGATTCCTGAGCCCATTTTTTCAAATAGGATTGTTAAAAACTGTATAGGTTAAGTAATTCTGTGACAAAATATAACATTTGACAAGATTTGACTAAGTATTGTATAATTCAGCTGTGATAAATGAAGAAGGAGGAATGGTTATGGAAAAAGAATTAAAAAACGGCTGTAACACAGGTACAGAGCCACTTTCGGGGGGGGGGGGGGGGGGTTTGTATATGCTTAAACAAAAACATTAAGCCGGTCAGCAGTTTGACAAATCACACTGGGGGAAGGTGGGACGCAT
>JAISCP010000107.1 GCA_031265495.1 Heliobacteriaceae bacterium | reverse complement strand
GGGTCTATCAGTTTAATTGAAATTGATAGATTCCAAGCCCGGAATGACGCTTTATCCACTTGAAAATTTTAACGGGACAGTTGTGGAACTTGTTTCAGGATGACGCGGAAGTTATGGTGTGATTTGACATGTGCAGATGCTGAAATAAATTCAGCATGACAGGATGGTCGTTCGGCGTGATGTTCTTATATTGAATGTCGACACGCCCTAATCACCCGGTCTACTTTTTCATAATTTCTAATTTATAACCGAGAAAATCCAGCATTTCCTGTACTTCCTTAAACTTAGCTGTTTCCTTCTTAAATTTATTGGAGAAATTGCTCGGCGAGGGTACCTTATAACCGTTTTCTTTCATTTTTCTAAGCGTTTTAGCAATAGAAGTTCCGCTCCTTACGACCAGAACTTTTAATTCTTCGTGAATATTCATCATAACGAATACAATATTATTGTATTTCATAGTATTTGACAAAATAAACAATATATGTTATTAATATAATGAATAATATCAACTATATTAATAACTTTTTTAAAGGAAATGATTATGAAGAGAACAGGGTTCACGCTGGCAGAGGTTTTAATTACTTTAGGCATAATCGGCGTGGTTGCGTCACTTACCATGCCGGCGCTTATGGCAAATTACAGAAGAAAAGTCGCCGCAGTCAGACTTAGCAAGTTTTATAGTATATATAGCCAGGCTATTGCAATGAAAAAGGCTGAAAGCGGATCCGATTATTTGGATGACTCTATGCTTATGTCCAAAGATGACCCCGATATGATGTTGGAATTTTTTAAAGCAAATTATGAACCGTATATAAAAACAATTAAAACCCTGAAAACGAATAAAGGTTTTGCCGGCGCATTTCCCGACGGTTCAGGATTTTATATACGAAAAGATTATTACCACGACACTGTCTGCGGAGGAACTTGTAATACGTATATTATATTTTGTGTTGACTATAAAAAATGCGAGAATATTGATGAGAGCAGCAACGCCTATGACTATACGACTAACGGTAAAGATATATTTTTATTCTATGCAAGCGGTAGTACTCCAACATTCAACTGGGATAATACAAGGCCGTCTTTAATAAACTTATGTGCTTCAATTAAATCCTATTGCTCCACACTTTTTGTATATGACGGTCTGGAATTTAAAGATGACTACCCGATAAATTTTTAAAGTAACTCTACCGCCCGATGTTCTGGTCGATAATGTCAGAAACCCAGGGGATGTAAGTATATCTTCCGAAAAACGAAGTTACGGCGCAGTAAATTACCAGCGTGCAGGTAAACAGTTGTATTACGGAAAAATGTATAAATACGGGCATGTTTAACAGGAATGTTATTGTTGCGACAATTTTATTCACAAAAGGAATTATGCTCAAAAAGTCTCCCATAAACCCCAGCAGCATTGACAAAAGTACAAACAGTATTGATATAAAAATTGACTGGAATATATGATACTGCGTAAATGTTCTCAAAGTTGCGCCGGCAAAAAGCCCCAAAATCAGCCAGACAAACCCCGCAAGTCCCATTGTAATATAACTCAACGCGGAAACAATTCGTTCTATCATATACGGCTGTGAATTATTAGTCATAACTATTACCGCTGCATTATCTTTTCATCAATACGAAATGCTTTATTAATGAACCACCCTAGGTAACCTGCAAATAAAACTGCCAGAATATTTCGTATAATTTCTAACATACCCATAAGACCTCCATTTTCTGAATAAGTTTTCTGGATTGCTTCACTCCCGTTAGTCGCTCGCAATGACGTATGTATTTGAATTAATAAATTAATATTAATTTTCATAACTATCCCAGCGCTCCCGAACGTTTTTTCTCAATGTATTCATCCAGTATTTGCAGGTAAACAAGCTTGTATTCATCATTTTCCGGCTCAATATTGATTGACGAACGGTACGATGCAACAGCATCTTCAATTTCACCTTTCAGATAGTGCGCGTTGCCCAGCAACATATAAGTTTCCGCATTGTTCGGAGATATTCTCAGAGTTTCTTTGTACAAATTCTTTGCCAAATCTATATGATTGAAGTTTGTATAAAGGTTTGCCAAAAGTATTTGAGCATTTATTTCCTTAGGCGAAATATTTACCGCACGTTTGTACATCTCAACAGCCATGTCATATTCCTGAAACTCGGAAAGCGCAATAGCATAACAGATGTAAGCTTTATAATTATCACCTTCCATTGTTAATGCTTTTTCAAAATAATTATACGCCTGTTTACGTTCCTTCATCAAGGTAAGAGTATTTCCGATTGCGATTGCAACAATTTTATTGTCAGGATTAAGTACAAAAACTTTTTTGTACAATTCCAGAGCAGTGTCGTAATCAAACAGTTTAAAACAGACGTTTCCCATATCCACAAGCGCTGTTATATTCTCAGGGTCAAGCGAAAGAGCTTTTTCATAATATGCTTTTGACTCAATATATTCCTCGTTGTCCTGATACAAAAGCGCAATCGCATTGTAGATTTCAGGATTTGTGGAATTCAGGTCAATTGCCCTGTTGTAGTAGAATAAAGCTTTGTTAAAATTTTTCCATTCAGCAAAAACATTCCCTATATTATAGTAAATCAGGTAGTTTTTGGGATTAATTTCCAGCGCCTTGTTGTAGTACGAGAGCGAACGGCGGTAATCTTTTTCATAAAACCACATTGTCCCAAGCCCCACCAGTCCCTGAAAATCATCAGGATGAATGGATATAAGACTTTCCAGAACGGAGATTACCTTGTCATGGTCTTCCTGTTCGGCGTAAACAGCCGCGAGTTGATGGTAATTCTCCGCTGCCTGCAGGTCTTTTGCCATTTTAAGAATAAGCTCCTCTATTTTTTTATCATTTGCCATAATAGTTCTCTCCTAAAGTTCCTGAACTTATTGTAACCTTTTATTTCAATTTTGGCAATAGTTTATTTTCGGGAGAAGGCGGCGCGGTTTAGTGATTTTTGAGTAAATAGGTGAATAGGAAACAGCAAGGGATAATTATGTTATTTTATACCGGGCAAACTCTTCCGAAAGCTTCTTCCATTCGTCCGCTCGAATACTAAACGCGTTATTCCAGAACTTTTCCAGCGCATAAGCTTCACGCTCGTCCCTGTGCAGAATGTGAACAACAACATCCCCGTAATCCAATAAGTTCCACCTGTTCTTCATGTCATTTTCCATGTGCGCCGGCAGCCGGCAAAAAAGCTCTTTAATCCGTTCTCTTGTGCTGTTCATAAGGGCTTTAACCTGCGTGGCAGACTCGCCGCTGACTATTACAAAATAATCTGCCAGCGACGAAACATTACTTATGTTTAATATTGTAATATCTTTTCCAAGCTTATCATCAAGCGTTCTTGCGATTACGCAGGCAAGCTTTTTTGAGTCTGTATCAGCCATATTGTTTTTATACCCCTTCAAGTCAATTTTAGTGTCTTTCGCCTTTTTAAGGTTTTACTCTGATGTTTTACATTCTGCCTTTATCCGGCTTGTGTCAGTTGCCTCGTAACTTCTTTGCTTTTTATGCCCTTTCAAGTTGACTTTACCTTTTACCGCCTTTGTCCGGGATTACTGCATTTTATTAATTTTACCCGTTTTCGGCTTCTATTAGTTGTTACCTATCTGCCTTGCTTGTTTGGCTGAACACACTTGTCATACCGGTTTCCAGTCTCTAACCCCCTAGTCTCTAATGGAGGATTTTATTGATTATTATTATTTTATCATATCCACACGTTTTTGGTGCCTTCCGCCCAGAAACTCCGAAGCAAGCCAAATATTCACTATATCAAGCATTAAGCCTTCTCCTGTAACTCTCTGTCCTAAGCACAGAATATTTGCGTTGTTGTGCGTACGCGAAGCTCCTGCCGAAAAAGTATCCGTACAAACAGCAGCTCTTATACCTTCAACTCTGTTTGCCGCCATAGCCATTCCCTGACCGGTTCCGCAGACAAGAATTCCTCTGTCAAACTCACCGGAAGCAATTTTGCGCGCAATATCATATGCCACAACCGGATAATCACAGCTTTCCTCATTGTATGTTCCAAAATCAGTAATATTTAAGCCAAAAGGAATTAAACGGGCTTGCTCTCCGCTTTGTAAATATTCTTTAATTTTCTCTTTATACCGAAACCCTGCGTGGTCTGCTCCGATAGCAACTTTTAAATCAGTCATGTTATACCTCTCGTTTAATTATACATCCAAAACTTTTGAATGTAAAATGTAAATATCAGTGATTACGTGAATAAGTGAATAGGGAAGATAGTTGAAAGGTTGAATAAATCTCGGGTAGAGCACAGTGTTTTGGGTGCAGCCTGCCCCTCTCCCGTATGGAGAGGCATTCAACCTTTAAACCATTCAACCTTTCAACTATTCAACCCTTCAACGCTATTTACCATTCCCTATTTACTAATCTTTTTGTTTGTTGTAGTATATCTGTGATGTTGTTAGAAAACGGAAAGGCGGCATTACCGGAATGGTTGAAAAGCCGTTAAGCGCGTTCAACTAACCAAGCAAAACAGGCAGGTAGAACTGTTAAAAGCCGGTAATACGGTAACAATAAAAATGATAGTTAAATAAAATGAAAGGCGGCATTACGATAATCGTAAGCTGTAGTAAAAAAAATGCAGGTAATATTAAGAAAAGATGTTCAAAATCTCGGCGAAGCCGGTGATATGGTAAATGTTAAAGACGGTTACGCAAGAAACTTTCTGCTTCCCCAAAATCTGGCGGAAGCCGCAACCGAAGGAGCAGTAAAAAACCGTGAACAAAATCTTGCCAGAATTAAAGCAAAACAGGAAAAATTTCACGCTGCGGCTGTGGCTAACGCGGAAAAACTTGAAGCTTCAGGTAAACTGAAGTTGTCCGCAAAAGCAGGCGAAAGCGGTAAATTGTTCGGTACAATTACAACTAAAAAACTTGCGGAAGAAATTCAGGCAAAAACAGGCGTTGAAATAGACAGAAAAAATATTTCACTCAGCGCTCCCGTCAACAAAGTCGGCGAGTACACAATGCTCGTTAAACTGACTTCTAAGGTTAAGATTGAACTGGCTGTTGAAGTAAGCGCTTCCGAAATCCTTAAAGAAGCAGTGGAAGAGGCGGTTGAGGAAGAAGTTGAAGAAGTTTGAGTGTTTGGCTGTCGGCTCTGTGCCGCATAAAAGCTTAGACAAGGCAATGAGTCTTGTTAAAGAGAATTTCAGCCAAATCCCGTTTTGGCCTCAGATGGTGAAAATTGATAAAAATGAAGACATGATTGTACAGTTTACACAGAACATGCCTTCATTTTTTAGTGACGGGGATAAAATTTACCTTGAAACCGAAAGCGATGAGTTTTTTGGAGATTTAGAAACATTCTTTGAGCATTACGGAAAAATAGTAAAATCCGGTAACGATAAAGTATTGGAGAATTACGCCGTTGGGTATTCTCTGGCGTTTGAGCCTTTTATAGAAATTGTACGCGAAACCAAACCGGCTTATGCAAAGGGGCAGATTACCGGACCTTTTACGCTGTCAGCGGCGCTTACGGATAAAGCCGGCAGGTGCGCGCTGTATGATGAGACTTTACGTGAAATTATTGTAAAAACTTTATCGCTGAAAGCAATTTGGCAGATTAAGAGAATCAAAGCGGCAAGCCCCGAAACTACACCGGTAATCTTCATTGACGAACCATCCGTTTCACAGCTCGGAACTTCGGCGTTTTTGACGATTTCAGCGGAAGAGGTTACGGGGATGATTAAAGAAGTATCGGATTTGATACAGGAAAACGGCGCTTTGAGCGCAATCCACTGCTGCGGGAAGTTTGACTGGGCGCTGCCGGTTAATGCCGGCGTTAATATAATTAATTTTGACGCTTATGCCCAAAATCCGGCTGTTTTCCACAGCGAGATTAAGAGATTCCTTGAAAACGGCGGGAAAATAGCGTGGGGTGTTGTTCCGACGCTTGATAAGGACGCTCTGCAAAAAGCTGATTTGCAGCAAATGATACGTGTTTTTGAGAATGGCGTTAAGAATTTGACTGCAAAGGGAATTAATGAGAAGATTATACTTGACAATTCTTTAGTCACTCCGTCGTGCGGTGCGGGCGGTTTGAGCGAGGAACTGGCGCAAAAGGCAATGAGTTTGACCTGTCAATTGTCAAAAGCGCTGCGGGCAAACAGTGATTAGGGTTGAATGGTTGAAAAGTTGAATGGTTGAAAAAAACGTTAAGAACGTTCAACAAAACAAGCAAAACAGTTACGAGTCAACTAACGGAAGCCGGATAACATAGAGATCCTGAAACAAGTTCAGAATGACATAAAAAAGGCGGCAAAAGGCAGAACCAACTTGGAAGGGTATAAAAAGCAAAACAGGCAGGTAGAACAATTAAAAGCCGATTGAAGGTAAAATATAAAAACTAAAGGTAAAACTGTAAAAAGGCGATACACACTAATATTAACTTGAGGCGCACAAAAAAAATGGCAATTAAATTAGCGGTTACGGGCAAGAGTGGCAGCGGCAAAACTACAATAGTAAAGGCTTTTCTGAGAATTTTTCAGGAACTTTTTCCGCAAAAATCTATTCTGTTATTTGATAATGATTTGGGAAGCGAGCTCGGACACAGTTTCGGACATGACATAAGAAATACAATTTACGGTATCAGAAGCGGTAAGCACGAATATAAAACCGGAATTCCCGAAAATATGTCCAAACAGGAATTCATTGAATGGGCAATGGAAGACATTGTTGCGCCAATCGAGGAAAATACCGATTTGATTGTATCATGGCTTATCGGCTCCAAAGACTGCCGGTGTCCGATTACAAGTCAGATTAACGATGCAATTTTAAAGCTCATAGACCGGTATGATATTGTAATTTTCGATTGCGAATTTGATTTAAAATACTTAAACCAGCTTGTAGACACAGATATTGACACAACAATCATTGTTGCCAATCCGACTGACGAGTCTGTACATTTGGCAAAGCGTATTGAGGAATTCAGCTACAAATATGCTGCCGGCGGTCAATTAGGCGTAGTCTTAAACAAAGTTGAAAATTACGACTTAACATCGGTTTATGAGCTTCTCAAAAAGTACGACCTTGATATTCTCGGCGTAATCCCGTTTGACGCTGCGTTGAAGGTTAATTCGATAGACCGTGAATCTCTGCTTATTCAGGAGTCAATAAAACAATTCTATTTCAGGCTGAATTTACCGCAGGGATGAGCTGTTTTTCAAATAAAAAGCGCAGACATTTTTGTTTGCGCCGTAGGGGAAAAAATTATAAAATCATATCAAAATAGCTTGTTAGCGGCTCCTCATCGGAGTCCTTAGCCGCCCATTAAGTTCAGTGCACATGAGTCTTTGATACCGTTTTTAACTAAGTTTTTCAAAGAATCAATAGCCTGGTCTAACAGGGCTACCTGGCTGTCCAGATTGTCAGAGCGGGTTTCAAGAAACTCCTCTTGTTGCTGCAGGCCGAGAAAATAACTGTCTTTTTCTGCGTCCCAATTGTCATCGTTTGATTTGCTGGCAGAATAACTGTCCATTTGTTTGGTCAACATTTGGGCTCTGTTCATAACCAATCCTTGCTCAAATTTAAGCTGGCTTCGCTGCATTGCAAAAAAGACTTTTTGTGAATCACTTGCTAAGAATGACATCTCATCTCTCCTTATTATTTTAACTGCTCTTACAGATATAAAGTATTTCCAAAAGACCGGATTTCATAAGGTTAGAGTTTTGTTACAATTATTAACAATAGCAATTAAGGTTGAATAGTTGAAAGGTTGAATAGTTGAATGGTTAAATTCCCTCTCCGAGAAGGTGCCCCGGATGAGGGTTTTATTGAAACAGCCAATAGAAAACCCCACCATAACCATCCTGTCATCCTGAACTTGTTTCAGGATCTGGCACATGGCAAATCGCACTATCTGCTCAATTTCATTGCAGCATCTGTCAATCTGTACGGGGAAGAAAACTTTACAGAAATTGTATATTTTTATCGGTGGCCAGATGCTGAAACAAGTTCAGCATGACGGGACGGTCGTTCAGCGTGATGTTTTTATATTTAATGTCGACACTGCCTAGTTTTCAGGCTCTAACCCCTAGTCTCTAATGGATAACGAGAATTTGTCGGAATTCAAATTATACAGATACCGCAGTCCTTCAAGCGTAAGATTAGGGTTGATAAAATCAAACGGTCGTTTCAGGTAGTTGGCAATAAGCCCCGAATATCCGCCTGTGGCAACAAGCACAGCCTTTTGCCCCAATTCCGCTTCACACTGCTCCACTAGCGCGTCAATCATGCCCGCAGAACCCCTTACTACTCCGGACAAAATCGCATCCGCCGTAGTACCCCCAATTGCGGTATGAGAAACCGCTGCGTCAATTTTAGGCAGTCTTGAAGTGAAGTTATTCAAAACCTTCATTTGTAAATTTAATCCCGGCGCAATAACACCACCGACAAATTCACCTTTTGTATTAATTATGTCAAAAGAAGTTGCTGTTCCGAAATCAACCGCAATAACCGGATGATTATACAAAACATAAGCCCCCACCGCATTCGCAATCCTGTCTGCGCCGGCTTCCTGCGGGTTTGGCATTGCAATCTTAACTCCGGTATTAATTTTGTGGGATAACATTACCGGCTCAAGCTGAAACGCAGACTTCACCGCCAGCCTGAATTTCTCCGTCAATTCATCCACAACCGATGCAATAATACAGCCGTCAACTTTAAAGCCTTTAAAAAGCGATTTCAAAAGGATTTCATACTCATCGGACGGCAAATCTTTGTCAGACGCCATCCGAAACTGCTCTACCAGCGCGTCTTCATCAAACAGCCCCAGTGTAATACTTGTATTGCCTATATCGGCCGTTAACAACATAAAAATAGTCCTCGCTTGAGGACTATTTTATTATAAATAAAGTTTATTTGCAAAATTAAGCAACAAGATTGTTTACATGCCCAGCCTATCCAAGAAAAGCACCAACAGGCCCGGCCTGACCATCCGTTGAAAAATGCCCGCCATAACCATTTTTTTCTGCTGCTGCTACATGTATAGAGTTGTCTGCCAATGTCTTTGGTCTTCTTTCATTATTTATTATATCTTCGAATGAAATTTTTCTTTTTGTAACAGGACTAACTGCATCAATACCGCCACCGTAACCATTTCCATTTGCTGCCATAACATTATCTCCTTATAGTTATATACTTCTATCTCTTATATATATATAAAGTATTTAATTTCCATGTAATTTACTGCAAAGGCTAAAAACGTTACAAAAGTTTACAAAAGAGCAATAAAAACAGCTTCTGAGTTTTTATATATACAAGGAGTGTACGTGTATGTTTAAAATTATTAAGTATTTGTTTAACTGTTTATTTGCCGTACCGGCAGAAGTGCGGATTGTCATAGTTGAATAGTTAGATATGGTTGAAAGGTTGAATAGTTGAAGGGTTGAACGGTTTAACCTCTCCTTGAGGGCAGTGTTCATTTTACATTGTTTCGTCATTGCGAGGAGGGCGTCAGCCCTCCTCGCAATGACGTTATCAATAAGAGCCACCTTCTCCCGGAAGGGCAGGCTGAGCCCATGACATGTGTTCCGGATTTATTCGGTTCTGCGCCCCCTCACCTGAATTTCTAAATTCACTGTGTTCATTAAGAAATTCTTCCACTCCCGTATGGAGAGGAAATTTCAGATTGCCGTATCAATAGTAGGGAGGAAAATTACCCTCCCCTTGAGGGAGGGTCGAAATCTTTGCGGCAGCAGGCGTGAGCGAAGCGAACACATTTGCCGCAGATTTCGGGGTGGGGTAGAGAGATTAACGAGGGTTGTTGGCCTGATTTTGCCATGTGCCAGATCCTGAAACAAGTTCAGGATGACGTGACGGGAATGACATATCAATGAAAAATTGACACTCTCCACAAGGGGAGGGTAAGCCTTTCACCCTCGTTTCATTCGGGATACAGGCTGGCTCATTGCCTGTTCGCTTTGTAAACCCTTCAACCATTCAACTGTTCAACCCTATTTACTGAATCTATTATCCTTCAGCTAAATAATCCCAGCTGGGGAACCTGAAGTACCGGAGTTTCGGCTTTCCTGCGCGTGGAAAGATTGTTTGAAAAATCACGCTGCATTTTTGTCATAAGTTCTTCCGAACGCGTTATAACGCTTTTCGGAAGTCCTGCCATTTTTGCAACCTGAATTCCGTAACTTCTGCTTGTGCCGCCTTGAACAATTTTACGCAAAAATTCAATTTCTCCGTTTTCTTCACTAATGGTTATACGATAATTTTTGATTTGCGGGTAAGAATTTGTCATAACATTAAGTTCATGATAGTGAGTTGCAAAAATACATCTTGCTTTAGTTACGGAAGCAAGATGTTCCGCAACGGACCATGCGATTGCAACGCCGTCATACGTGCTGGTTCCGCGTCCGATTTCGTCAAGCAGAATAAAACTCCTTTGCGTTGCCGCGTTTAAAATATATGCTGTTTCAATCATTTCAACCATAAAGGTTGACTGTCCCAGAGTAAGGTCGTCAGACGCGCCGACACGGGTAAAAATCTTGTCAACCACCCCTATTTTGGCATAATCCGCAGGAACCCACGAGCCGATTTGAGCCATTAACGCAATAAGAGCGTTCTGGCGCATGTAAGTCGATTTCCCCGCCATATTCGGGCCGGTTAAAATCATAAATTGGGTTGTGTTATCAGAATTACATTTTAATTCCAAATCATTTGCAACGTATTCTCCCAACGGCAGAATTTTTTCCAAAACCGGATGGCGTCCGTTTTTCACGATAAAATCATCACTTTCATCAATAACCGGTTCGCAGAAGTTATTTTCCGCAGCAACCTGTGCAAGCCCGGTGTAAACATCACAGTTTGCAATACATTCGGCGATTTCCCGGATTTTTGTAACAAATTCTTTTGAATATTCGCGGAAATCGCAGAATAATTTATATTCAAGCTCGGTTGATTTGAATTTTGCCGAAAGCACGTCATCTTCGTGTTTTTTGAGTTCATCGGTTATAAATCTTTCCGCGCCGGTAAGCGTTTGTTTACGTATATAATGCGGGGGAACTTTCCCGAGCCATGAATTCGTAACTTCGATAAAATAACCGAACACCTTATTGTAGCCGACTTTCAGGTTTGTAATTCCTGTTTCTTTTATTTCTTTTGCTTCCAGCTTTTTAATCCAGCCTTCGCCGCTGCACAGGAGTTCGCGGTAGTAATCCAGTTCGCCGCTTACGCCTTCTTTTATTATCCCGCCTTCTTTAATAATATGCGGCGCATCGTCTTTGATTGTGCGTTCAATCATTTTGGTAAATTCGGCAATTTCAGCTTCGTATTCCAAAACAGGCTTCATGGGGTTGTGTTCAAGGTTTCGGGTTATTTCAAGAAGTTCCGGCAAAACCTGCAAAGATATTTTTAAGCTCAAAAAGTCTTTCGGGTTTGCGGAACTGTTGCTCATTCTGGTTGCAAGCCGCTGAATGTCGTAAATTTTTTCAAGAATATCCGCAATCTTATTGCGCTGTTCACTTTTTTCAATAAGTTCCGTTACATAATTCCGGCGTTCCAGAATATCTTCAACTTTTTTTAAAGGCTGGCAAATCCGGTTTTTAAGCAGTCTTGCCCCCATGTTGGTTTTTGTTTTGTCTATTGCCCACAGCAGACTGCCAAACCTGCCTTTTTCACGCAGCGTTTCCGTTAATTCAAGATTGCTGCGGGTATTTTTATCAAGAAGCATATACTGTGAAAGCTCGTAGGTTTCAATTTTTTCAAATTTCGGGATATTATCTTTGAGGGTTTCCCAGACATAAGCGATAAGCGCCCCTGCCGCACGGAACCCGAGTTTGCAGCGGTCGTATCCGAAAGCTTCAAGGCATGCGGTGTTTGCCGCTTTAAAAACAGTTTTTAAATTATTTATAGCAAAATTTTCATCAAATACGGATGACGGAACTTTTGAGCAGCTGTAATTTTTGACAATTTCGTCAGGCAAATCAATTTTTGTTTCCGGCACAATCTGGAACGGCATAATCTTTTCCTGAATATCGCCGGCAATCACTTCGGCGGGGTTAATTCTGGACAACTCGGAAAGAATGAGGTTCAGCGGCGCCTGAGTGGTTTTTAGTTCGCCCGTTGAAATATCGGCGTATGAAAATCCGTATAAATCATTTTCTTTGCTTTTGAAAACAGCGCAGATATAATTGTTGGAGTTCTGCTGCAAAAGGTCGCTTTCGGTAAGTGTGCCTGCGGTAATAATCCGTGTAATTCCGCGTTTAACCAATCCTTTTGCGTATTTGGGGTCTTCCAGCTGGTCACAGATTACGACTTTTATGTTTTTTTGGACAAGTTTTTCTATGTAGTTGTTGACTGATTTTACCGGAATTCCCGCCAGCGGCACGCGTCCGATTTTGGCGCCCGCGTCTCTGCCGGTCAGGGTTATTTCCAGTTCTTTGGACATGATAACCGCGTCTTCAAAAAACGTTTCGTAAAAATCCCCGAGCCTGTACAGCAATATCTTGTCCTGATTTTGCCGTTTAATCTCTATATATTGCTGCATCACCGGAGTCAAGTCTTCAATACAAACATCCGAGCTGTTTATATAATTCATTTCTTGTTTTTCCATGACTATTATGTTAGTATAAAACAAGAGGGATTTCAACATGAAGTTTTTAAGAAATGTGATTAAGCTTTTAATATTTATCCTTATAATTTTGTGGATTTTTTCATTTTTGGGCTACAACGATTGGTTTTACAAGCTTTTCAGCCCATCCCGGGAGGTCATAATGGAGCGTGCACAGAAAATAGGTGATTTTTCCGCGATGGACGGTGAATTTGAAATAGAAAAAGTCGACGGATTTACAGGGTTTGACACTCTTGTAGCAGCGCATAAACCGACAGGACAAAAAATGTATATTATAGATCCGGCTGATAAAATTGCGCTTAAACCGCAGGATTTAATTGGTCCTAATGCCGAAAGAGCGCTTAAAGACCTTTTTAGCAAGGTAAAAGCTCCCGGGGTTTCACCTGATGATTTGCTGGTTACAAAGCAGGGGATTATGGAAGCGTTTGGAGAAGAAGTACCTTTTGTTGAATTTACGGGGAAATCCGGTCTTCCCGGAGCTCTGCCTATCGGAGGTTTTGTCTCTACCGCTAAGACTAAAGACGGGGAAAGAATTATGGCGTCTACAAATGATAACCGTAAATATTCACATATTGTTACAAATAACTTTTTCTATAACATAAGCAAACCGCCGCATCACCCCCATCATCCGCCAAACCCTTCGAAGCCGGAGGAACCTTGCGTCTGTCCTTAAAGGTAGTTTGACAGAATACTTTTTACGTAATTCTGGGTTTCCGCGTAGGGCGGAATACCGTTATATTTGTCAACGGCGTTGGGGCCTGCGTTATACGCGGCAAGCGCAAGAATTACGTTGCCGTTGTACTTATTTAACATTGATTTTAAATATTTTACGCCGCCTTCTATATTTTGAACCGGGTTGTAAGCGTCGCTTACGCCTAAACCCTTTGCAGTAGCGGGCATTAACTGCATTAAGCCCATTGCTCCCGCTTTGGAAGTCGCTTTCGGATTAAAGCCGGATTCCTGCTTAATTAACGCTTTGACAAGACTTTCATCAACTCCATGCTTTTGTGATATTTGCGAAACAATATTCATAATATGAGATTTGCTGACCGGCTGCTGAATTTCCTGTGTCTGAACTTCCTGCGGCGGTGCAATTTGTGCCTGAACTTTGAGCATTTCGGGGTTCAGGAGCAAAGAACCGAAGTTAGATTTGGTTTGTTCCTGCAAAACTTTTTCAAACGACTGAACGGATTTATCAGGATAAATTACATCAAGCGGGTTTTTGGCTTCAGCGCTGTTTATGCGGGTTTGTATCTGGCTGTAACGCTGTACAGCTGCGCTTTTCCCGCCGGTATTCAGTAAGTTTTGTATGAAATTTGAAAACATTTAGCTACCTCTTTCAACATTCTACATTCAAGCGCGGAGTTTGGTATCATTTAAATTAATGATTTCAAGAAGGAAGTCAAATAGGTGAATAAGTGATTAAGTGAATAGGTGAATAGGAAATTCAGAGGTATAGAGGGCTGGAGGTATAGCTCAAATTAGTTGAAGGGTTTACAAAGCGAACAGGCGAAGGATGAGCCTTGTGAGCCTGTATCTCGAGCGTAGCGAGGGTGAAAGGATGGTTATGTGTGTGTTTGGCAGAGCAGGTACTGAGCATCTCTTTGTTTTTTTTCCTCTCCCATAGGGAGAAGGGCTTAAACCATTCAACCCCATTAGTCATTCCGGGCTTGACCCGGAATCTATCCATTTCAATTAAACTGATAGACCCTGAATCAAGTTCAGGGTGACGTAATCATAAAAGCCGCATTACAAACTTGCGGCGGCGGTGATTTTTTGGTATACTTTTCCTATGAAAGCAGTTGTTGACGAAATAGCGCAAAAATTGAGAAACGCTCTCAAAGAAACTCTTGAAGGCTTTGAGGGTTTATATGTGTTCGGCTCGCAGGTAAGAGGCGATGCGCACGAGGACAGCGATATTGATATTGTGGTGTTAACTGACAAACCGCTTAGCTATGATACAGATAAAAGTATTTGGAGGATAGTCGGCAAGTTAGAATATGACTATGATACATTTTTGGATGTGCATCCAAAAACACGTGAACAACTTGAGCTTAACTATTTTTTCCATGAGGAAGTCGTAAACAACGGAGTATTCTATGCCGCAGCAGCGTAAAGAAATTGTAATAACGCGTAATATTGAAAAATCACACGAAGCAATCGAAACTGCAGAGGAAAATATTGCAAATAACCGACTTTTTGCCGCATTAAACCGGATTTATTATGCGATTTTTTATATAGTAACCGCGTTGGCAAAAAAAAATGATTTTGTTACTTCCAAACACGCTAAATTAATGGGATGGTTTAATAAAAAATTTGTTTATGAAGATAAAATTTTCGACCCTGAAATGCTTGAAATTTATAAAATGGCTTTTGCGCATCGTCAGGATAGCGATTATGACGTAATGTACACCCCTGATTTAGAAAAAACAACCGAATTACTGTCCGATGTAAAGAAGTTTATCGGAGAAGTGGAAAAATTTATACAGAAAGGATAAATATGAAGAAAGAGTTAATTTTTTTAGGGCCGCCTGCGAGCGGCAAAGGAACACAGACATCAAGATTATCGGAATATTTGGGATTTCCGCATGTTGATACGGGCGGACTGCTCAGAGCGGCGATTAAGAACGAAACCTCCGAAGGCCTTGAAGCAAAATCATATATTGATAAAGGCGCGCTCGTCCCCATTGAAATAGTCTGTAAACTTATTAAAAACAGGCTTTTACAGGATGACTGCAAAAACGGATATATTCTTGACGGCTTCCCGCGAAGCGTTGAACAGGCAGATATGCTTGAAGAAATTAACAAAGAAATTGACGGCGCCGGTCAGACTGAGTTCAAAGCAATTTACTTTGATATACCGGAAGACTTGCTTATAGAACGGATTATCTACCGCCGTTCATGCGTTCAATGCGGTGCAATTTATAACCTCAAATCACTTCCGCCGAAACAAGAAGGAATTTGTGACTGCGGCGGCGATTTAACCCAAAGAAAAGACGACAATGAAGAAACCGCTCGTGCGCGTTTTGAAACCTACTTCAAAGAAACCGCGCCGCTGGTTGAATATTATGAGAAAAAAGGCGTTTTAACAAAACTCAACGCTAACGGCAATGTTGAAGATATTTGGAACAGACTCCTGCAAATAATTGAGTAATATTGCCATTGTATAGAAAATAAGTTATAATCTTTGTATGGAAGATTTAGAATACAAAAAAGCAGCAATAAATTATTTGCAGAATGAAATGACTTACTATTGGAACACGGCGTTTATCTTAGGCGGTGGAGCGTTTTCAATGGCTTTAACTAATTTTTCAATAAAATGGTTGTTATTTTCGCTTGGTATATTTTTTTCGCTGCATCTATTTCGTGAATATGACAAACGACGTACAGAACTTTTAAAAATGATTAATAAATTAAAGGAGGAGTAGATATGCCTGTAAATTTAGACCAATGGTTATCAATAATAGCTGCAACAACTTTTGCAACGGGGGTATTAATATGGCTTCATGTAAGCACTGAAAAATTACACAAGAAATTTTTCGGAGATTTGTTGTCTGATGATAAAACAAAATAAAGAACGGGTAAAACTTTGGTTTGAGGAAGATATAAAAAATGATACACAAAAAATCAAGAGAAGATATAAAACGAATGCGGCATGCCGGCCATATTGTCGCGCTTGTTCACAAGGAAATGAAACGGGTAATTGAACCCGGTATAAGCACGAAAGAGCTTGACAGTATTGCTTACGGGATTATCCGGCAAAACAAGGCTCAGCCGACTTTTCTGGGCTATAACGGATTTCCGGCAAACATCTGCACGTCAATAAACCATCAGGTCGTACACGGAATTCCCGCAGAAGACGTTATCCTTAAAGAAGGCGATATAGTAAGCGTGGATGTCGGAGCGACTTACGCCGGGCTGGTGGGCGACAGCGCGTGGACTTATGCTGTGGGTAAAATTGACGCTGAACTTCAGCGGCTTATGAATGCAACGGAAGAAGCGCTTTTTTCAGCAATAAAGCAAATGCGTGAAGGTCATGTGCTTGATGATGTATCCGGCGCGGTTGAGCTGACCGCGCAGCGTGAGAAACTCGGCATTGTGCGCCAATACGGCGGTCACGGCGTCGGGCGCAGAATGCACGAAGACCCTTTCTTGTTTAATTATAAAGTGGGAGATAAAACAGTTTTAAAACAGGGGTATGCTATTGCCATAGAACCGATGTTAAATCTCGGCGCAGACGAGGTTGCGGTTGAAGCTGACAATTGGACTGTAAGCACCGTTGATAAAAAAGCATCCGCGCATTTTGAACATTCCGTACTGGTAACCGACAGTGAGCCGCTGGTTTTAACACAGTTAATACCCGACGGGTTAACTTAAAAGGAGGCTTTGATGAAATACTATATAGGTTTAGCGCTCGCGTCCACTTCAGCGATGGATTCCGGTGTGTCAGTGCTGGATGAGGATAATAACCTTATTTTAGTTGATAAATTATACAAAATGGATGATATTACGTACTTTTTTGACCATTTTTCATCCCTGAAGCAGTCGGAAATTTGTATTTCGCTTGCATGGGACAGAACCATGCTTGAAGGTAAATGGCGGGTTTTAGGCAAGCAGTACCAGCTTGTTGCCACAAACAAGAATATGCCCAATCAGGCTAACTGGACGCAGCGCTATTCCGCGCGCGGCGCGGAATATTTTAAATCGTTAACCGAACAGGGAGCGCACGTCAGCCGTTTTGAAATCTACCTGACAAGACAAAGCCTGAATTTAAACTCTTGTTTTAAAGAGCGTTCCCCCGCAGACTGCAAGTTTCTCCAGCAAACCCTGAAAACCGAATGGGGACTTGATTTACCTCAGAACATGATGCCGATGTCCCAGCTGGAAGCCATAACCGGTGCGCTTCTGGCAAAAGAAAACCTGAAAAATAATACTAAAGTTCTCTTTCAATTTAAAGACCTTGAAGTGATTGACGTAGCAGGCTGACAGTCAATTGTCCAAAACTTTTACCTTTGCGTTATGCTGAACGGACCGGATTGATCTGCGGTGTTTCAGCATCTCTTTATTATTCCCCTCTCCCTCTGGGAGAGGGTGCCCGCAGGGTGGGTGAGGGTTTTATAGGAATTAATAACAATAAAACCCTCATCTGGCGCTACGCGCCACCTTCTCCCAAAGGGAGAAGGGATTTAACCTTTCAACTATTCAACCCTATGCACTCTATTTACACTTAGTCTTGCCGTTCCAGGATAAGTCGTTGCAGTGCAGATAGTCCATATTCTCATTGGCAAGTACCCATGCCGCGCAATACCTGCCGCAATATGCAGATAATGCATCTCCTTTTGCTTCTGTTCGCATTCCTTCGGGAACAACTTTATCATCTGTTGCATGAAATATAAAAACATCTTTTCCATAAGTGTTGCTGCCTTTAAAATTATCTACATCAACATATATTCCAACATATATTCCAACAACTGACGGTGTATATTGCAGCAGAACAGATATTCCGTCTTGTAAAATGAAGGTTGACCAGTGATCACGAGTGCTTCCGTAATTTATACCTCCGGTACTTGCGTTATAGTATGTTCCGTCTATTAAAAGAACTTTGCTGTTTGCAAAACATCCGCCGTCAAACCCGCAATCTTTTGATATTTTGAAATAAGGTTTCAAAATATCATATATATAAGGCTGACATTGAATCTGACTTAAACCTTCCGGGCACCAGGCGCTTATCATGCCATGTTCCGCCTGTGCTTGCAGCATTACCTGAGAA
>JAISCP010000090.1 GCA_031265495.1 Heliobacteriaceae bacterium | reverse complement strand
GGGAGTCTTGCATGCATGAATGTAACAACCGGTTCATTCAAGACCTGTCTGGGATACAATTCAGGCCCGGAAAGTAGTTCAGGTGATACAACCAGTGGGACAGATCAAGTGTGGATAGGTAGAAATGTCAGTACTGTTTATATACCCGGCAGCCTTTATGTTGGCGGAACACAGGTTACATCTGATAAACGCCTAAAAAATATTAAAGGCGAAAACACAAGCGGACTGGAGAAGATTAAACAGATAAAAGTGTTCAATTACACCCTTAAAGACGACAAAAAAAAGACTCCCCGGGTCGGCGTAATTGCGCAGGATTTACAAAAGATATTCCCTGACGCTGTTAGTAAAGGTTCCGGAGGATTTTTAGCGGTTCGTACGGAAGACATTCTCTATGCTCTGGTCAATGCGGTAAAAGAGCTGGACAAGAAAATAGATGCAGCAGTTGTTAGCTTGAAGGAACAGTGCCGGATCCTGAAACGAGTTCAGGATGACATGGCGGGAGTTCAAACCAGAGTAGCAAAACTTGAAAAAGAGAACAAACAGCTAAAAGCCCAAAACAAAGCCCTTGAGGCACGGCTTTCCAAGCTTGAGGCAAAGATTAGTAAATAGTGAATAGGAAACAGGGAACAGCAAAGGATTGTCAAAAACCTGCCATAACCTTCCTGTCACCCTGAACTCGTTTGACTACTTTTGCCGAAATCTCCTGATTTCGTGCAGAATGTCTGGTTTCCCACAGGGTCTGCCAATGGTAAAAGCACAACATAACCTATACAATAGGAACGACCGGATTGTTTCAGGTTCTGACTACAAAAATATTCAATACATTTAAGTTTGAAGAATAAGGGTTTGACAAAAACGAAAAAGTATGCTATAATAAAATGCGGATTAAAAAAGGGCTTTATATGAAGGATGCTTGCACCCCGTCGGAAGTTTAACTACTATTGTCGTAATAGGTATGGTAGCAGTATTTAGTCTGCTTGTAACTGTCAGTTTCGTTACTTTTCTTTACACAATAAACCCCAAACCGGCAAATTTTTTATTTTCATGTTTTACTACTTTAGATAACAATTACTACGAAAGGAAAATTATATGAAAATAGGAAGCATCAACAATACAGCAAATTTTACAGCATATAAAAATGAGTTTACCAAAAAAACAATAGAATTGGCAAGTACTTACACTAACAATAATGATTCAATGTCTGCATGCAGGATGTTTGAAAGAATTATATCCGATTCACCCATGACGGTTGAAGTGAATCCAAATGATAATAAAATATTAATAACAACGCCGGATAATAAACTCTCTACTTCTATGCCATTGTATGGCGGAGTTATTGTTTTACGCGATATGGCCAATATTGCATATCGTGCAACAGCGCTGGGAGCATATTCCAAATGCTACACGATTTTGAAACCGGCCGTCAGTTACGAAGAATCCAAGGCATTAAACCAGAACTTTGAAATCAAGCGAAACTAATCTTGTCCGACCTGATTTTTGCCGCTGTGTTTTGCCTTGTAAAGCCGTTGGTCTGCGGCTTCAATTATGCCTGACGCTGTTTCTCCGTCCTGAGGGTAAGTAGCTACTCCCAGACTTACCGTAACATGGCTTTCTTTGTCACCGTTGAATTTGAACGGTTTGCCCGCTATTCTTTCGCAAATCTTTTGGGCTGTACTTAACGCTACTTCTTCGCCGGTGTTGGGAAGGATTATACTCATCTCCTCTCCGCCGTAGCGGCAGACTATATCCGTTGCACGAACATTGCGTTTCAGCGTAAAGGCAACCTGCCTTAAGACGGAATCGCCCGCCTGATGCCCGAAAGTATCATTAAATTTCTTAAAAAAATCAATATCTAAAATTATTAAAGAAAAAGAATTTTCATAACGTTTTGACTGTTCAACCTGCATTTTCATCTGTTCCTGAAAATATCTGTGATTGTACAAATCCGTTAAGCCGTCGGTTGTTGCAAGTTTGTACTGGCGTTCAAAATCCCGTGATTTTATAAGGTATTTCACAATAAATGCACAGGTGAACGCAAGAATTGAAAACAGCAGAGGATAAATTACTTCCGCCCAGAGGTTACCGAAGCGCATTGCGTAATACGCGCTAAGCAGATAAACAAAATATATTGACAGAGACACCAGCGAACCCGTAAAAGCGGATTCCAGCTTCATTACCGCTATCCAAATCGCAGCCGCAAGCAGCAGGCTTACCGTAACCGTTATTGCACGGCCGGTCCTTTGGATGAAATTGTTATCTATCATGTTATTTACGTAGGTTGCCTGAACTTCCACTCCCGGATACAGTTTCCCGGAGGGAACGGTCTTAATATCGTAAAGGCTTGCGGCTGTTGTGCCAAAGTAGATTATTTTCCCGCCAAAATCGTATTTTAAATCCGTCGGCTGTCCGTTTACCGCTTTAATTAATTTATACATCGGAATATAAGTGTATGTCTGCGCAGGTCCGTACCAGTTTAAAACAGCGCTTCCGTCTTGGTCTAAAAATATATTTTGAGAGCCTGTTTTTAAAATTGAGTTTTTATTGATTACAAAGTCTTTTTTATTATTATTTAAATAATCCATTCCTATTTTAAAGGCAAGCTGGGGGTAGTATTCATCTTTATATTTAGCGAACACCGGCATTTTCCTCAAAACCCCGTCGTCTGCACGTGAAACATTTATTATTCCGATATTTGCGGTAGAGTTAAGGATTCCTTGTAATATCGCGCGGCAGTTTGTGAACGTCAAAGAATCGCTGTAATCTACTTTGGGTGAATTGTTTTTCACATTTACCGTAAGCTTTTCAGGCAGGTTCGGCGGGGTGCGCAAATCTTCCGGCTGGTTGTCAAAATTCATTGACACATAAACATTTTTGCTCTTTGCAATTGCTTTAATCAATGCTTCATCTGCATGGTTTTTGCTTTTCATTGATTTTACAAACATAAGGTCAAATGCAATTATTTTAGGGTTTTGCAGTTCCAGGTAATCAATCATTTTTGCGTAAACATCACGCGGCAGAGGCCATTCTCCGTAGTTGTCCAGAATATATTCATAGCTGGCTTCGTCAACAGCAATAATAACAATATTCTTATCGGGCTGTTTGAGGCCGGCGTTAATCATGATATTCTGGCGCAAATCAAAGGTTCTGTTTTCAACCGCATCAATGAATGTATTTAAATTTGTGTCCTTTAGAATTACAAATACAAATACCGCAAAAAATACCAGTCCCAAAATGTGTGAAATCTTCTTAAACATACTTTTCAGTATAATTGATTATATCGGATTTGGCAACAAAATTCTTTAGAATAAACTGTTTTTCAAGGATGCAGTTATTTAATTTCAAAACTTCAGTCGAATAGGAAAGCTCGTCAGGATTTTGTAAATATCTTAATAAACATTTTTCATGCAAATTCATTTTTTTATTATGCAAAAATTTTAACATCCTGTAATCATGCAAATGCATGATTATTAGTAAATAAGATTGTTAAAAACCTGTAATAATCACCCTGTCATGCTGAACTTGTTTCAGCATCTGCGCTGTTGGATTTATTCTTCACCTGTAAGTAAGTCAATCATATCCGGGTTTATCTGTTGTATAAGATTTATCTTCCATTGTCTGTGCCAATTTTTTAATTGTTTTTCTCTTGCTATTGCGTCATTGATATAATCATAAAACTCATAATAAACCAGCCTGTTTAAATGGTATTTGGAGCTAAAACGGCCGGGAATAACTTTATATATATGCTGTACCAAACGAGCTTCAAGGTTACCCGTTACACCTACGTAAAAAGTTGTTATATTGTAGTTCGTGATTATATAAACCGCATAGTTATTCTCTTTCATTGGCTAATTATATCATGCAACGGCGCAGATGCTGAAACAAGTTCAGCATGACAGGGTGGTTATGGTTTTTAACAATCCTATTTACTAATAATCATGTAACTAATTACTTAACATGTACAGCAATGACGAAACAATGTAAAATGAACACTGCCCTTGAGTGAGGGCATGGTCCTGGTCGAAAATTGAAGCATATTAAGACAACTCTAACCTGTTGCGCATCAAATCAGACAGTTTAATTTCTTCCGGTCTTGTTTTCTGCGGCACGGAAGCCCGCTCAACAGGAGTAACCCCCTTAAATTGAGACAGTCCTACTTTTATTCTGTCTTCACTTTTTATCATAAAAATGTCTTTTAAAAACGAAATTGTTTCTTTCATTTTGTATCTCCAATACAACTATAATACATGAAAACAATAAATTTTGCTAAATTCATTATACTTTATGTTATACTTTTAATATATGCTTACAACATCTGAAAATTTGAATGAAAATTTGACAAAAGCGCTGGAAATTTACGAAAAAGCCTCCCATGAGGAACTCATTTCCATGCTTGAAAACGGCAGTGCTGCCCAACGACAAATCAGCGCCTTGCAGCTAGATAAGATTTGTTCCGCACGGGAAGCGCGGATATTTGTTTCAAATCTCACGGGTCAGGACGGAAAAGTCCGTGAAGCCGTGTCCTTCCGCCTTAAAGAATTTATATCCGCCGAATATTTTCTGTCAGAAGAAAATTACGATATTTTCCTTCAGGCTGTCTTGGACGTCAACGGAAACGTATGCCGCAGCGTAATCAGCGCTCTGTGCAGCATAAGAAATATTCCTGAATTCACGCAATATTTCTGCCCGAAATTAACTGCTTTGACTAAAGAAATTCTGGAGCAGGTTCGCAATAATGAAAAAGCAAACAGCGGCTATAAAGTTAATAAAGAAGTTTTCAAGCTATACTGGTGCCTTGAAGCTTTGTACGAATTCTGCGAATTTCTGCCGGAGGCTTCTGTCAAAGAAATTCTGCTGAATACAAAAGACATAAAAGAATATACTATTCGCGAAAAAACCGCTAAAATTTTAACAAAAAGTTTTGACAGTCCCGATTTGCTAAAAATCAGGCAGGATTTAAAAAATGACCGGCATTATTATGTGCGGAGGCTTATGTAAAGCTTTGTTAAGGAATTATATACACTATACGCAATTTTGCAACAAAAAAATTTTTTATATAAATACAGGGAAAACAAAAGGAGAAAAAGATATGGCACGAGTACTAATTTCAATGCCCGAAAAGTTTTTAGACGAAATCGACGCTTTAGCGGAAGATGAAAACCGTACAAGATCTGAACTAATCAGAGAAGCGCTCAGAACGTATATTCACAGAAATCATGTAAGAAACACTCAAAGAGCGGTTAGCAATGCCGAAATACTGGATTCATTGCTCGGATAAAGCATGCTATAATGGAAGCAGCGGACAGTTAATAAAAAATATTGACGCGGAGTTCTAAAAGGGGGAAAAATTATGGAAAAAGAATATTTAATGTCAACACTGGATGAATACTTTGAGATTTTAGACAAAGAAAACCAAAAGCGCTCAAAGCTGGTCGCAAAATCTCTTGTTAAATATCTTCAAAACACAAAAACTTCAGAAGACAAATTCAAATCAGTAAGAGTAAAATAGCAGGAAAAATTGATAGGGGAAAAACAACAAAAAAGCGGCAGTCTGCCGCTTTTTTTACTTCCTAAATTTGACGCCTCATCGTGCCCCTGTCATGCTGAACTTGTTTCAGCATCTGCACATGGCAAAAGCACACCATAACCTATAAAATCCTGAACGACCGGATTGACCTGTTTCAGGTTCTGAGGTAAAAATATTCAATACCTTTAAGCTTTACTTCCCCGTACAGAAGGCAGATGATGAAACAAGTTCAGCATGACAGGATGGTTATGACTGGTTTTTAACAATCCTATTTACTAATAATCATGTAACTAGGGCGTGTTGACACTCTATCATTTTCAACACTGCCGCGTTGCACTGAAAACAAAAAGAACCCGTTTTCACAGGCTCTTTTTTAAATTTATATATCACTAAGCTGAAATTTTGTCAACAACACCGGCGCCGACTGTATGTCCGCCTTCGCGAATTGCAAATCTCATACCTTCTTCAATAGCGACAGGAGCAATCAATTCAACTTCCATAACTACGTTATCGCCGGGCATTACCATTTGGCCTTCAAATTTAATTGAGCCTGTAACGTCGGTTGTACGGATATAGAACTGAGGTCTGTATCCCGGGAAAAACGGAGTATGGCGTCCGCCTTCTTCCTTAGTCAGGACATAAACATTAGCTGTGAATTTGGTATGAGGCTTAATTGAGCCCGGTTTAGCCAGAACCTGACCGCGCTGGATTTCGGTTTTATCAACACCGCGCAGCAGCAAACCTACGTTATCGCCTGCCTGTCCCTGGTCAAGCTGTTTTCTGAACATTTCCACACCTGTAACAATTGTTTTCTTAGTATCGCCAAGCCCGACTATTTCAACTTCATCTCCGACTTTAACAATACCGCGTTCTACACGGCCTGTTGCAACAGTACCGCGCCCTGTGATTGAGAACACATCTTCAACCGGCATCAACAGCGGTTTATCAAGGTCTCTTACAGGTTCAGGGAAATAAGAATCAATAGCATCCATCAATTCCCAGACTTTATCTACCCATTTATCTTCACCGCGCTGGATTTTAGGATTAGCCTGAACAGCTTCAAGAGCTTTCAAAGCAGATCCGTGAATGAACGGAATATTATCGCCGTCAAACTCGTAAGAAGAAAGGAGTTCTCTAACTTCCATTTCAACGAGTTCCAGTAATTCTTCGTCATCAACCATATCGCATTTATTAAGGAAAACAACCAGATTAGGAACGCCGACCTGACGTGCCAGAAGGATGTGTTCACGGGTTTGAGGCATAGCGCCGTCAGTTGCCGCAACAACAAGAATAGCGCCGTCCATCTGCGCCGCGCCGGTAATCATGTTTTTAACATAATCCGCGTGACCGGGGCAGTCAACGTGTGCATAGTGTCTGTTGTCTGTTTCATACTCTACGTGTGCGGTAGAGATGGTTATACCTCTTGCTTTTTCTTCAGGAGCAGCGTCAATTTCATCAAATTTCTTTGCCTGAGCTTTGCCTGCCGCAGCCATAGTACCTGTAATAGCTGCTGTTAATGTTGTTTTACCGTGGTCAACGTGGCCTACTGTACCAACGTTAACGTGCGGTTTGTTGCGTTCAAACTTTTCACGTGCCATGAGATTAATCTCCTTTTTCTTCTTATAACTACTTAGGTTTTATATACATCTTACCAGTTCAATTTCTTTTGTCAAGCTATCCAATTTCAATAAAACTCTCCTTTAGAGACTAGGGGTTAGAGACTAGTGTCTTTTCAACCCTTCAACCAATTTAGCCATACCTCAATACCTCCTATTCACTACCTAAGCACTATTTACTAATATCAATAAACCTCCCGTTGTAACGAGTTGTAAAAATCTTTTGAAAACAGTTGTAAAATAACGAATAATGCCTGATAGGAGGGTACAAGACAGGATACCCCGCAAAATTTTACCAGCAAGTTTTTCCGTCTTTTATTGTTTAATTAATTATAGAAGGTTAATAATAAAAAATTGGAAAATTATGTCATTAAGTGTAGGAAAAATTTCAGCGTGCCAAACGTATCTGCCGAATTTCGGCGCGAACCCGCCACAGCCGCATAACGAAAAGGAAATGTCAACAGAAACAAAGGCTGTAATCGGTTTTGGACTGGCAGCGCTTGCCGCTTTAGGGATTTATCTTTTAACAAAAGGAAAATCTCAAAAATCAACTCAGGAAATCCTTGAGCAAGGCGCAAAGCAAGGAACAAAAGGTTCTCCTCCTCTTGAGGAAGAAGCCGCGCGACTCAGCAAAATAAAGGATTATTATGCTAAGCTTTTTGATAAACTGGAAGCCAAAGCTGCAAAATTTGAACCCGGCAAAGAGTTTCCTTTAGCAAACGGCGGCAAAAGAGTTGATTCGGACGGAATCTCACAATATTTTAATAAAAAAGGCAGATTAACAAAAGAAGTTCAATATACATGTGGTGATGCTAGTTTTTACACCCGGTATGACCGTTCGGGCAGAGTTATTGAAGAAGCTCAGAGGAATGATTTATTAGGCTGTTGGAAATATAAGTATGACAAAGAAGGGAATAAAATTTTAAAGACTAGTGGTCTTGGAGCTGAAACACATTACAAATATGACGGCAAAAATATGATTGAAGAAAAATGTGGCAATACGGTTTGGCAATATGAATATGATAATGCCGGCAGACAAATAAAAAATTCTAAGATACTCAATGGAAAAGTTTGTAGCACACACGAAATAACCTATAATGAAAAAGGGTTTATCTCAACAGAAGTCATAAAAGGTTCAGATGGCAAAACAGAGAGTCTTTGGGAAAATACTTACCGTGATAACGGTCAATTACTCACTGAAAAATTAACTAGAGGTAATGAAATACTGGAACACAAATACAAATATAATAAAAAAGGTCGTCCAACACTGCAAGCTATCAAGTATGTAGACGGTAAAAAAGTCTTAGATGCTGATAATATCTATTTTCATATGTGGCCATAAAAACCAAGACAAATCTTCTCTGTTACGTATTAAAAATTCTGTCTCCGGCATCGCCCATGCCCGGAAGAATATACCCGTTTTCATCAAGCCCTTTATCAAGCGCTGCCGTGAAAATTTCGACCTCAGGGTAGCGCCCGTGAAGATTTTCTATTCCTTCCGGCGCAGCTATCAGACAGATTACGCGGATATTGCTCAACGGAACCTCGTTTTCGGCATACAGTTTAACCGCCCCGACAAGAGAATTTCCGGTTGCAAGCATAGGGTCGGTTATATAAACGTAATGCTTTTCGGGGTTGGACGTAATTGCAGGCACCTTGTTGTAATACCATACAGGAGTTAAGGTTTTTTCATCTCTGTACATGCCGATATGGCGGATACACGCCTGAGGAAGAATGTCCGCAGCTTCATCAGTGAAAATTAAACCTGCGCGCAATATCGGAGAAATTATAATATTAATATCAGGGTCAATGGTTTGTGTTTTGAATTTTGCAAGAGGGGTTGCAACTTCTTTTTGTACAAGCGGCAGGTTTTTCGCCGCCTCGTACAGCAGGAAGCGCGTAATCTGTCTTATAGCGGTCCGTACGTCCTGACTGCCGGTGTTTTTATCTCTTATTCTGGTTAAGTTCTGCAAAACAACGGGATTGTCATTAACCGTAACTTTTTCCGTAATCATTTTTTCGCTCCTTTTTTTGCAGTGTAATTTATCCATTTTTCAAGCAAGTCAATATTTTTTTTAATTTGCGTTGTCTCCAAACCGGTTTCAAGCACATCGGTTTCATTTATAAAATATGACAACCTTCCTGTGATAGAACCTATTTTGGTATACATATCGTTCAGAAGCCCAAGAGCATCGTGTAACCTTTTCGGCCGCCCGACATAAATAACCCTGTCGGAATTAAGACTTTGTTCTGTCGGGGGATAAATTTCAAGGGATTTGGAGCCGCCCATTCCGCTGAATTCCACTGTTGCAATAACACCGTCAGGCAGCGCAAAATTCTTGTCTGTTATGCGAAACCGGGCGTAAACATCATTTGAAACAATCTTCAGCATATCAATGTAACCGATTTGAACTCCCATGAATTTTACGGGTGAACCCACAATCAAGCCGTCAGCATCCTGCAAAAAAATCTGATAAGAGTAAAATTCTTTGTATTGGTTATAACGGTATAATTTTATCCCTCCGACAGCCAGACACAAAATCAAAAACCACACAGCGAATTCAATCAAAATGTATACTCTGATATCTTCAATTTTCTTCATAGTGAATATTATATATCAAAGAGATTTTGAAACAAGTTTGGTGCTTTCGTAAATAATTCCCTGACCGTACAGCTAAATTAGTTGAAAGGTTGAAAGGTTTAATTCCTTCTCCGAGAAGGTGCCCGGAGGGCGGATGAGGGTTTTATTGAAATTCCCCTCTTGCTAATTTTTTTTTTCTGTCATATCATGTATAAAAAAAGGGGTTTTAACATGGATCAAATCATAAGAGTCGCATGGGACTTGAACGAAAACACAGAAAACAGATACCAATTAGTTTATGAGATTGCGGAACTTGCAAAGAAGCTTGTTGACGAAAGCCAGGCAAAAAAAGCCCGCGACGACTTCAATTTTGAAGAAAATTTTGACAATTCTTACAAAAAAGAAAGTCCCGTTGAACATGCCATAATGGTTAAAGCGTCCGAAGCTGATGATAATCGTTTAGTGGGTTAAGTTTATTTCTGCAATATAGTGTCATTCTGAACGCCGGATTGACTTTTGGATTGACCTGTTTCAGCATGACGGGGAGTTACATGGAAAGTACAGTCGGGTTTATAAACAATATAACAAATAATTTCAAACCGGAAACGGGAGTTGTTTTGGGCTCCGGTCTGGGCGAAATGGCGGATGAATACTGTGATTTCGCAATTTCTTACGACAAAATACCCGGTTTTATAAAGTCAAATGTTGCCGGACACAAGGGCAGACTCGTTTTTGCGCGGATTAACGGCAAAAATGTTGTGTTTATGCAGGGCAGAAACCACTTTTACGAAGGCTGCAATATGAGCGCGCTGATTTACCCTGTTAAGGTTATGAAGGCTCTCGGCGTTAAGAACTTAATCTTAACAAACGCCGCCGGCGCTGTGAACGCGGACTACCGTCCTTCCGATTTAATGCTCATAACAGACCATATAAACATGATGGGTACAAACCCTTTAATCGGGCCTAATGACTGCGGCGAAAGATTTCCTGATATGAGCGAAGTTTATAAGAAGGATTTAATAGAATTGGCCCGGCAATGCGCGCAAAAATCAGGTATTGATGTTAAACAGGGCGTTTATATTGCTTTTACCGGGCCGAGTTACGAAACGCCCGCCGAGATTAGAATGGCGCGGGCTCTGGGGGCTGACGCAGTGGGAATGTCAACCGTACCTGAAGCCATTGCTGCGAATGCTTACGGTATAAATGTTCTGGGCATTAGCTGTATTTCTAATGCTGCAAGCGGCGTTTCAGGCGGACGGCTTTCGCATGAGGAAGTTATTGAAACCGCAGCCCGCGCAAAATCCAAATTCAAATCTTTAATCCTGGAAATTATTAGGTGTATAGGTTAGGTAATTCGGTGACAGGATGGTGTTCAGCATGAGGCGAGCTGTTTACTATTAATCACCTATTCATCCGTTTGACTTTGGCGAAAAGCTCATTAAATATCTAATGAATTTGGAGGATTTATCCGAAATAAGCTGGACTAATCCGCCCAAAATACGATATATTAAAATAAGGAGGATAGTTTATGGACAGTTTTTATCCGGGTTACGACTTGGCAGGAAGAATTCAGCACACCAAGCTGGATACCGGAATTGCAGGAATACCGCCGGCACGGCTGGGGCGCGTGGAAGACCCGTCTGTTCCTGATTTTAAACAGGTTTTCTCCGGACTCGTGGAAAACTTCAACACAGAACTTAATGCGCCGGATAACTTGCTCAAAGACGTTATGTCAGGCAGCAAAAACGCTGATATACACGACGTCATGGTTGCTATGGCAAAATCCGAAATAAGCGTTAACGTTGCTACACAGATTACCGGTAAAGTCATACAAGCGTATGACAAAATTATGCAAATTCAGGTGTAGAATAAGTTCAGAATAAATGAACATCAAAAGCAAAACAGGCAGGTAAAACAGTTGAAAGGTTGAAAAGTTGAATGGTTTAAAAACCGTTAAGCACGTTCAGCAAAACAAGCAAAGGAGCTGCGAGGCAGCTGTCGGAAGCCGATAAAGGCAGAATGTAAAACATCAGGGTAAAACCTTTAAAAGGCGAAATACATGAACATTGACTTGAGGCGAACATAAAAAATAAAACCCTCACCCGAATTTGTAAGCTCAACTAAAGTTTCGCAAACAAATTCAGCCCTCTCCCAGAGGGAGAGGGAAAAGATATAAAAAGCAAAGCAGGCAGGTAAAACAGTTGAAAGGTTGAAAAGTTGAATGGTTGAAAGGTTTAAAAACCGTTAAGCACGTTCAACAAAAAAAGCAAAGCAGACAGGTAACAACTAACAAAAGCCGGTAACAAAAAGATTCTGAAACACGGAGGTCAATCCGACGTTCAGAATGACATGAAAAGGCGAAATACATAAACATTAACTTGAGGCGAACATAAAGAATGGATTTTTCAAATATATTAGAAAATAAACCTTTATTATACGGGATTATCGGCGGGATTGTGGTGGTGCTGGCGCTTTTTGTTACAATAGGAATAGTGTCCGGCTCCAAAAAAGGTCCTGCAGGCGCAGTCGGAGGAGAGCCTTTAAAAACAGATGTTGACTTAATGACAACCGACAATCTGGGTAAAGCTCTTGAAGTTCAGGCGTTGCTTGCAAAACAGGGGATTACCGCGCAAAGAAAAGTTGACGGCACAAAATCAGTTTTGTATTTAAGCAAAGATAACTGTTCCTCGCTCAGCAAAAAATGTACTATTACCGACCGCGATCAGGCGATAATAGCAATTGTTCAAAGCGGCTTGATGGACAAAAACGTAGGGCTGGAAATATTTGATAAAGGCGACTTTACATCAACCAAAGAGGACAAGAGAATACGTTTATCAAGGGCGATTAACGGCGAGCTGGCAAGATTAATCCGTAACATAGAAGGGGTAGATAATGCTACGGTATTTATTTCAATTCCCGAGCAGACAATGTTCACCTCTATGCAGAAACCGGTTACGGCAACCGTACAAATATCTATTCCCAGCGGCGAAAAACTGGATGTCTTGAAAATTAAAGCGATTTCAAACCTTCTTCTGGGCAGCGTAACAGGTTTAACCGCTGAAAATATCGCGGTCACAGACACAAACGGCAATGTTTACAACAGTATTATGGACGCTGAAGACGAAATGCTCCGCAAACTGGAAGAAAATGATAAATATATGCAGCAAAAAGTGTCTGCACAGCTTGACCGGCTTATCGGGAAAGATAACTATGTAGTTACCGTAAGCACTTTTCTCAGACAAGCGCCGGCAGAAAAGTTCAGCATAATTTACGACCCGGAAAACAAAACTTCCGTAACAGAACAAACTTTCACGGAAGGTCTGGGCGACCAAACCAGCGATACAAACAAAGGCACTAATGCTGTCAGTGTTTATCTTCCTAACGGGCTTCCGGCAAGCGGCTCCGATTCAAGCCAGAACAGAAATTACTCGCGAAGCGCCAGCGAAACGCAGTTTGGAGTATCCAAAACACAAGTTAATGAATACATTAAGCCCGGCGTGGTAGAAGACATTTCCGTTGCCGTGACGCTGGATAAAAATGCGCTTCCCGAAAACACAACTTTGGAAGAATTAAAAGAATTAATTGCAAAAGCGGCAAGTCCGAAAGTCTCCGCACAGAACGTATCTATTGCGTTTTCGGATTCTTCCGATCCGTATCTGGCGGGCGATAAACCTGCAAACCTTCCTAAACCGAATGAAACGGGGAACCCATGGTGGATAGTGATTGCCATAGCGGCTGCGGGAACCGTAATGATATTCAGGTTTGTTTCGGCTAAAGTCAGACAGGCTCAGGAAGCGCAAAAACAGGAAGTTGACATGTTAAGACAGCAGACTGCAATGCAGGAACAAATGCTGACAGATATAAACCAGCAGGCAGCGCAGTTAACGCAAAGACAATCCGAGCTGGCTCAGGGATTGATAGAACAGCAGCAGCGCGTTCAAATTGAACAGCAGCCGCAGCAAAGTCCGGAACAGCTTAACGCTGTACTGAGCAACCTGTCCGATGACCTTTCGGAAGACGAAGAAGCAGCGGAAAAAATTAAGAGCTGGATAGAAGCCGGGTAGGGCCTCTAAAAAAACAATAAAACCCTCACCCGAATTTCTAAACCAGCCTGCGGCTCGTTAAGAAATTCCACCCTCTCCGGAGAGGGAAAAATTTTATAAAATTAATGAAAGGCGGCTCTGCGGTAATCGTAAGTTGTATTAGAAAAAGAAATGATAGAAGGATTTGATTATCAGGTATTTGCACAAAATTTGACACAGCAGGCATTGCAGCTTGTGCCGCCGGATTTTGACGAAAATCAAAGAAACTATGTTGCAAACACTTTATTAAATTTCTCTACAATTGCGGGTGAGGCATTATACAATGATACCGAATCTAATTTCAACCTTGACCAGGCAGTGATGATTACGCAGATTATTGCGGAATGGTCTTTCCATAAATCGGTTGACTTAATTCGCTCCGAACTGCCGCAGCAATTCTGGGACCCGATTATGCAAAAGATTGCTTTTACAATCTTCGAGGTGGCAAAACAGGCGTTCAAACAGAATATTCCGCAAGACCAGGTTTTACAGCTGATTGAACACCATGTTAAAAAGACTTATTTTGAATCGGTTCAGGAACTGAAAGATAAGAACTTAATTGATGATGCATTGATGGAAAAAGCTTCCAATCAGTCGAATATTGACGCTATGATGCAGCAGCAGGCATATGAGGAGCCGGCGGAGCAAATTCAGGATAATTCAGAGAATACCGCGCCTCAAAATATACAACAGCAAAATATGCAGCAGCAGAGCGTACAGCAGCAGAGTGTACAGCCCGAAAGCCCGAAAGTTCTGAAACTTGCAACACTTGCCATGCTGTTTAAGCAGATGAAACAGGAAAAAGTCCAGAGTATTCTTGACAAATTTGATACAGAGGACGCACATTCTATTATAAAATTTATGGGACTGGATGACTTAGGGAAAAAAATAGATTCCGGCACGGCATTAAAATGTCTTCAGGAGATAAAAACAAAGATTCCCCGTGCAAACCAGTCCGATGTAAGTCCTTCTGTTCTTATTGCCAAAGTAAAAAAAGCCGTTGGAGATAAAGACCGTAAAAAGCTTGAACAATCTTTACAGCTGGAGCGGCAGAAGGTAAAAAGATTTGTTTTTAACGCAATTGAAGGAGAATTTTACGAAATTGCTCCCCGGGTTGCCAATATTATAGCCGCGCACATAGCGGGATAATTAGTAAATAGGATTGTTAAAAACCCGCCATAACTTTTCTGTCATGCTGAACTTGTCTTGGATTATTCGCAGTTCGCAGAAGCGTGGTTCTGCGAACTTAGACGAGTTTCGGGCTTTGCCCTCCACTCTTGCGAAAATCCGCTGTTTCAGCATCTGCCTTCTGTACGGGGAAGTAAAGCTTAATTGCCCCCTCACCCCAAACACTAAACTCAACCTGCGGTTTCGCTAAGTGTTTGTACCCTCTCCCGTATGGAGAGGGGAAAGCAAGTTCAGGATGACAGGGACGCAATGTACATGTTAAATAAGTAGTTACATGATTGAGCAATTAGCAGAGTGGAGAAATTACCCTCCCCTTGAGGGAGGGTCGAAATTTGCTTTGGCAAATTTCGGGGTGGGGTAGTAGTAGGTATTGAAAAGGGTTGTTGGTCTGATTTTACCATTGGCCGGATCCTGAAATAAATTCAGCATGACGCGGTGGCTATGGCGTAAGTTTGCCATGTGCAGATGTTACCAATTCCCGAAATCGCAATATTGTTGCCCTGCATGAAACATATATTGTATAATGTGATTATGATTATTAAAAAAAGATTACGTGACATACCGCAGGACGAACCGGCGCAGAAAAAACAAGAGCCGGAGGAAAATACTGCTGACCCGGAAAAAATTGATTTATTTGACCTGGATAATATTGATTTCAAACAGCGTCAGGAACGCCGGCGCGGAGACAGACGCAGAGGGTTCCGAAGAATTGATGACAGAAATCTTATTTCGCGCGCGCGCGAAGAAGCGCAGTCAATAAAAGAATCCGCTGCAAAAGAAGGGTATGAAGAAGGTTTGGCGCAGGCAAGAACGGATTTGGACGAAATCAGGAATGCTCTGGGCGCTTTTATTAATGCAAAACAGGAAGTATTCGACTATATTGCCCCGAACCTTCTTGAAATAGGGCTTGATATAGCGCAAAAAGTCATTAAGAAAGAGATAGCCCAAAGCCCCGCTATTCTTATGGAAAATGTAACGGAAATTCTGAAAGGGTTATCGCGGGACGAGGCGAAAATTACCATACAGGCAAACCCGGCGCAGGCAGCTTTGTTAAAACAGGAAATTCCGGCTTCCGCCGAAAGTTTCGGAATAGAGGCGAAAATTTTAATAATTCCCGATGAAACAATATATGAAGGCGGCTGTATGATAACAACGACAAACGGGGTAATAGACGCAACAATCGAAACCCAATTGTCAATAATAAGCGAAGCTTTGAAAGAAATATAAGGACAAAAATGGCACAAGAAGGTTCAGCAAATGTATTAAGTGAAGGCGCAGTAGCAATATTCGTATTGCTGCTGATTGTTTTACTGCTTGTCGAACTGCCTAACTGGGTGGTCAATTTTTCAATAAGTTTGAACATTACAATAGGCATAATTCTGCTGATGATTTCATTATACGTCAAAAAAACCCTTGAATTGGCGTCATTTCCGTCAATAATTCTTGTTGCAACGATGTTCCGGCTGGTGCTTTCAATCGCGTCCACAAGGTTAATTCTGTCCAAAGGCGAAGCGGGCGAGGTAATCCATGCTTTCGGAACATTTGTAACCGGCAACAACATGATTGTAGGAGGGGTAATTTTCCTTATTATCACGGTTGTGCAGTTCATGGTAATCACCAAAGGCGCGGAACGTATAGCGGAAGTTGCGGCAAGATTTGCTCTGGACGCGATGCCGGGCAAACAGATGACAATTGACGCGGATTTTAACGCCGGTTTAATTTCTCCTGAGGAAGCAACCATGAAGCGTGAAGACCTGCAAAGAGAATCCAATCTTTTCGGTTCTATGGACGGCGCTATGAAGTTCGTAAAAGGAGACACCATTGCCGGCATTATTATCGTTCTGATAAACATTATCGGCGGTCTGGCGATAGGCTGCCTGATGAACCAGATGTCTATTGAGGATGCTGTTGCAAAATACACTGTCTTAACAATCGGAGACGGTCTTGCTTCCCAGCTGCCGTCGCTGCTGATGTCCATTGCCGCAGGTATATTCATGACCCGTTCATCAGCTGCAAACTCTTTAGGGGCTGACCTTACCGTTCAGATTATAAGCAAACCTAACGCGTTGTTTTTATCTTCGGGCTTTCTTTTTATGATTGCGGTTACCGGGCCGGGTTACACCGGACTGCCGTTTTTCCCGTTTTTTATATTCTCAATAGGGCTCGCTGTTGCAGGATTTTCAACCCTTATTAATGCGGACGTCCAGTCACAGCTCGGGCAGTTGGAAAACGTCCGGCAAAACATGCAGGATTTGGTTAACCCGAACCGTATGTACGAACGATTGGGGGTTGATGTTTTAAGCTTGCAGGTAGGCTCCAACCTTCTGGTAATAGCCGACCCTGACCAGGAAGGCCAGTTATTGGCAAAAATTGCGGCTTTGCGCCAAAGGATTACGGATGAACTCGGTTACATTCTGCCAAACATAAGAATTATGGATTCATCAGCGCTGGACGCAAATGAATACATGATTTCTATTCGCGGAAACACTGTTGCAACCGGATACGTTTATCCTAACCGCTTTATGGTAATCGCCGACCAGTGGGATGTTGTTAAGAAAAGCGTTCCGCAGGATGCGATTATCGGAATTGACCCGACATACCAGACTCAGGCTTACTGGATTAACGCTGAGGACGCTAAAGGAGCGCGTTCCGTTACGGCGGTTGACGCAACGGACGTTATCGTAACCCATCTCCAGGAATGCGTAAGAAAGCATGTCGATGATGTTATGACAAAGACAGATGTTCTGAAGCTCATGGAGCTTGTCCGCTCCCAAGACCCTACCCTTGTAAACGACCTTGTGCCGACAATTATTTCAACAAGCGATTTGAGAAAAATATTTGTTAACTTAATCCGTGAAAAAGTTTCAATAAAAGATATTATATTTATTTTTGAAAGACTTTGCGATTATGCAAGGTTTTCAAAAGAGCCTGATATTTTGTCCGAACGGCTTCGTGCAGCTCTCGGGCGGCAGATTTGTCTGTCGAACGTCGGCGATGATAAAGTTTTGTATGCACTGACGTTATCGCCGGAGTGGGAAAAAATACTCGATGACAGCTGCCAGAGAACCGAGCTGGGTACAATGTTCCTGCTGAACCCAATGCAGGTGCAGGAGTTAATTGAAAGTTCGGCGACAACTCTTATGCGCGCGCATCAGGCATGCGGACAGCAGCCGGTGGTTCTGTGTTCGCCGAGAATCCGGCTGCCGCTTTACCAGCTGCTTGAGCGCCACATTCCGACTATTGTCGTAATCTCCTATTCCGAATTAATTACCGATATTAAGGTCGAAGCAATTGATTCAATCGGAGAAATGTACGCAATGGAAGGCTGAGGGTTGGAAAATTAGTTGAAAGGTTGAAAAGCTTACCTTCCCATTGAGGAGAGTGTTAACTTTTTATTGCTTTGTCATTGCGAGGACGAATGTAATGAGGACGAAGCAATCCAGTCAAAACCGTTGAATTTATTGGATTGCCGTGTCGGGCTGATGCCCTCCTCGCAATTGTACATGCCAAGTAATTAGTTACATGATTATCAATAGAATTGTTAAAAACCAGCCATAACCTTCCTGTCATGCTGAACTCGTTTCAGCATCTGGCCAATGGTAAAATCAGACCAACAGCCCTCTCTATACCTACCCCACCCCGAAATCTGCGGCAAATGCGTTCGCTTCGCTCGCGCCGGCTGCCGCAAAGATTTCGACCCTCCCTCAAGGGGCATTGTTAACTTTGCATTGTTTCGTCATTGCGAGGAGGGCTTCAGCCCGACGCGGCAATCCAGTAAATTCAGCGGTTTTGACTGGATTGCTTCGTCCTCATTACATTCGTCCTCGCAATGACAAAGCAATAAAAAGTTAACACTCTCCCCTCAAGGGGAGGGTAATT
>JAISCP010000086.1 GCA_031265495.1 Heliobacteriaceae bacterium | reverse complement strand
GAAAGTGGTGCTGTGCCTACATTACAGCCATTTTTTAATTCTTTTTCCATAACCATTCCTCCATTATTCATTACATGCTCATTCTACAATACTTAGGCAAATCTTGTCAAATTGTTATTATTTTTACAAAACCGTCATGCTCTCGGGTGGGTTTCATCATAGACGTCTTTAAGGCGCTGGGTTGAAACATGTGTGTAAATCTGTGTGTTTGAAATGCTTGCATGCCCCAAAAGCTCCTGTACTACCCGTAAATCTGCGCCGTTTTCAATTAAGTGCGTTGCGAAACTGTGCCGGAAAACATGCGGCGTTACATGTTTGGGCAGATGAATTTTATTCACAATATCTTTAATTACATTGCGTACAGTTCCCGTTTGAAGCCGGAACCCCGTGTTGTTAATAAATACGGGCGAGTTTTCAACCGGAACATCCGTTCCGTAACCCTTAGGAATTAATGCGCGTGCGGTTTTTATGTACCTTTCCAGATAAGATTTTGCACGGTCTGTTATAAGGATTATGCGCTCTTTTGCGCCTTTGCCGAAAACGGTTATCTCGTTATTCTCAAGATTTAAATCGCCGAAATTTAACCCGCTTAACTCTGAAACCCTCATTCCGCTTGCCCACAGAAGTTCCAGAATGGCGCGGTTTCTGTACCCTGCCGGCGTTTCGATTTTAGTGGCGTTTAAAATCCGTTCAACTTCGTCCGGTGTAAGAAATTTGGGCAATGATTTCGGGCGCTTGAGAGCGCTCAAATTCATTGCGGGGTTTGAGCCTGCTATGCGCTCACGGTAAAGATATTTGTAAAACGTCCTTATTGAAGCTATTTTCCGCGCAATTGTGGTTTTCTTGTAATCAAATTTTTGAATAAAATGCAGATAACTTCTTACTCTTGAGAAGTTAACGTTTTCGCATCCATCGTCCCCCAGCCATAATAAATAGCTTAAAATATCCGAACCGTAAGCTTTTACGGTGTGCGCCGAGAAATTCTTCTCCACCAGAAGATACGACTTAAAATCTTCAAGATATTGTTTTGAGTTTGAGTTTAACCCCATATTTCTACACCTTTTGAATTATTGCCTTTTAGTTATTAATATTATACAATGTTTCTAGCGGAAATAAAAGATTTTAGGAGAATGAATGAATATTAAAAATATTTTATTATTAATTGCTTGTACTGTTTCTTTATCAAGCCAGGTTTTTGCCGCTGAATTGCAGGCTCAGGTGCAAAAAAGCCAGCCTAAAATTTCTCAGGCGCAGCCGGTAAAATATACTAATATTTCAAGTATGCTTGAATACAATCACTATGCGGAGGCTGATAAAGCCATAAAGAATATTCTGAACAAAAATCCTGATGATATTGACGCTTTATCGCTCAGAGCGGTTTCTATGGCAAAACAGCATAAACTGGCGCCGGCTCAGGCGGAATTAGATAAATTACTCAAAAAATATCCTGATAATGTAAATCTTCACTATGCACAAGGCATGGTTTACGTAAACCGCATGACTTCTTCTGATGTTGATTATATTAAACAGACAAGAAATCTTGTGAACTCCGCGATTAAAGAGTTTGTTAAGTGTGTTAACATTGATAACAATTATTATCAGGCTTACAATGCAATGGGCGTTGCGACCCTGAAGCTCGGCAACAGAGACGATGCGGAAGAATTATTCCGTACAGCTTTGAAAGTTAAACCCGATTATGCTGTGGCTTATGATAATCTTGGCGTTATTGAGCTGATGGACAATAATCTGGACGCAGCGGAAAAGAATTTTAAGCTGTCAATGAAATATAATTCAACAAACCCTACGGCAATGTATCATATGGGACAGGTTGAAACAAGACGCGGCAACTATTCCGAAGCTTTGACGTGGATTAACCACTCTGTTCACCTTCATCCGAATTCTTCTCCGGCATGGAACCTGCAGGGTGAATTGTACTTACAGCAAGGCAACGAGGCTGCTGCTATTAACTCCTTTAAAAAAGCTGTACTGGTTAAACCGGAAAATGCACGTCCTTATATGAATCTTGCCGGCGTTTATGAAAACAGGGCAGACGAAGAATTTGCTATGGAACAGCTAAAAACCGTTCTTGCCATAAACCCGAACTATCAGGAAGGCAAATTGAAAGTTGCTGACATGTCGCTGCATACAAGAAAGTATGAACAGGCATTAAATTATTATTCCCAGCTTCTTGACGATAATGCCTACGGCGACCAAGCGATTACCGGTCTGGCGAACACGTACTATGAAATGTCCAAAGACAGCGCTGACAGCGGTAATATGACTACGAATAAAGATATTTACCTTGCTTACGACTATATTAACAAAGCAATTGAAAGAACTCCCGATGATTTAAAACTTCATCTTGCCAAACTTAAACTTGCGTCATTGACCCACCAGCCGTCGCCTTCAAAAGACAGCCTGAATTATATTATTCAGAATGCCGGAAATAACCTTAACGATTCCGTTATAAAAGGGGAAGCTTATCTTGCGCTGGGGCATGAACAAGATGCGGTTTATACTTTTGAAAATGCCGTTAATTTTTCTGACAGCCTTGACGATGACCTTTATCTTGCGGAAATTCTTGTTCATAATAAGCAGTTTAGAACAGCAAGGACAGCCCTGCAAAAGGCTTTAATGAAGGATTCCGGCAATGTCATAGCCCAAAACGGCATTGCATATATAAACCTTTGTGAAACAAAATCAAATGAATTTTTTCATGTAGCGCAGAAGCAGTATGAAGAAGGGAATTACGCTTCCACTATTGAATACTGCAACCGGGCAATTGATTTTTATCACAACAGCCCTGCTATTGCAAAATTAAAAGCACAAGCTTATGAAGGGGATAGGAATTATCAGGAAGCGGCAATTTATTATATTCAGTATTTGTCGTTAAATCCGAATGCGCCCGATAAGGATGCGGTTATTATGAAAATCAATAAATATAGAAAATGAAAAAATTCGACGTCAGAAAAACATTCGAAATATTTTGGACTGAGCCTTTAAGTGTATTAACTAAAGGCTTGTTTCAGCTGGTGAATATTCAATCAAATATTTTCACCAAAAAAGCGGTCAATATTGATTTTGTAAATGACAAAACGCAGATTACGGTTGTGAACAACGAAAAAATGTATAACCTGTTTCAGACAGTGCTGTCCAAACGCCGCATGATGAAGCAGGATAAGAATATGGCCGGATAACAATGAAAACGGAAAAAGAAAAAATGCTTGCAGGTGAATTGTATTTGGCGCAGGATGAAGAGCTGAAAAAAGACCGGCAAAAAGCTCTGAAATTTACAAAAGCCTTCAACTCCGAAGATGAACCGGAAAAGCGTGCGGCTATTGTAAAAGAACTTTTTGAAAGCGTCGGTAAACAATTGTATATTGAGCCGCCTTTCAGATGCGATTACGGCTGCAATATAGGTGTCGGCAATAACTTTTATGCGAATTATGACTGCATTATTCTTGATGTAAATAAAGTCAAAATAGGCAGTAATGTTATGTTCGGCCCCCGCGTATGTATTTATACGGCAGGGCATCCCATTGACGCAAACATAAGAAGCGCCGGATTGGAATTCGGCCTGCCCGTGACAATCGGCGATAATGTCTGGATTGGCGGGAATTCGGTAATTCTGCCGGCGGTAACCGTTGGGAATAATGTTGTTATCGGCGCGGGAAGCGTTGTAACTAAAGATATTCCTTCAGGAGTAGTTGCCGCAGGAAATCCCTGCAGGGTTATTCGTAAAATAACCAAAGATGACAAGTAAAAATAATTCGTTGGACAGGGCTTGAACTTTACAGAAAAATACGTTAAAATAAAAATGTAAATATTAGGAGATTACGCCGTTGAAAATCATTTCTTGTTAGTTTTTTAGGAATGTTCTTATTGGGAATGCCCACTGTCATGCCGAATGACCGGATTGACCTCCGGCGGTTCAGTGTCTGCCACATGATAAAAACACACCCTCCCATGTGCGTCATCCTGAATTTATTTCAGGATCTTGCCGTTTGTACGGGGAAGTAAACCTTACGGAAGCTGAATAATTTTTACTGGTGGCCAGATCCTGAAACAAGTTCCACAACTGTCCCGTTAAAATTTTCAAGTGGATAAAGCGTCATTCCGGGCTTGGAATCTATCAATTTCAATTAAACTGATAGACCCTGAATCAAGTTCAGGGT
>JAISCP010000051.1 GCA_031265495.1 Heliobacteriaceae bacterium | reverse complement strand
TCGCGCTGAGGTTTCTGCCAGAAATTCCGTTTAAAATTAAACATCCATCCCTGCAAAACCCAGACAGCCTCAGGGTCGGCGGCTTTCATCCCTGCGTAAATAGCTTCGCCCATGCTTCGCAGGGTATCGGGGTTGTTGCCTGGAGGCTCCATTTCGATGAAGGTATCCGAAGCGTAAAGGTGATTTGTACCGAAAAGTCTGGTCTGTTCCTCTATCCAGATTCTGCCGAGTTCCTTGAAGAACGGTGTTGACGGGTCAATAAAATAAGTAGAGGGAAAGTTCGCCCACGGATTTAATTTTACAAGTTTGACATCGCTGCGCACATCTTCAAGCGCTTTCGGGGCATGTCCGGTGAAGCCCTGCAGGATTGGCGTCATACCTAATGCTCTTTCGCGTTCAAGTATCCGTTTTTCGAGCGCTACATGTTCATCTATCCATGTTTGCGGCAAGGGTCCTGCCCATCCGTCGATACAGCCCATCCAGCCGAAAGGCAGAAATGCCGGACCGACGTAAAACTCCTGCATCTGTTCATCACTCAAGCCCAGTCGCCTGCCTGCATTTTGCCAGACGCCTTCCTGTCCCGTAACCGATAGCGGAGCGTTCACGCCGTAGAGCGCCATCAGGTCTATCATCCGCTCCCAGTCGTCCCAGTCCCAGAACGCCATCGTGTAGCTGAAAGTACAGTAATTGAAATAATAACGGTACTTGTGAGGCGAAACAATCCGCACTTTCTCTGCGATTTCGGGCAGTTTTTCCGGAATATTCAACTGACTGCTGCGATAAGTTATCTGGCAATTCAGGTAATGCTTCAGATACCAGTTAAGCCCCGACGCCATTGACACACCGTTGTTGCCGCGAACAAGCAGCTTGCCGTTTTGTGTCTGCAATTCAAACACATCTCCGCCACTGTCGGCAGGAACAGTTTCAAAACTAACCCGCCCCACAAGAGCCGGCGCCATCCGCTGAAGCAGCCCTTCAGCAGCCGTAACCGACGGGGCTTTCCCGCAAGCCGTCAGGCAAGCAAGTATTACTCCCGTCAATAAAAAAATAAAAATCTTTCTGTTTATCATTGTTCCGATATTAATTTATACGTTTCTATGGCATTCTTTTTTATGGGTAAGGTAATGGTTTTGCCCGATGTGTTGAGCGTTTCCATTTCTTCTTCAATGAGGTTTGTCCGGATGACTTTATGTTTCATGTCTCATATTTCAGTATTTTATTCCCAGCCGTTTCAGGCGTTTGAAAAACGGGGAAAATCTTTCGTCGCGAAAATTATTTATTTTGCCATCGTATGAATAGTACACCATCGGCTTTGCCCTGTTCCATTTTAAAATATAAGGATACGACTCTTCGTTCCGATAATCATAATCACTGCCCAGCATTACAAAAACGGAATCATTTACCCAAAAGGCGTCGAGAGCGCCATTGCTGCTGTTGGTCGGGATAATGTCGATTTCCTTTTTATTGCGCACATCTGTCAAGCTTACTTTAAAGTCGGGATCGCCGCCAACCCAAACGCCGTCTCTGTTAAGGCAGTCCAGGCAGGTGTAGAAATCCATGTAGATATAATAATTCCTGTCCGGCGAAAAAATGTACTCTTTGGCATAAGCCGGCTCACTGTCGTACCAATCTTTTGAACGGTCTGCCATATCTTCCTCTGAAAAATATGTCGCTTCGAAATTTTCTGCCGAAAAACTGCTGTCCGCCGCTTTGAAACAGTCAAACCATTCGTCCAACAAAGGATTTGTCAAGCCCTCAAGTTGATACTTCGGTTTGTAAGTGCAGGAGGCAAATGCAAAAACGACAGGAAAAAGGATTAATTTACTTATTTTCATATATTTATTTGTTTTTAAATCTCGTTTTACCAAGTTATCCAAGGTGGTATATAGGATCGTACCATATAATGATTCGCATTATGCTGGGTGGCTCTTTGATACCAAAAGTTAGCTTTTTTGGTGTCTTTTTTTACGCCATAGCCTTTTTCATACATATAAGCTAAATTATTCATAATGTCTCCATTATGTTCATAATCCAATTCAGCGCCTTTTTTATACCAATTAAAAGCTTCTTCATAATTTTTTTCAATACCGTAGCCTCCCATAAAATATATATGACCTAAGTAATATGATGCATGTGAAAGATATCTATAATCATTTTGTGCTTCGGCAAGCTCCCAAAGTTTGTTAAACCATTTTGCCGATTCTTTATAGTCCGCTTTGATGCCCATCTCTCGATCTAACATATAAAACCAGCCTAATTCGTAACAAGCGTCTTTGTCATCTTGTTCGGCTGCCATTCGTAGCCATTTTACGGCTTCTTGATAATCTTTTGACACACTATTTCCATAATGATAACAATTTCCCAAAAAGCTTTGTGCGGTAGCATATCCCTGTTCGGCGCTCTTGGTAATCCATCTTATAAATTCGTCTTCGTTTTTTTCAGCGCCACCCCTATAGAATATTCCTAACTCAAATTGTGCTTCAGCATTTCCATTTTCTGCAAGCGGACGAATAATTTCATAGGATCTCTTTTGCTTCTTTTCTTTGGATTTTTCTTCTTTTTTTATTTGTTCGGATTCTTGAATTTGTTTATGTTTCTCTGAACGATTAGCTCTAATAGCATTTTTAATTTCATCAGGTAAACATTGTAAATTATTGCCGTCTATTAGCAATTCTGTTAATTTTTTCAATTTCCCTATTTCTGGCGGTAAACTTGTTAGTTTATTGTTGCTTACGGACAACTCCTCTAAATTTTTCAATTTTCCTATTTCTGGCGGTAAACTTGTTAGTTCATTGTCATATAATTTTAAATAAATTAAGTTTTTTAAATATCCAATTTCTGGTGGCAAACTTGTTAATTCATTATAAGCTAACCTTAAGAAGGTTAATTTATTTAAATTTCCAATCTCAGCAGGCAAATTTTTTAAATTATTTCCATATAAATTCAAAAAATCTAAGTTAGATAGATTTCCAATTTCAGCAGGCAAATTTTTTAAATTATTTCCATATAAATTCAAAACATCTAAATTAGATAGATTACCAATCTCAGGAGGCAGAGTCTTAAGTTGATTGTTTCTTGACTGCAATTCTTTTAGATTGGATAAATTGCCAATTTCTTTTGGTAAAGCTGTTAATTTATTATCGTCAAGATTCAAATAAACTAAATTTTCAAACTTCCCAATTTTGGAAGGCACTTTTAACAAATTCTGTCCCGACAAATCTAATGCTTGAATAGTTTTGTCTATATTATTAATGTTATCGGAATATTTTAATTTATTGCCTAATGTGTCTAAAAAATAAACAATATTCTTATCGTCTGTAACTTTTGCAAATCCACGATTATTGTAAGAATCAAATGACTCTGCTTTTTTCCAAAAACCTAATTCCTGAACTTTATTACCATTTTTATCTATAAAATAGAATTCATCTTTTTTATAAGCCAATGCAAATTTATCTTCATAGAAATAAAAAGCATCGATTAAATTATCGGCTTGTTTTAGCGCTTCCTCTTTTTCGTTTTTTGCTTCTTCTGTTTCAGCAAGTAAAACTATAGCTTGTTCTTTTGCTTTTTCAGCTTCTGCAAGTAAAACTACGGCTTGCTCTTTTGCTTTTTCAGCTTCTGTCCTTTGTATATCGGCTTCTTTTCTCGCATTTTCGGCTTCGTTTTTTTGTTTTTCCGCTTCTTTTCTTAACTCATCAACCTTTGTGAAGACCTCTTTTACTTTTTTGCGCACAACCTCCTTCTTGCCTGGGTCAAATGCTTCGGCAGCAAAATATTTGTTTATAGCGGTGGAATAATCGCCGCGTTTTTGCGCTTCGTCTCCCTGTTGTATTGCTTCGTTGTAATTGCTTTGCGCCGCAAGCATTAATGAAGCGAATACAAAACCTGATATGAATATTATTTTTTTCATGCTTTTATTTTTTATACTTTTCTATAATCTGTTTTAAGTTTGTGCTGTCGGGGTGCGTAGTGGCAATTTCCCGCATTTGAAAAATAATATCTTTTGGATAACCTCCCGCATTTTTAATACTTTCGGCTCGTTTTTCCAAGTCTTCAAATTCGAGCATTTTTCGATTGTTCAGTTCCTGTTTAGCAAGTGTTTCTTGCTTTATTGCTTCGTCTTTTGCCATTATTGCTTCTGTTTCCGCCTTTATGGCATTTTCTTTCGCTTTGTCCGCTTCCTGCCACAGCCAACCCGCAAGAATCAGGAAAATAACTGCTGCCACAAGCGCCAAACGGGTATTTCGCAACACTTTCCGTCTTTGTTTTTCAATTTTTTCCGCTTCTTTTCGGCTTTGTTCTATCCAGTCTTTTTCTTCAGATGAAAGTTCCAAATATTCTATGTACAAATCAATTTCCTTTAATTGCTTTGCCGTAAAAAACTCGCGCAGATTGGCATTTTTGTTTAATGTGTCGTGTATCAGTTTCTTTATTTGCAGTTGCGCCACTTCGTCCACCGAGCGGTTGGCGTGGATTTGTTTTGCCAATGCATCATGGGCAATTTCGTAAACCTGTTCATTTTCATCGTAACGCAAAATCCGTTTGCCGACAAAGAATTGCAGAATTTCCGTAAGCGTATCCGGATTGATTTCGGGCAATTGCTTTTGCAAAGCCTTTGCCGACAGCGGCTCCTTTGTGCCTTCAAGGGTTACGAAACACGACAGCGTTTGCCAGGACGTTTCGGGCGCAGTGTTTTTATCGGTTTTGAGCTGTGATACCAAACCGTCCAGCAAACCGAAGAGAATATCGCCGATAGTTCCTGTTTTTTCCAGCGCCTCACAGGTCAGTACGGCTTCTGCATTGTGTTGCTCGTCATTATTGGTTTGGCTCAAATACAATTTGTCCAGCAACACTTGTAAATAAGGTAAGTCAATGCTGATTTTTCCCTCGCGCAGTTTGTCGAAAATGGCTTGTATCAGCGTTTCTTCTTCGCCTTTTTTCAGTGTAACCAAACTTTTTGCAGGATTGTTTATCCCCTGCAAAACCTGGCGGACTTTGTCTAATGTCATCGGTTCAATCCGCAGTTTTTTCCGTAAAATATCGGGTACAATTTTCTCAAAATAATACAAATGTCCCAAATATTCTTCACGTATAGTGATAATGATTTTCACAGGGTGATTGAGCGCAAGCAGCTGTTTTACTGTCTGGTAAAAATCGTCCTGTTCTTTTTTATTTCCCAGAATATACAGCTCCTCGAACTGGTCGAAAATCAGGTAAACGGGTTTAAAATATTTCAGCCGCAGGGTTTTAATCTGCTGGGCAAGCGGTGAATTGTCTTCTTCGCTTTCCGTTTCCCAGTCATCAAAATATTCCGTATCGTTTCCGATTGCATCATTCAGAGCTTTTTCGAGCGATTGATTTATACTTGCACCGCGCCGAACGGTTAAAGCCAGCCAGTCATGCGATTCAAAACGGTTTGCTAGTCCGCACTGAATCAAACTTGTTTTGCCTGTTCCCGAAGCGCCGTAAACCAGCAGCAAATTCGTCTGGAAAGTCATTTCGTAAAGCTGTTCCACCTCTTCATTCCTGCCGAAGTAAAAATCCTTATCGTTGCGGGTGTAAGCGTCTAAATATTTGAAAGGGTATCTTTTTTGCATGTTTTTTTCGAGTTTAGGGAAGAAAAATTAATAACATATAACAATTGAACTTTCTGGTACGCATTGCGAAATTGCCCGTAGGGCATTAATATCAATAGAAACTGTCCGGTACACCTCCACAACCCCGTCAGGGGTTGAATATGGGGATATTCTGCAATTAGGCTGTGCAGTAAACAATTACCACCGTATGCAACCCTTAAAAGGGTTGTGACGGGAGATAAACGGTTTTCTATTGATATTGATGCCCTACGGGCAATTGAAATACGGAATTTCAGGACATGACTGTTGGCTATATTGTTATTTACTTCGCATCCTCCAGTCAGGAGATAACAAAAGGCGTCATCATAAATCGAAGCAATCCATCGCTGTCCGTCATTGCGAACGAAGTGAAGCAATCCAGAAAAGCCTCTTAATATGCCATTTACGAAAAGCGTCATTATAAGGAGTTGCGAGGAACGAAGCAAAGCAATCCAAAGCTTTTTATAATCTGTTATATCTTGTTTATTTCGCATACCTTAGATAAAAAGTTTTTCCTGTATCATTCGGAAAGTGGTCAATACGCAGTCTTTGCTGTAAATTTTCATATCCTCGTCCGTCAGGAAAACCACATTTTTATTGCCTTTTTGCTGTACAATTCCCTTGTATTCCAGATCAAAAGTTTCGTCGGTATCCAGAAATGCGTATTCCAGACAATCCTCGTCGAATGCAGGCTGACTGAAAAAGGCAATTTTTGAGTTCTTTTCAAGCGTCAAAGCATTATAGTCAATTACAAAGGGAAACAGGTTAATATTTTTCGTGTAACTGTTTCCTTTGTAAAGTAAAACAGCATTGGTGAACAGCGAATTAACTGTTTCGGAACAGTTATCGAAACTCCGTTCTTCCACCTCGATCGACTTGCGGCTGTAACCCAAATTAACATAATGGTGCAAATAGCCTGCGTCTATGTTTTTGATATTGAAAAATTCGATTTTTTTCATTGAGGCGACTTTGTAACTTGCTAAAAAACTAAACTTTTCAAAAAATACAGTCAAATGTTTTTCTGCAAAAAAGCAATCCAGAACAGTCGGATTGTC
>JAISCP010000008.1 GCA_031265495.1 Heliobacteriaceae bacterium | reverse complement strand
ATTGCAGCGCGTAAGCCCGACGCGGCAATCCAGTAAATTCAACGGTTTTGACTGGATTGCTTCGTCCTCATTACATTCGTCCTCGCAATGACAAAGCAATAAAAAGTTAACACTCTCCTTAAGGGGAGGGTAAGCCTTTCAACCCTTCAACTATTCAACCTTTCAACTAACTTTATCACCTATTCACTTAATCACTGCTTTTCACCCGATAATGCTCTGCTGTAACCTTGAAGTACGGTTTTCGTTCAGGATATTTTTCAGCTTCATAATCCCTGCGGCGTGAAGCTGGCATACACGGGATTCCGACATACAGATTGTTTCACCGATTTCTTTTAAGGTCATATTCTCATGATAGTAAAGCACCATTATCATGCGTTCACGCTCGGGAAGCCTTTGCAGTGCGCGCTGAAGCTGACGTTTAACATTTTTTTCTTCAACTTCCTCATGCGGGGTTAGTCTGTTTGTGTCCTCAATGGTGTCGATAATCTCCATGCTGTCTTCGGAACTGCCTTTTTTATCATAAATTGAAGTCATAATAATGTCTTCCGACAGAAGCCGGTTTACTTTTTCAGGCTCAATGTCCAGACGGGCCGCTATTTCTTTAACGGCAGGCATTCTGCCCAGTTCCTGCTTCAATTCCTCTTGTGCGGTTTTAACCTCTTTAATTTTTTTCCTGACGCTTCTGGGCAGAAAATCTTCAGAGCGGATTTTGTCTAAAATAGAGCCCCGAATTCTTATAAGTGCATAAGTCTCAAATCTTGTATTTCTTTGCGGAGAATACCTTTCGACAGCTTTAATCAGACCTTCAACCCCGTAGCCGGTTATGTCTTCAATTGAAACAGCTGCGGGCAGAGTTACCCTGACTCGTCCGACAACGTAGCGTATCAGGTAAATGTATTGAACTATTAGGGCGTCTCTCACGGGTTTATTTGTTTTGTTTTTGAAATAATTGTTCCACAATGCTTCCAGCTCATCATCACTGAGCCGTTTTATATTATTATAGGATGTAAAATCAAAATCTTGGCCCATTAACCTTCCCAAATATTGTTTCCTCAATACTATTCTATACAATATTATGTTTGCCGCATCATTTAAAAAGAGGAAAAGTTTCGTAATTACTAAAGTTTGTGAATGATTATAAAAGCGTTAAAATCTATGCAGGGAAACTATTCCGTAAATAATTGTAAATAGTTTTGTTAAAATTTGTAAATTATGCTATAATAAAATAGCAATTTATTTTTTTTTTGTTTTTTGATAGAATTATAGTAGAAAATAGAAGGTTTATTATAAAATTATAAAAGGAGATTAATTATGTCAGTACAAGCAGTAGGAAATGGAAATCAACAAAGTTACGCAATTCCGCTGGGCCTTACGGTTATCGGCGCAGGAACAGGATTATCAATTGCAGGTTTTTCAACACCAAAAGATACAGCTGTTTTTAACAAAACAGAAGAATTAGCGCTAACTAATAAAGCAACAGCACAATCTAACAAGTTTAAAGCGCTTGTAACATTGGCGACAGACGGCAAAGCAGAAAATCTTTCCGACGCTGTTGTTAAAGACCTTGAAGAACTCGGCTTCACTAAAGACGGTCTCAAAGCTGACGGCAATAAAAATAAAGCTCTGGAAGAAGCTAAAAAGTTATACAAAGCAATAGCAGGAGAAGAACTTCCTGACGACATTAAAACAGTAGAGACTTCAGCATTTGAGAGCAAATGTACTGAATATTATGTTACAAATAAGACTCCTCAAACATTAGCAAAAGAAGTTGAGTCTTTGAAACAGATTGCAGAAGTACCAAAGGATATAAAACTTGAGGACTTGCAAAAGCTGGCTAAAGATAAGGCGGAACTCTTAGGGTATAAAGCACAACCGGAAGTGAAAGCAGTAGCGGCTGATGCGGCAAACAATATCGCAGAAGTAAAAGCAGTGCCGGCTAAATCGGTTGAAGAAGTTATAGCGGAAGAATTAAAAACTACAGGCGACGCAGGCAAACTTAAAAAACGCATTGCAGACGCAATCAAAAATACAGAGGCAAAGTTAAACATAGTTGGCGGTAGTGAAACCGGTGAGGCGCTGGTTAAAAAAGTAGCGGATGTTGCTGACGGTAAAATTAAAATCAAGGCTTTAAGTGAAGTCGATGAGGCTTCTAAAGCTATGCATGGGGTAGTTACAGACGCATACCAGGCATGTAAGAAAAGCTTATGGAAATGGGGACTTGGTCTTGCGGCGGCAGGTGCGGCGGTCGGACTTATTATCCGTTCAGCTATGGGCTCAAAGAAAGCTTCGTAGTTTTTAAATAAAGTGAAAATAAAACAATAATCCCCTGAATATCAGGGGATTATTTTGAAGGTTAATAAGAGAGCGGAATTTCCGCTCTCTATATTGCAATAACCTGTACGTTATCAAGATTAACACGCTTTTTTGCCTGCCATAAATCGTAAGCCTGCTGCCCGTTAAGCCAAAATTGCGCGGATGTATTAAACGCTTTAGCCAGCTTCAGCGCCATTTCCGCTGAAATACCGTTTTTGCCGTTAATAAGTTCTGACGCAGTTGTACGCGATACGCCTATTCTCAGGGCGAATGCGCTGACAGAAAGATTGTAGTCTTTGAGATAAATATTCTTTAATATCTGTCCCGGATGAGGGGGGTTGTACATTTCCATAGTGATACTCCTTTCGTTAATGATAATCCTGATAATCCAGAATATACACATTATTATTTTCGAATTTAAATGTTAAACGCCAATTTGCTTGCACAGTTACGGACCAAAGTCCTTTTAAATCACCTTTTAGCGGGTGCAGCCTATAAGACGGAGAATTTAAATCGCTTATTTCAGTTGTCATATTCAAAGCCATTAATAATTCCGTCAGTCTGTTTGCATGTATAGCCTGTATACCTTTTAAGCTTCCGGTTGTGTAGAATTTTTCAAGTCCTTTGTGCTTAAACGATTTAATCATATTAATATTATAAACCGTAAACTTACAGTTGTCAATATGTTGTGAATAAATATTAAAAGAAGTTTACTGCTCTTCCGTATCGCAAGCCGGCGTTTCCCGTACTATTTCCAGCCGCGTAATCCTTGCCCCGTCAATTTCTTTTACCACAAAATAGAAGCTCTTGTAAGTTGCCGTGTCTCCGACTTGCGCAAGCCTGCCCAAGATTTTTACCACAAGCCCGCCGATTGTGTCAATGTCCTCATCGTCAATTTCTTCTTCGTCGAGTCCGAAAAATTCCGCAAACTCGTCAATTCTCATCATGGAATTTGCGGTATAAGTGTTCGGGGATACTTCTCTAATATCAAATTCTTCTTCCTCGTCAAATTCATCCTGTACTTCGCCGAAAATTTCTTCCAGAACGTCTTCAAGCGTGATAAGCCCTGATGTTCCGCCGAATTCATCAATAACTATCGCCATCTGCGCCTTATTTTTTTTGAATTCAATAACAAGATTGTCCATAGTAATTGTTTCCGGTACCAGCATAATATCACGCTGAATTTTTTCGATTTCGCAGGTTTCATTCTTTAAAAGCAGAGAGTAAAGGTCTTTAACATGTATTAACCCCGTAATGTGGTCAATATCTCCGTCGTAAACCGGATATCTGGTGTATTGGCTTTCTTCTGCAAGCCGGTTCAATTCTTCAAGAGCCATGTCCTTAGGAATGCAGACCATATCGGTTCGGGGAATCATAACCTGTTTTGCGGTTAAATCTGAAAATTTGAATACATTTTGCAGCATTTCTTTTTCGGTTTCGTTAAGAACACCTTCATTGTAGCTGTCATTTACCAGCATATTTAATTCTTCGGACGAGTGAACCAGTGATGACCGGTGAGCATGGGATATGTTGAATAATTTCAGTATAGAATTCCCGAGTCCGTTTAACAGTTTAATAAAAGGGTTAAAAACCCAGATTATAAGCTGCATTGGCCGCGCAACAGCCAGCGCGGTTTTTTCCGTAAACTCCAGCGCCAGAGATTTTGGGATAAGTTCGCCGATAACAACATGCATAACTGTTATAAGACCGAAAGCAATTGATACTGCGGCGGTATGAACCGCGATTGTCCGGCTTACGCCCGGCGCCCAGAGGAAAACAGGTTCAATCATTCTTGCCAAAGTGCTTTCGCCGACCCAGCCAAGCCCGATGCTGGAAATTGTAACCCCCAACTGAACTGCCGCTATAAATTTATCAAGGTCTTTTACTGCGTCCAGTGCAATTCTTGCGCTGTTGTTTCCTTCTTTGATTAGCTGCTCAATACGTGTCTTCCTGACTTTTACCATAGCAAATTCAGACGCGACAAAAAAACCGTTTGAAAACAGCAAAAATGCTATTACAAACAAATTAAATAAAATATTGCCCTCATGCATTGTATCTTCCGTTACCTAGTTTTACATTGTATTATAATTATTTTAACATGAAAAAACCAACTACTTAACTTCTCTTAATTCTGTGTAAATCATGGGTGAAAACCCTCTTGTCGTTACAACAGTGATGATTTTATAAGAATTCGGTTCATTTAATAAAGAAGGTGTGCTTATATGGTAAATTCCGTTTTGCATATTTTCGCCGTTCACATGGTAGTGGCCTGAAATTACAGCTATAACATTGTTGTGCTTACCCAGCAAATCAAGATATACTTCCGCCTGATGTGTCCGGTGGGATTTCAGTATTTTAGGTTCTATAAGCGGGTAGTGCTGAAAAATTGTAACAGGATTATTTTTATATTTTTTAAGCTGTTTATCCAGCCATTTGAGGGTGTCTTCTCTGTAATACCCAGCCGGACCGGGTATAACCTCTTTTGCGCCGTCAACAATTATGAAAACAAATCTGTCTTTTTTGAATACATAGTTTGGTTTTTTCGGTTTATAAAAAATATTGTTATAGCGCATAATTTCCAAATATTGTTCTTTGGATAGTCCGCCGTTTTTAAACACGTCGTGGTTGCCGATTACCGCGTAATACGGTACATTCAGTTTATTCGCCATTTTAACAAATTCTTTTAAGTAGACGGGGTTTGGAGAATCAATGTTGTCGCCGGTGAAGACAACGAAAGAAATTTTACTCTGTTTATTAATATCCGCAATGGTTTTTTTCAGAACCTGTTCTTTATATTCGTTACCGGAAGAATAGTGAACATCGGTGACCTGAACGAACTTAATCTCACCGGCGGAACCCGCTGCCTGAAGAATTACAAAGCATATAAGCGATAAAAAAAACTTTCTCATGAAATTATTATAACAGTAAATAGGGAATAGTAAATAGGGAGTAGTAAATTTAGAGGTATAGAGGGATGGCTAAAATTAGTAAATAGTAAACAGGAAAGAGGGAACAGCAATGACAAAGCAATAAAAAGTTACCACTGCCCTTGAGGGAGGGTCATCTAACCTTTCAACTATTCAACCTTTCAACTAATTTAGCGATACCTCTATACATCCAGCCCTCAATACCTCTAAATTTCCTGTTCACTTAACTAAACAATTGACTTTTGGATTTTCATCATTAAATCCCGTCATATAAACGGATGATTTTTTGTCGATTAACTGTATATTGTATAAAAATAACCGTTTATACGATAAAGAAGATTTATGAGGCAAAAACATGAAAATTATAGGCGGAATACGATATACAGAAAGAGGAGTAACAGCTTCGCTGCGGGCAATGCATGTTCAGGGCGAGTTGATGTCCATGAAAAACGAAAACATAGTAGGTTTTGATAAAGTGGGTTATCAGAGAAAAGACGCCGTAATTTCCTCGCTTACTGAATTCATCGGAACTCACGGGCTTTCTCAGGCGGTTGATGAAAAAGTCGGGCGTATGCAGGCTTCGGATAATCGGCTTGACTGCTCTCTGGCAAATAAAGGCTACTTCGCAATTCAAACCTCTGACGGCATAGAGCTTACCCGCGACGGCAGGTTTAAGTACGACAAAGAAGGCAATCTCCTGAACATAACGGATAACCCTGTCCTGTCCAATACAGGCACCCCTATAAAACTGCATGTGGTTCCCGAAGATCCTGAGCATATAAAAATTGACGCAAAAGGTTTTGTCAGCGTTTTTAATCCTAAAACTAATAAACTTGAAGGCGTAGCTTTTTTAGGAGTTTCGGATTCTAACGGGGCGCTTGTCATGGACCCGCAGGTGAAACAAGGGTACAACGAATTTTCAAATGTGTCCCTTCAGGAAGAATTTATTACAATGATGCCGATTATAAGGAACTTTGAAGCAAACAGACAGATTTTTATGATACAAAACCAGAATTTACAAAAAGTAATTTCACAATTAGGCTCAACGCAATAACGGAGAATAATAATCAGGAAAACACTTATCAGATGGTCACCTTCTCGGATAAGGAAAAAACAAAGAGATCCTGAAATAAATTCAGGATGACGCAGGGCAGTTTCCTATTCACCTAATCACTTATTCACCTATTCACCCCCAAAAAAAACTTGAAAGGAACAAAAAATGTACAGTATGCAGGCAATAGTAAGAAAATGCGCTAACAACACTCTTAACCAATTTGAAAGACTGGGTTACGTGGGCAACGCGATGGCTAACATGAATACCACCGGCTACAAAGCGGAACGGTTTGAACAGATGCTTGACGTTGACGGATACCTTAAAGGCGTAGTCAGAACGAATTATGAACAGGGTTCTTTGAGGATTACGACAAACCCTTATGACGTGGCGCTCAGCGGACCGGGATTTATACCGGTAGTTTCGCCTTCGGGTGAAGTCGCATACACGCGTGACGGTTCTTTTAAACAAGGCAAAGACGGCTACCTGTTGACTAACGATGACTGGATAGTCGGAGACGGTATAAAAATTCCGACAAACTGCTACAAGTGGGAAGTTAAGCCAAACGGTGAAGTTGTTGCTTATGATTCTTCAATGTCTGTTGAACCCAAAAAGCTCGGAACAATTCCGGTTGTGAGGTTTGATTGTCCCGAAGGGCTTATTCCTGCCGGCATGAACAAAATGGCGCCGACCGAAGAATCCGGTGAAGCAAAACTGGTTAAAAATCACGATTTACTGGTACAGCATAACATAGAAACTTCAAATACGAGTGTTTACGGCGGCGTAAGCGAAATGCTGAGGCTTAACGCATCAATGATTGCAAGTATGCGGATGATGAAAGTCGTAGATGATATGTACAACAAGGCAATTAATATCAGAGAATAGGCAGTACAAAAAATGAAAGGCAGTAGCAAGGGTTGAAAAGTTGAAAGGTTGAATGGTTTAAAAGTCGTTAAGTACATTCAACAAGAAAAGCAAAGGAGTTGCGAGGCAACTGTCGGAAGCCGGATAACACAGAGATGCTGAAACAAGTTCAGAATGACATAAAAGGCGAAAGACACTAACATTAACTTGAGACGAACATAAAAAAAGAAAGGCGGTATTACGAGAAATCGTAAGCTAAGGTAAAAAAGATGTTTACAGCGCTAGATAGTATGGGCAAAGCTAATTTAATGATGGATTTGATTTCACAGCGGCAGAGGGCGCTGGGTTCTAACCTTGCGAATATTGATACTCCGGGCTATGTAAGACGGGATATAGATTTCAGCGGGTATTTGAGTTCCATGAACAGCCCGCTTGAAACAAAACTTTCCCAGAAGCTTGGTCCGTCAGGGGTAATTGAAGACCGGCAATATGAAGAAATCGACCCGGCGCACGAATTAATGGAAATTCAGCAAAACGCCTTGTTCTACACAATGGCAACACGAAGAATGTCAAATATAATTACCGAAATGAAAACGGTTATTAATGTAGGTAAATAACCGGACAACATAAAAAGCAAAGCAGACAGGTAAAACCGTTGAAGGGTTGAATGGTTTAGAAACCGTTAAGCGCGTTCAACATAACAAGCAAAGGAGTTGCGGGGCAACTGGCAGAAGCCGGCTAAGGGTAAAATATCAAAAACTAAAGGTAAAAACATAAAAAGGCGAAACTCACCAACATTAACTTGAAAGGGTATAAAAAGCAAAACAGACAGGTAAAACAGTTGAAAAGTTGAAGGGTTGAATGGTTTAAAACGTTAAGCATGTTCAACAAAAAAAGCAAAACAGACAGGTAACAACTTACAAAAGCCGGTAAGGATAAAGCAAAGAAAATATTAAGTAAATTTAAAAAAGGCGGCAGAAGGTAAAATCAACTTGAAAGGGTATAAAAAAAGATGTCAATAATGGAATCAATGAATATAGGCTCAAACGCTTTAACAGCACATGGTTTAAGGCTGGATATCCACGCCAAAAACATTGCTAACGTGGATACGCCGAACTATGTAAGACGTATCCCTATTTTAAACGCAACAGAAGATATTTCTTTTCACGGATTGATGAACACAATGAAGAACGATGTTTTCGGCGTCGGAACTTTGCCGTATACGCAGGGCGGGGTAATTTTCAGCGGATGTACGGAAGACCCGACTTTGGGTGATAAGATTTACCGTCCCGGACACCCTGACGCTGATGCAAACGGTTATATAAGAGCTTCCAATGTAAACGCCATGGTTGATATGGCGGACGCTATTCTTGCCCAGCGCGCTTACGAGGCGAACCTTGCGCTTATCGGGATTACCAAGTCAATGGCGCAGAAAGCTACGGAAATAGGACGGTAAAGATTAGTGCTGCTAAGGCATTGGTAACTTTTTGCTGCTTTGTCATTGCTGTACATATTATAATAGTGAATAGTATTTAGTAAATAGTGAATAGGGTTGAATAGTTTACAAAACGAACAGGCAATGAGCCAGCCTGTATCTCGAGCGTAGCGAGGGTGAAAGGTTTAACACCTTCTCCCTTTGGGAGAGGGTAATAACAATAATCATTGACAGAAATTAAAAAATATGGTATAAAGATAAAGTATGGATTAAATAGGAGGCTTTCTATGAAAACGCAAGGTGCCTTCACCTTGGCTGAGGTATTGATAACCCTAACTGTAATCGGGGTTGTAGCAGCGCTGACCATGCCTGCATTAATGGCAAACTGGCAGGAGAAATCATACTCAACGGCCAAAGAAGTATTTGACAGACGATTAGAGGAAGCAACCCGCCAAATGAATGTAAAT
>JAISCP010000093.1 GCA_031265495.1 Heliobacteriaceae bacterium | reverse complement strand
ACGACTCTCGGGTTACGGAGTCGTTTTTAAAATGGGCAGGGGCGGATTCGAACCACCGTAGTCTCACGACGGCAGATTTACAGTCTGCTCCCTTTAGCCACTCGGGCACCTACCCATATTCAATTATCATTTTGCCCTTGATGAGATTTGAACTCATGACCTCTCCCTTACCAAGGGAGTGCGCTACCCCTGTGCCACAAGGGCATATCGTTGGCTTTTTACTTTTTTCTAAAAGCAAAGTAAAAAGAAGTTTTTTCTTTGCTTACTTTCTTTTTTTTTCTAAAAAGAAAGAAACAAGGAACCGTTGTTATGCAATAACATCTCTTGTTTTGATTTTTTCTTTGCTTACTTTCTTTTTTTTCTAAAAAAGAAAGTAAGCCGGCAATAGGAATCGAACCTACAACCTACGGTTTACAAAACCGTTGCTCTACCGTTGAGCTATGCCGGCATAACATGTTTAATTCTATTAAGAACATAGCCGGCTGTCAATGTTCCGCTTTTAATAAATATGCACCTGAAAGCGCGGTTTAACTTTGGTAATAATATAGAAGTTCAGGGGCTGCCACATGACAAGTCACATCATAACCATCCCGTCATTGCTGTGCATGTCAAGTAATGACGAAGGGTATGGCTGCTCCCTATTCACTCAGTCAGCAAATGTAAATTTTTATTAATTTTTATAATATGCATGTAACAAAACGGGCATGCTTGCATTATCATGCATGTACAACTATCCCCAAATCTCCTCCCAAGATTATTGTTCAATGTTCACACAAAAGTGTGAACTTCTTTTTTTACACATTTCCCGTAGAGCTGTTGCGGTCGTCTTCAAGCTGTTTGAGGTCTATGTTAGTGTCATCGGTGTAAGTGTTAATCACCGGAACATCATCTATTTCCACGTTTACTTCCGCGTCCACCATTTCAATATCGGATTTGTTAAATTCCTTAGTTTTGCCGTCTTCCATTTTTACGGAAATTCTGCCGCTGAGGAAGTTCAATTGGCAAACCTTTCCCAGTCCGTCATTTGTCATGACCGGAGAGCCTACCGGAGGCATATCTTTTGCCGCTTCTATGTAGTTTGGATACTCGTAAGTCAGGCAGCATAAGAGTCTTCCGCAAGCGCCGGAAATTTTACCCGGAGCTATCGGCATTCCCTGGTCTCTGGCAAGTTTTACGTTAATCGCCGCAAATTTGCGCAGGAATGACGAACAGCAGAACGGCTTTCCGCAAATCCCAACGCCTTCCAGAAGCGAGGTTTCATCTCTAACTCCGATGTGGCGCAGGTCAATTCTCACACGGGTAAATGTTTGGGTTAAATCTTTTAAAAGCGCTCTGAAATCAACGCGTTCCGGCGCTGTGTAATAGAACGTTATTTTTCTTTTGTCAAAAGTTATGCGGCATTGAACAAGGTTCATGTTGAGCCTGTGCTGTCTGATTAGGGCGCGGCATTTAAAAAAAGATTCCGCTTCTTCTTTTTTAATGTCATCTAAAGCTTGCATGTCGCGCTGGGACAAAACCCTTGAAATATGCAGCGTTTCCGGTTTTCGTTTGCTTTCCTCCCAGATTTTTGCGATTTTGGAATTAACATGAAAAACTTTCAGGGCTTCTTCACCTTTTTCGGTTTTAACCAGAACCATCTGACCGTCGTGAATAGTTAAAGTATCAGGCGCTGCAAGAGGGTGGAAAGTGTTTTTTATGTAATTCACGGCGTATTTGATTTCCATAGTTTATAGTATAGCATAAAAAACAGTTAATAATCAGGACAGTAAATGCAATAGAAAACGGTACATGTCAAGCAATGACGTTATCAATAAAACCATCCATTAGAGACTAGGGGTTAGAGACCGGTATGTTAACCCTCTCCCTGCGGGAGAGGGTGCAAACACTAAGTGAAACCGTAGGTTGAGCTTAGTGTTTGGGGTGAGGGGGCAGGCATAGGCACTACATGTACTCTACACAAGTTTTATTCGGTTTTGCGCCACCTCACCTGAATTTCTAAATTCACACTCCGTGTTCATTAAGAAATTCATCCTCTCCTGTAAGGAGAGGTAGTTAGCTATTCAACCATTCAACTTAATATCTTTCCTCTTCTTTGAGCTTTCTGTTCATTAATTTATCAAGAAGCGCTTCGGGCGTAATGTCGGTGTAAACAGCTTCATATATTGCGCTTGAGAGAGGGACTTCTATGTTAAGTTTTCCCGCCAATTCGCAGATTGCTTTTGAAGTTTTAACGCCTTCCGCAACAGAACCCAGTTCGGCGAGAATATCGTCAATTTTTTTACCTTTTGCCAGCATTGAGCCAACAGTGTAATTTCTTGACATAGGGCTTGAGCATGTTGCAATTAAGTCTCCCATTCCCGAAAGCCCGTAAAGTGTCGAAGGGTTTGCTCCGAGCCGCAGACTTACGCGGACAATTTCCGCCATACCTCTGGTCAGGAGTGTTCCTGAACAGTTGTCGCCAAGCTCCATTGTGTGCGCAAATCCTGATGCTATTGCAATTACGTTTTTCAAACTTCCGCCAAGTTCCACACCAATCACATCGCTGTTTGTGTAAAGACGGAATTTACCCGCAACACTGCAGGCTTTTTGCACGAATTCTGCAGTTTCCGTATCGTCAGAAGCAACAGACGCAGCGGTAGGTTTGCCTTGCAGAACTTCTTTTGCGAGTGTCGGACCTGACAGAACGGCAAGTTTTTGTTTTGGCAGAACTTCTTTTATAACCTCGCTCATACGCATTAAAGACGGCAGTTCAATGCCTTTCGATGCATTAACCAAAACCTGCTCCGGCTTAATTCCCGCTTTTTTAAGGTTTTCGCAGACATCGCGGGTGCCTGATGTTGATACGACATTAAGAATTATGGACGCGCCTTCAATTGCGCGGGCTAAATCGGAGGTTATTTCAACTTTGTCTTTCAGCCGGATTTCCAGCGGACGGCTTGTATGTCTGCGGGTGCGTAATTCATCGGACAAATCCTGTTCACGCCCCCAGACGGTCACTTCGTTAAAGTTATCTGTCAACAGCCAAGCCAGAGTTAACCCCCAGCAGCCGGCTCCGATGATTGTTAATTTTTCAGTCATTCAACCCTTTCAAGTTTTCTTCTTAATACCCCCCCCTCGAAATTCTTTACAAGAATTTCGGTCCCCCCTCAAGGGGGGGACAAGGGTTATTTCAACAGTAATCTCAGAACTCCGCGATGTTTCTTCAGTTCTTCGCGCGCTTTTTCAACGCTGCAGTCTAACTTCAGAGAAACTATCGCCGTTTTAATTTCCCAGCTGCTTTCAAGCAGTTTTGCAAATGCGTCCGCATGAGTTGTGTCTGCGATTTGAGCGGTAATCCTTATTGCGCGGTCTTTTAATTTTTCGTTTACCGCCTGCAGGTCAATCATAAAGTTTTCATAAGTTTTGCCGATTTTAATCATTGCGCCGGTTGAGAGCATGTTTAAAATCATCTTTTGCGCTGTACCCGCTTTCAGCCGGCTTGAACCCGCAATAACTTCCGGCCCGACTTCCGCACAGATTACAAGCCCGGCTTCTTCCGCAATTTTCCCTTTGGAGTTGCAGGTAACGGCAATTGTTTTTGTATTTGTTTCGCCGGCTCTTTCCAGTACGCCGAGCAGATATTTAGGGTTGCCGCTTGCGGAAATTACCACTGCAACGTCTTTATCCGTAAGAGATTTTGCATCTTCATAACCCGCGCTGAAATCGTCTTCGGCGCCTTCAACCGATTCCGTAAGCGCTTTGGCGCCGCCTGCAATTACGCCGTTAATCATATCGGCCGGAACGCTAAAAGTAGGAACGCTTTCTGACGCGTCAAGAACTCCCAGTCTGCCCGAAGTTCCCGCGCCAAAGTAAAACAATCTGCCGCCTTTGAGGAATTGTTTGGCTATAATATCAATTCCTTGCGCTATATTCGCGGTTTCTTCGCTGACAACCAGCGCAACCAGTTTATCTTCCCCGTTCATTTTACGAACCATGTCAATGGTTGAAAGAAGATCAATATCTTTTGTATTTTCATTCCGGTATTCTGTTATTACTTCGCTCATTTCATTCCTTTCGGGTTTAGCCGGAGATTAGGCGGTTTTATAAATCTTTCAGGTTTTTAAGCAAATTCGCCGTCTCAATCGCTGTTCTGGCAGCGTCAGCGCCTTTATTTCCGGCTTTTGTACCGGCGCGTTCAATCGCCTGTTCTATATTATCCGTTGTGAGCACTCCGAATGCAACAGGCGCTTCTGTTTGCAGGCTTACCTGAGCAATTCCTTTTGAAAGCTCTGCGCTGACGTAATCAAAATGCGGTGTTGAACCTTTGATAATTGCGCCGAGTGCAATTAATGCATCATACTTTTTGGTTTTTGCGCATTTCAGCGCGGCAAGCGGAATTTCAAAGGCTCCCGGAACTTTTACCACATCAATGTTTTTCTCCGGCACCCCGTGTCTTGTTAATTCATCAACGGCGCCGGCTAACAGTTTTGAGCCGATAAAGTCGTTAAAGCGCGATACAATAATACAAAACTTCTCATTAGCTGTAACCAGCTGCCCTTCGTATACTGCCATTATTTTCTCCTTTCGGAACATGCCTCAGCTCAATCTTAGCATCTTAATCGCTACTTTACAACCAGCGGAGCGAAAATCTTATAAAAAATATATATTGAAGCGATTACCAGCAGGGCGCCGCTTGCTTTGAGCAGAATATCGGAAGCCTGTGCGAATTTTGACATTGATTTCATATGCGAAGTTATAAATCCCGCCAAAATAAGGATTAACCCCTGCCCCAGCGCGAACAGGAACAGCATAAAGATTGCTTTGGGAATACTTGCCGATAAAGACGCAAACGCCATAATTCCCGCCAAAATAGGCGTGGAACACGGAGTTCCGGCAAGCGCGAACACGCCGCCGAGAATTACCGGATACAAAAATGTGTCCTGAACTTCACCCTGCGGGATTTCTTTGATTAAAACAGGAATTTCAAAGTCGAGCGCTCCGGTAAGCTTCAAGCCCATTACCAGAATTATTCCGGCAAGAAATACCCCGAAATATCCGCCCATAAAAGATACAAATACTTTTCCCGTAACCGCGCATATTATGCCTATGAGAGAAAAAACGACCGCTGTTCCCAGTACAAAAAACAGCATTTGTACAAGCGTTTTTGACGGTTTGTCCTTTGAATATCCCCCGACATACCCCACAATTATCGGAAGCATTGCCAGTGAACAGGGCGAAATTGATGCGATTAAACCGCCCAGAAATGACAGTGTAAACAGTATGGGCAAACTGCCGCCATGTCTGAATAAATCTGCCAAATGCTCCATTATTTAAGCCCTTTTAAATAATTATCCATTTCTGTTTCGGGAATGGCGTCTTCAATTCTTTTAATCTGTTTTCCGCTTGAATCAAACAGGATAATTGTCGGAACGAGTGTAATATTATGTTTTTTAATTTGGGATTTTGCAAAATCGCTGTTGTCCTGTACATTTACATCGGTGAAAGCTATTCTGTCCCCGTATTTGGGTTTCAGAGCAGTGAAAATTTTATTCATTTTCTGGCAGTCCAGACACATTGCCGAAGTAAACTTTATAACTTCCGGTTTGCCCGATGCATCTTTTGCAGTGCTTGAGCCGGATTGGCTTAAACCCAAATATGCCAGCGCCGGAATAATAAATACAGCAAGAATTGTGATGATACTTTTTTTCATTTTTCCTCCTTGTTTTTATTCGGAATAGTCACTTAATGTATGGTTGTTTTAATATTTACGTCACCCTGAACTTGTCTTGGATTATCGGCAGCTCGCAAAAACGTGGTTTTGCTCGCTAAGGGCGTTTCACGCCCGCCGAAATCCGCTGATTCAGGGTCTATCCGTTTGATTGAAATGGATAGATTCCGGGTCAAGCCCGGAATGACGTTGGGAGGATAGATTCTTACCGTACGTAAAGGAACTACTTCGATGTTAATTATGCTATAATAACAACTATGAAAAATGAGAGTGCTGTTTATATAATGACAAACTATTTGAATACAACTTTCTATATCGGAGTAACTAATAATTTGTTGCGTAGAATTTGTGAGCATAAAACCAAACAGCCAAAAAGTTTTACTGCAAAATATAATTTGAATAAACTGGTTTATTTTGAAATAATTGAAGAAATTGAGCTTGCTCTAAACCGAGAAAAGCAGCTAAAAAATTGGAAACGTGATTGGAAAGTTGATTTGATAAGAAAAAAAAATCCAAATTTTAGAGATTTGAGTTTTGATATAGGTTTTTCAAATGAATTAATAGATTCCGGAACAAGCCCGTAAAGACATGGCTTTATGTATCGATATTGGTTGCGTAGGCGGCGTTTGCTTCTATGAAGCTTCTGCGGGGAGCCACGTTGTCTCCCATTAGTATATCAAACAACTGGTCGCAAAGCATTGCGTCTTCAATACTTACTTTCAAAAGAGTTCTTGTTTCAGGATCCATTGTTGTTTCCCACAACTGCTGCGGCATCATTTCCCCTAAACCTTTGAAACGCTGTATTGTCAAACCTTTTTGGCCGCGTTCGTCAATTATTTTTTGAAGCTTCTCAAATGAATTAATCTCGTACTGCTCAGCGTCTGTTTCAAGAATTAAGTTTTCTTCTTCTTCAATCAGGTAGTCTCTAATCAACGGATAAGCCGATTGCAAACGTTTATACTCGGAACTTTTTATAATACTCCGGGTTATAATTACATGCTCTGCTTCATTCAGGTTCAATTGAATTGAATAGAGGGCGTTTTCAGGGTTGTATTTCAGCGAAACAACGTAATTTCCCGCTTCGGCGACATTATAATTTTTCGCGTGGTCTTTCAGGTAATGGTCTAAGTACTCGATAATTTTGTTCATTCCCGCCTGATCTTCAAAGTCTTCAACCGTAATCTTAGAACGCACGAGCCCGCGCAGCAATACAGCGGGGAAAATGTTCAGGATAGGGTTATTGTAAGAGTTATAGAATGTTGACATGTTTCTGATTAACTCTAAAAGCTCCTCATTCATAACCGTTTTGGATTTTGATTTGTCAGAGAGGCTGACTGATTTAATGCCGCGTTCTTTAAGCATTTTGTCCAGCGCATGCTCGTCATAAAGGTATTCGGATGTTTTTCCCGTTGTAACCTTAAACAGCGGCGGCTGGGCAATATAGACATAGCCGTTGTCCAGCAGAGGTTTCGCGTATCTGAAAAAGAACGTTAAAAGAAGGGTTCTGATATGCGCGCCGTCAACGTCCGCATCTGTCATAATAATAATTTTGTGATAGCGGAGTTTTTCAATGTCGACTTCTTCCTCGTTTTTGCTTATATTTATGCCGAAAGCCTGTACCATAGACTGAATTTCGTTGTTGCCGTAGATTTTATCCAGACGCGCTCTTTCAACGTTGAGAATTTTTCCGCGCAGAGGCAGAATAGCCTGAAACATCCTGTTTCTGCCCTGTTTAGCGGAGCCGCCCGCAGAATCTCCCTCTACTATATAGATTTCACAGTTTTCGGGTTCGCGGTTGGAGCAGTCTGCAAGTTTTCCGGGCAGGGTGGAATTCTCCAGCGCGGATTTTCTGCGGGTTAATTCCCGCGCTTTTCTTGCGGCTTCCCGTGCGCGCTGTGCCTGAAGCGTTTTTTCTATAATTGTTTTGGCCATTTTCGGATTAAATTCAAGCCATTCGGTAAGCTTATCCCGCACTGCGTCCTGAGTTGCCGCCATAGCTTCCTGATTGCCGAGCTTCTCTTTGGTCTGGCCCTCAAATTCAGGGCTGGCAATCTTCACGCTGACAATTGCCGTTAAGCCTTCCCGGACGTCTTCACCGGAAAGGTTCTGGTCAGAGTCTTTTAAAATGTTATTTTTTCTTGCGTAATCGTTTAATACACGGGTGATTGCGTTTCGGAAGCCTGTTAAGTGGGTTCCGCCCGAGTGCGTATTAATATTGTTTGCAAATGACAAAACGCTTTCATTGTAAGCGTCCGTATACTGCATTGCCACTTCAATCTGCATTCCGTCAACCATTTTGTCCATATAAATTACTTTGTCATGCAAAGGTGTTTTGTTCTTGTTAAGAAATTCCACATAGCTCGCAATCCCGCCGACAAAGTGAAAAGTTTCTTCTTCACCGGTTTTGTTGTTTACGAAAATTATTTTTAAGCCTTTATTCAAAAAAGCCATTTCCCGCAACCGGTTTGCTATAACATCGCTGTCGACTTCGGTTGTATCCGTAAAAATTTCCGAATCAGGCCAGAAAGTTGTTTTTGTACCTGTTTTGTCTGTCAATTCACCTTTTTCAACGGGCGCAACCGGTTCGCCGCGCATGTATTCCTGACGCCAGACGTGTCCTTGCCGGGAAACTTCCACTATATATTTTTCGGACAAAGCATTCACAACAGATGCGCCAACCCCGTGAAGCCCGCCGGATACCTTGTAGCCTCCGTCGCCGAACTTCCCGCCGGCATGGAGAACCGTGTGAACGATTTCCAGTGCGGATTTGCCGGAATCGGGCTTTATATCAACCGGAATTCCGCGCCCGTTGTCTTCTACGGTTATGCTGTTATCTTTGTTAATATAAACGTAAATATCCGTGCAGTAGCCCGCGAGTGATTCGTCAATCGAGTTGTCCACAATTTCGTAAACGCAGTGGTGCAAACCTCTTTGCGATGTTGACCCGATATACATGCCCGGTCTCAGCCTTACTGCTTCCAAGCCCTCTAAAACGCGTATATTACTTGCCTCATAGGATGATGATGTTTTTATTTCCATAGTTTCTTCAACTGCTTCTTGTATGTTTTCCGGCATGTTTTCCTCCCCGTTACCAATATTATAACACAAATATTGAAGTTGAACAGTTGAAAGGTTTACCCTCCGTTAACTTTGTATTGATTTGCTTATCTGTCATTACAGGATTGCCGCGTCGGGCTGACGCGCTGCAATGACAGACAAGCAGTCTGCAGGTCTTTTCCGTAATGACATAACCTGAGGGGGACTATTCCGTTATTTGCAAGCAGCATATTATTCGCCGATTAAAATAATTGGTAAATTATTCTCTTGGGCAAATTTCAGAAAATCGGCAGGACATTTATCCAAACTCGACTCTTTTGCAATAAGAGCCGTAGCTCTCGGGTTTATAGGAACTATTTCACTGTGGGTGTCTCCGCCTTTAAATAACTTGTCTCTGGAAATTTCTAACGCTTCAATAAGGTCTTGAGCTTTTATTGTTTTGTCTCCGATAGTAAAATCTTTAATCTGGGTTGTATATTTTTTTGAATACAGATATTTTGCTAAAGCGCCATATTCCTTATCATTCAGTTCAAAACCCCGGTTTGATAATTCCACTTTGAAATTGTCGCGGACATAAGTTCTTGCAGGGTTATTGTTAAATAGAATATTGGTGAAAGTTACTATAGATTTTTCCATTCCTGAACCTGTATTTGCGTAATTTGCTTCTGAGATATTTGCCTGGTCAATATCAAGAATAAAACCGAATTTTCTGTTGCTGTAAGTTCTGCTGTTCTCAAGTTTGATTAGAGATGTTGACCAAGTGCTTTGGTTTGTTGGGTCTTTTAGCAATATGTCCACCAACTTCATACTGGTATTCATATCGTTTTGCGGAGTCATATGTACAAAAAAGCGTGCAGACTCTTTTGTTATGCCCGGCGCAAAACCATATTCAAACAAGTCATTGTTTGTTTTGTCACTGGCAAGATTTAATACTCGTAATTCAGTTTCTTTGCCCTCAATTTCAATCTTTTCTGTTGGGAACTTCTTCTGAGCCTGTGTAAATTTTGTATCTAAAACAATATTTGCTTTACTATGCATTATATTTAAATTATCCTCAACAGCTTTCATTTTGTCAGCCATAAACTTATCAAATTCCGCCTGTGTTTTGCAGCCTGTTAAACTCAGGTGGAAGCTGTCATTAACATTTTCAAAATCAGCTTTGGAAAAAATTTGATATATTTTGAAATCTTCAGGTCTTCTGCACCTGGTAGCTACGTCTTCTGCCGAAATCAAGTTTTTATTGTAGTTTTCAAACCAGTGATGATTGTCAACTATATCTGCAATTCGAGCCTTAACTGCGTCCGGTAAATTGAATTTGTCTAATATTGAGAGAGTATATTCTGCACTAAGTGCTGCATGACCGGTATCTACTTTTTTTTCTGCCTTACCAATATCATGAAGTAATATTGATATTTTAAGTATGGTCTTATCCTGGTCTGACAGAGTTTTATATATAGGATCATTCATTGCGGTTTGTAATACTTTTAATGTGTGTACATCAACAGAATATGCATGTGTTCCATGCTGTTCTTTGCCGATTACTGATGTAAACTCCGGTAACCCTTTGATAAGTCCGTTTAGAACTCCTTTTATACTTTCATCTTTTATATCAGCAACTTCATTTTTTATGGTAAAGTCTTCAATTTTATTTTTTATTTCTTTAGCAATAACTTGCGTTTCAGGAGAAAATACAGCGTTATCAATGTTTTTATTGTTCCATAAGCCATCAAATCCTTGTTTGCTTTGAAATATGCCGAAATAATTCAATAATTTGTTTTGTTGTTCATTATTCAAATCTTTTATTAAATTACTTATATCTTGAATAAAATCTTCTCTGCTGTATTTTAAAGGTACTCCCTCTTTTTTAAACTGTGAAAAATCGAATGTTTTCAGTGCAGTCTCTCTATTAGTATCATTATTAGCAATTACTTTTATAAATTCTGTTCTTTTGGCTGTATTAATAGTTTCTCTTCTTGAAGCGAGAGAATTAGCTAAAAGTTCTTCAGCTTGATTGACTTTTAAACCGATACGTTCCAGTTTTAAACGTAAAGATTGATCTATTAAAGATAGGGCTTTTAATCTTTGGGATAAATGTGCATTTGTAATTGTTTCAGGGTTTAAAAGAAAATTCGCTAAATCAGATTGCAAAATATCGGCGATATCTTTTGGGGGAAACTCCTTGTCTTGACATAGTACTTTGGCTAATTCAATATTCTTTTCATTGGTGTATTCCAAAATATATTCGATATCCCCTTTCGGGAACTCAGGATCCTTACAAAGCATTTCTGCTAATTCTATATTCTTTTCATCGGTGTAGCCCACAATATCGGCAATTTTATATTTCGGGAACTCAGGATCCTTTATCAACATATTGTACATCTCAATTTTTGCGCTTACATTCACTTCATTGGTGGTGAGCAAAATATCACCGATATGCTCTTTCGGGAACTCCTTGTCTTG
>JAISCP010000074.1 GCA_031265495.1 Heliobacteriaceae bacterium | reverse complement strand
AACGGTTTTGACTGGATTTTCCTCTCGCAAAACGATACTCAATCGTTTTGCTCGGCAGAGTGTCCTCATTACATTCGTCCTCGCAATGACAAAGCAATAAAAAGTTAACACTCTCCCCTCAAGGGGAGGGTAATTTCTCCACCTGCTAATTGCTTAATCATGTAACTAATTACTTAACATGTACAGCAATGACAAAGCAATGTAAAATGAACACTGCCCACACTGAGGGGGAGGATGAATAACAAGGGCTCGCTCTTCGTCAATAATCCAAATTTACAGGCAGATTTTTTTGAACTCGCAGAATTCACACTTTTTTGACGCCTCGAAATCCTCAAAGTTTTTGGCGTTTGTTATTTGCGTACAAATGTCAATGATTGCTTTTTCATAACCTGATTTAATTTCATTATTGAATTCAATTAACCGGCTTTGGTTGTTTTTCAAATCAATGTAAACGAATTGCAGCGGGGTATAAAGTTTTTCCGCGGCAAGCAGGTAGACCGTTGTCTGAAAGTCGCTTTCGGGGTTTTTGGGTATTGCGCCGGTTTTGTAATCAAGAATATAGTAACTCTCACTGCCGCGCATGAGCGCGTCAAGCCGTCCGCCGACCCAAAAATCACCGGTTTTACATGACAAATTGTATTCGGAATTTATGTAAGTCTTTTGGAAATATTCATTTGCTTTAAGCTGTTCCCAAATGCGGTATTCTTCTTCTGTTAAGGCGGTTTCAAGCCCGGCAGTATCATCGCCGCGCAAATAATAGTGTGCAAGTGCGTGAATTTTTTTACCTTTTTCAAAATTACCCGCTTTTTGGGGAACGGAAATCCGCTCAATGTATTTTAAATAGTATTTTTTTTGGCACTGCTCGAATGTTTTCAGCATGTTGGGCGAGAATATTGTCATACGGCGCCTCCTTTCAAAATGCTGAAAATTGTACCCGGTTCCTGCGCAGTAATACGCCCGAATGACTTTGTCTGCGTGCTTACAGTGAAAAACAGCCGTTTTTTTGCACGTGTGATTGCAACATAAAGCAGACGTAAATTCTCAGCAAGAATTTCATGTTTAAAATCATTTTCGGATTTTGGTTTATACGCCGGATTGGTGCGCCGGATGCTTTCCGTGAAATCCGCTGATTTTAACTTTATTTGCCCGAAGTTAAGCGTAAGATTTTTTTCGGTCATTTCCGGCAGGAAAACATAATCGAACTCATCGCCTTTAGATTTGTGAATTGTCATGACCTGTACTTTTCCGGCAAGAAGTTCGTGTAAGCCTTCTTCTTCTTCCGAGAAGAACTTAAATCCGCTCAAAGACGGCTTTTTAGCAAGTTCGGCAAGTCTTTCCGCTGTACGCGCAAAGCTGCCGTTGTTCAGTCTTTTAATAAGCGTTGAGATTAAATATACGTTGGATTTTTCGATTTCAGAGCCGTAATAGTGAAGTCCGATTTTTATTGCCAGTTCTTCCGGCGTAAGGGTTAGAGAAAGCCAATACGTCAAATCCCAGTAAAATTGCGCCAGATACATGCTGTCAATGTCATCGCAATTCATTTCAATGAACGGGGTTTCGTATTTCCGTATTTCCGTGCCGAGCCGCCGGCGGTAAAAACCAAGCTCGGCAAGAGTTTCGTAATTCTGCGCTATAACCTCATTATCAAACGGCTTTAAAACCATCTGCATAACGGCGAAAATCGTACGGAAAACAGCCTTTTGCTCCAGACACTCGCTGCGTGTAATCGTTTTCAGCCCGCTGTCATTTATAAAATTTGTCCATTGCCCGACCTGAAAATTGTTTCTGAGTAAAATTCCGACAGTTGCTTTCGGGTCTTTTTTGAAAATGTTTTGGATAACTTTCAACAAATAGTTTCTTTCGTCAAAAATGTTTTGGAAAATTTTAGGCTGAACTGCATTGCTGCTTACCGGATTTTTGCCTTCAACAGGCTGCATGAAAATTTTGTAGAAAGGAGTTTTGCTGCTGCGCAGCCCTTCTGCGTACCGGTTTCCCAGCCCGGCTAAATTGTTTGCAAGTGTACGGATGTCTTCCGCGCACCGTTGCGAACAGTCCATTTCCACACGGGCCGCCGAGTCAATGAACTTCCTGAAACCTTCAACATCCGCATTTGAAAAAGTTGTTGTAATAGCCTGATTTATGTCGCCGCAGCGGATTAGATTTCCGTGTTTCGCTGACAGAAGTTCAATCAGCCGCTGCTGGATAGAAGATGAATCCTGCGCTTCATCTTCTATAATATAGTGTGTAATATTCCGGTAATACGCCAGAATATCGGGGTTTTCCTCAAGCAGGCGCACCGAAGAAATCAGCATATCATCATAATCAATAAGATTTGCCTCTTGCAGGCTGTTCCGGTATTCTTCATAAAATGTGAAGAATTTTTGAAGTTTGCCGTTACTGCTTTGGTTTGTAACATCTTTGCTCCCGCCGGAAATCTTAAACACGGAAACAGCTCTGTCAAATTCTTCTGTTTCGGTTTTTTTAAGAGAGAGTTTTTCGGAGATTGCGCGTACTATTCTTGAACGCCGGGTGTCATCGCAAATCTCAAAATCAGACGCCAAATCCAGCCGCTCAAAATTCCCGTTTTCTTTTAAAATCCGCAGCGCAAGCCCGTGAATTGTACTTATATTCGGGATTTGAAGCGAATTCGGACGCAGGGTTTTAATCCTGTCTCTGAAATTGCGCGCGGCAGAGTCCATGTAAGTCATTACAAAAATGTTCTCCGGGTTAATTCCGTCGTCCATTAATTTCAAAATAAGCGCAAGTAAAACGGTTGTCTTGCCTGCGCCGGGTACGGCGGAAATTGCCATTTTCCCCTGTTTGTAATCAAGTACGGGTTTTTGGTCAGCTCTCGGGATTATGGGTTTGTCTTCCTGAGCCGGTTCCTGTGGAGAATAATTTACGGTGATTTCTTTTTCTATGCCGCCGAAGTTTTCTACTCCGCTGCTGTCAAAAAGGCTTGAGAATGCGTATATTTCCCTGCCCGCGCAAAGTTTGAGCTTCCGCAAAATCCGTTCGGTTTTTTCCTTTGAAAGTTCAATGTTATCTTCAATCGTAAAACTTTCTTTTTCCCAGCCGCGCTGAAAAACCCATGCGTTGTACAAAGGCCCGGTATCGCTTTTAATCCATTCATCGCTTGAAACATCAAGCCAGAACTGGTATTTTGTTTTAATTTGATTATCAATAACCTTCTGCGGCGTGCCGGCTGCCAAATCCGTATCGGCAATCTCAAGTGCGGAATAGGGATTTTCTGCAATAATGGAATTCTCAATCTGGGTTAAAATTTCGTCTCTGTGATTTGCGAATTCCGCGCCGAAAACATTCTCAAAATCCTGAAGCTGCTTTATGAAGAAATTGAATTTAGTAAGCTCTTTGCGGCTTATCCGCCCGAACTCCGTTAAATCCTGATATATTTCGTAAACCTGTTCGGACAGCTTTTGCGCGGGCTCGCGGGAAATAAATTCCAAAAATTTACTGTATTTTTGATTGTATTCGTCAAGCGCAAATGTATGCGGGATTAAGGTTTTGTCTTTTTCAAAATTCTCAAGTATTTCTTTGCAGTACTTTACGGGAATTCCCAAAATGTCAGACAGAACTGTTCTTAAATCAAATTCATCAGACGTTTTTAGTTTTAATATGGTAATTGCAGCTTTAACGAGGCGGTTTTGGATTAATTTTTCGCTTCCTGATAAAAAGACAAGATTTACCCCCTTGATATTTTCTTTAAGCGTGAATTTCAGCATGTCGTCGATTACGGGCGTAACAACGGAAATTTCCGACGGCAGTACGTCCTTTGAAAGCAGTTCGTTAATTTTTTTGGCTGCGGCTTCAAGCATGGAAGCGCGCTTGGAAAGCGACTGCAGAGTTATTGGAGGTTCCGCAGCCTGATGCCCATGAAGTTCAACGGGGGTTTCGTTAAAGATTTCTTCAAAGTTATATACAGCCGTCCGGTCTGCGCTTAAATATCCCGTACGGCTTATCCCCTGCGGGTCAAAGGCGATAAAAGCTTTGTTCAGCTGCGGCGCAAGGTGTTTTATAAAATCAAAGCAAATCGGCGTAACTTCATCTGCATCATCTGCAATTAAATATTTTATTTTTGCAAAATAATTTGTGTTTTTATATATAAAATTAAACACAAGACTCTGCCTGAGGTAGTCAAAATCCCGTAAGCGCAGGGTTTCGCGCAGCAGCAGCCCCAAAGCCTCTTTGGCGTCCGGCGCAAAGCTTTCTTTCAGGATTGCGGAACGTTTTTCCACATCTTCATCCGTGAGATTATTCTGAACAATAAGCGAATATCTTCTGAAAAGCTGGTGAAGCAGCGATTTTTTGGAATTGTAACCTTTGAACGGAACCTCTTTCAGAATATTCTTTAGTATAAACTGTGAAACCTCCAAGCCTGCCAGGTTCGGTAAAATTGCCGGATTACTATAAGGATTGTTGTTTTCAATAAACGCCCAGTTGTCGATTATGGTGTTGTACACAAGCGAGAAGAACGAATGCACCTGTAATTTTTCCAGTGTATTAATTTCTAATTTTTCCAGAGTTTTTTCAACGAATTTATTTTTGAGTCCGGAATTTTGCACCAGCGCCAAAATTTCAGAAGCAGGCACGCCGGAGTTCAGCAACTTCGCGTATTCGTCGGTCAGAATTTCAGTTTTATTTGATGACAGGTTTGCTTTGATTAACAAATTCCATACCCCCTGTATTTAATTATATTATAAAAAGGGTGATTAAGTGAATAGGTGAATAAGTGAATAGGAAAGAGAGTTGAAAGGTTGAATGGTTGAACGGTTTACTCTCACTACTCTCTCCATACGGGAGAGAGTACAAACACTTAGCGAAACCGCAGGTTTGAGCTTAGTGTTTGGAGTGAGGGGGCAGGTACAGCGCGGCGTTCATGATATGTACTCTACCCAAGATTTACTCTGTTTTGCGCCCCCTCACCTGAATTTCTAAATTCACACGCTGTGTTCATTAAGAAATTCATCCTCTCCCGCATGGAGAGGAATTTTAAATATTTCTTATCTCTCCTCTATTGCATTTTCATATTGTTTAAGTTATTATAAATTGGTAAGATAAATTGTATTAATCAAAACGGAGGTTAAAATGCAGCAATTACAAGAACAAATTGGCCAGTCCGCAGGTCAAATCTACAATTACCTGAGCAATAACGGCGAAGCTTCATTTTCACAGTTGAAAAAAGAATTAGATTTAAAAGGAAACTTTGCTGATTTAGGGCTTGGCTGGCTTGCCAGAGAAGATAAGGTTGAAATCTCTAAAAAAGGTTCATCTGTCAATGTAAGACTTAAATAATTTTTTAAAGCAATATTAAGGAACACTCCGCTAAGGAGTGTTTTTTAACGGGAAATTTTGAGCGGCGGAAATTTCGTGGGGGGGGGGCTTTATAGCGGTTCCTGCAAGACTTTTCGCCTGTTGTATTAACTCGTCATTGCGAGGAGCTTGCGCAGCAAGCAACGAAGCAATCCACAAAATCAACAGTCTTGACTGGATTGCCGCGCTCCCGCCGGTCGCTCGCAATGACGTTAATTAAACCATTCAACCCTATTAACTATTTACTAAATACTATTTACTAATTTAGCTATCCCTCCAGCCCTCCATACCTCTTATTCACTCCTATTTACGTTATCTTATGTAAAGATAAATTTAGAGCTGTCAAAATCAGCGTGTTTATGCTACCATGTACATGGGAGAACAGAAAATTGAGTCAAAATAATTTATTTGAAGACGGTAAAATCGTACCGGTTAATATTAGGGAAGAAATGAAACGTTCATATATTGATTATGCTATGAGCGTAATTGTAGGACGTGCGCTGCCGGATGTCCGGGACGGCTTAAAACCTGTTCACCGGCGGATTTTGTACGCCATGAATGAACTCGGCATGACGCCGGATAAACCGTTTAAGAAGTGCGCGCGTATTGTCGGGGAGGTTCTGGGTAAGTACCACCCGCATGGCGATACGGCTGTTTATGAAGCTCTGGTGCGTATGGCGCAGGACTTTTCAACCCGCTACTTAACTGTGGACGGGCATGGAAATTTCGGTTCCGTTGACGGCGACAGCGCGGCGGCAATGAGATATACAGAGGCAAGAATGCACAAGATTACTATGTCTATGCTTGCTGATATTGACAATGAAACAGTTGAATTTGAACCGAATTTTGACGGTTCTCTGCAGGAGCCTTCCGTGCTGCCCGTAAGACTTCCAATGCTTTTGCTAAACGGGGTTTCCGGTATTGCGGTCGGCATGGCAACGAATATTCCGCCGCACAACCTTGCGGAAATTGTTGACGGCGTAATTGCATTGATAGATAATCCGCAAATTACCGTTGCAGGACTGATGGAGCATATTAAAGGCCCTGATTTTCCCACTGCGGCGACAATTATAGGCCTGAGTGACATTAAACGGGCTTATGAAACCGGGCGCGGCTCGGTTAAAATGTCCGCTGTTGCAGGGTTTGAGGAGATAGCCGGCGGCAACGGAAGACAGGCAAGAACCGCAATAATTGTTACCGAACTGCCTTATCAGGTTAACAAGGCGGCGTTGATAGAAAAAATTGCGGAGCTTGTTAAAGAACAAAAAATTAACGGGATTTCCGACCTTCGCGATGAGTCTGACCGTGACGGCATGCGGATTGTGATTGAACTTAAACGCGATGCAAAGCCTGATGTTGTTAAAAATAATTTGTTCAAATATACCCAGCTTTCAACCTCCTTTGGAGTGAACATGCTTGCGCTGTGCGGAAAACAGCCGCGCCTTATGAATTTATATGAAGTTCTGAGCGAATTTGTTGAACACAGAGTGGAAATCGTTACAAGAAGAACTATTTTCTTCCTCAAAAAAGCAAAAATACGGGCGCATATTTTAGCCGGCTTAATTATTGCGCTCGGCTCAATTGATGAAGTTATTGAACTTATAAAAAAATCCAAAACCATTGACGATGCAAGAAACGGCTTAATGTCGCGTTTCGGGCTTGATATTGACCAGTCAAACGCAATCCTTGAAATGCAGTTGAGAAGGTTAACCGGACTGGAGCAGGATAAAGTTAAAGCCGAATATGACGAATTAGTTAAGAAAATTGCCGAGTATGAAGCTATTCTGGCAAGCCGGCAGAAAATTCTCAATATAATTAAAGAAGAATTGCTGGAAGACAAAGAGAAATTCGGAGATGAGCGCAAAACTCAAATTCTGCCCGAACAGGGCGAGGTTACGATTGAGGACCTTACGCCAAACACGCCTATGGCTGTGTTTATTACGCATCAGGGATATTTAAAACGTATTTCGCTCGACACGTTTGAACGCCAAAACCGCGCAACACGGGGGAAATCAGGTATCAAAACAAAAGAAGATGATGATATTCAGCATTTCTTCACGGCAATGATGCATGATAAAGTGTTGTTCTTCAGTTCAAAAGGTACTGTTTACAGCCTGAATGTTTACGACTTTCCCGAAGGCGGCAGGGCGGCGAAAGGTCTGCCTATTGTGAATGTTCTCCCGATTGAGCAGGACGAAAAGATTACGGCGGTTGTTCCGGTGAGCGTGTTCTCGCACGATTTGAACCTCATTATGCTTACCAAAAAAGGGTTTATCAAACGGATTGTATTAGATAACTTCTCCAACATCCGCCGTAACGGCATTATTGCTATCGGACTTGAGGAGGGTGACGAGTTAAACTGGGTTAAACTTGCAACCAAACGCGAAGAAATAATTATCGGAACAGCCAGCGGCATGGCAATACGCTTCCCGATAGAAGATTTAAGACCGCTTGGCAGAAGCGCGCGCGGCGTTATTTCAATGAAGCTGCGAAAAGGCGATGAAATTGTCGGCTGCGGTATTGTTCCGCGCAATTACGATGCGGATTTGCTTGTTGTAACTTCGGACGGCTTTGGCAAACGTACTAAGCTTTCGGAATTCAGAAGCCAGAACAGAGGCGGTATCGGGCTTATAGCTACAAAGTTCAAATCGAGCGCGTCCAAACTTGTTGCACTGACAATTGTGCAGGATTCGGACGACATAATGATGGTAACTGCAAACGGCGTTGTAACCCGTATTAATGCAGGTTCAATTTCCCGTCAGGGACGTCCGGCGACAGGGGTTCGCGCGCAAAACCTTACCGAAGGAGATGCTGTTGTTTCGGTTAATAAAATCCTTAACCCTGAAGAAGACGAAACCCTTGCTGCGGAAGAAGCGGTTTCAACTGTGGAGCAGGCAAGCCTGCTTGATATTGAAATTAAGGATTAACTTTTCCGCTGTATTTTGCGTGTTTTTTGGCTTTGCCGTAAGAGTCCGGAAACGTTTGTGTTACTGTCTCGGAGATTTCTTTGAAGTTACTTTTCTGCACGGGTAAGATACTGATTAAAGAAATAGTAAATAGCGTTGAAAATACTGATTTCCAGTCCCTAACCCCTAGGCAGTATGGACATTAAAATTCAATTTCCGTTACCCTGACATCAGTGAATAGGTGACTAAGTGATTAGGGAATTAAAGGATGTATGGAAACAAGGAACAACCATCCTGTCATCCTGAACTTGTTTCAGGATCTGCCTTTTGTACGGGGAAGTAAAGCTTAAAGGTATTGAATATTTTTACCGGTAGTCAGAACCTGAAACAATCCGGTCGTTAAGGATTGTATAGGTTATGGTGTGCTTTTGTCATGTGCCAGATCCTGAAACAAGTTCAGGATGACAGGGAGGTTAAGGCAGGCTGTGACAATCCTTTGCTGTTTCCTCTTCCCTATTCACTATTTACTAAAAACTATTCACTAATTGCTAAAATACAAAGAACTGCGCCATTGCAAACGGTTTAACAGGGTTGTCTTTAGAGTAAACCTTCATAACGTAAACTCCTTTTTCGCTTGGCACAACATAATCCGTGTAATAAAAAACTTCCTCGTCTTTGAGGCGTATGTCTTTTGCCCAGTATAAATCGTATCCCAGCCTGTTAAGCGAACCCTTTTTTACTATCTGGATGAAAATAAACCGGGATTGAATTTTTTCGGGGATAAGTACAAGATAATAAACTCTCTGTCCGGTTTCAAATTCTGATGTATAATTCATTACATTATCTTTTGTTATCGGAGCATTGTTGAACAATATTGCGGGTTTGTCCGTACAGGCAGACAAAAGTAAAACCGTACTTATTAAAAATAGTATTAATTTTTTCATTGTTCCAAACTTTTAATTTTTTCTCTGACAGCTGCCGCAGCTGATTCATTTGAGTTTTTGGAGAGAAATATCTTATAATTTTTAACAGCTTCAGACTTATTTCCTTCTGTTTCATTGGCAATAGCCAGTGCGAAATACGCATAGCCGTAATCGGGGTCTAACGCTATTACTCGGCTGAAACACTCCTTTGCTTCCGTAATATTTTTTTCACCCGCGTAAACAAGCCCCAGATTAAACCAGCCGTCAGCGTAACCCGGATTTACAAAAACAGCTTTTTTGTAAAAACCGGCGGCATCTTTGCTGTTCCCTTTAACCTTATAAATATTCCCGAGCTTTAAAAGCGTAACTTCATCATTCGGGTTAATTTTCAAAGCTTCCTGATAATTTTTAATTGAAGCGTCATAGTTTTTCAATTTGTAATTTTCATCGCCGATTTGAATAAGCGATTTATTTTTTTCAGTATTAATCTCTGCCGGTTCAAAGCTGAGAGGAACGCTTACCGATTCAAATTCTCCCGTTGTATTGGGCGCTGCAACAGCCGCTGAAGAATTTTGCGCAATGAACTTTGCATATTCCGCTGAATATATTTTTTTATCCGGAGCCATTGATATTGCTTTTTCAAAGTTTGCTTCCGCGCGCTCCGCAAGGCCGCATGCCGCATATGACTGTGCAAGCCCGAAATATGCAAAGCTGTCTTTTGTACCCTGATTAATTGCCTTTTCAAAGTTTTCGGTAGAAAGCGTGTAATTTTTTTCTTCCATATAAATTTTACCTTGGGCAATAAACGCAGCCGCAAGGTTAGCTTTAACCGTTTCATCATTTTTTTCTTTCAGGAGCTGCTCATATAAAACAATTGCCTGCCCGTACTGATTAGACGAATGGAGCGCATAAGCTTTGTTGAGCCTCAGAGTATAGTCGTTCGGAGTAACCGCAAGAGCTTCATCATATAGCTGTATGGCTTTCGGATAATCTTTTTGAATATGGTAACACTCGGCAAGAGCTTTTTTTATTCCGGTATCAGGAGAATCTTTTGTAAGTTCCAGCGCTTTTTCATAATTTTTAACGGCTTCATCCATGTTGTTTACTCTGCGGTAAACAACGGCAGCGTTAACATACGCTCTCGGGTCGTTCGGATAGTTTGACGTGTACATTTTATACTGTTCAATAGCATTGCTGTTCTGCTCCATGTCTGCCAGAAGGTTTGCGTAATCATATCTCAGGGAATTCAAAGCGGGCTGCTGTCTGAAGATTACGTCATACTGCGCAAGCGCAAGGTCGTTCTTTTCCAGTTCCTGATAAGACAGCGCAAGCGCAATCCGGCAGTTTGTGTTGTCAGGAGCGGTTTCAACAGCCTTTTCCAGCATTCCGGCCGCCTTTGAATAATTTTTCATTTCAAAAAGCGCAATCCCGTAATTTGCATAATCATTAAAATTTACGGGGTCTGCTGCGTAAAGCTTTTCGTATTCCGCTATTGACGATGCGTAATTCTTATTCCTCAAATAAGCATTTGCAAGGCTTTCTCTGGCTTCCCGGTGCCTGGCGTAAGTCGAAAGGAATTTGTTGTAATCAACAATTGCAGACTTGTAATCTTCAAGCTGGTACTCAACATTTGCAATATTAAGATAGTTGTATTTATATTCGGGATAAAGCTTCAACGCCTGACGGTAGGCTCCCAGCGCCTGTTTATATTCGCCTTTGTTTTCATAAATACTTCCGATACTTATGTAAACAAAAGCATCGCCGGGACGAAGCTCCACCGCACGGGTGTAAGCTGCCAGAGCTTTATCGAATTCGCCGGCGTCGGTGTAAATTCCCGCAAGCTTTGTGTATAACATGACTTCATTGGGATTAAGTTTTATTGCCTGCTGTAATTTATCCGCAGCGGCTTTATAGTCATGCCTGTACTCCGAAGCCGACGCCTGCTGATAAAGCGTATTAGCCTCAGGAGTGAGCGCAGCGCCTGCGCAAAGCCCTGTTAATACATAAACCAATAATAATTTTATAACCCTTATCATAACACCATGTTAACAAAAATAGGATAAGAAGACAAGGTATTTTTTTTACGTGAGTAAGTGACTAAGTGAATAGGGAATTAAGAGGTATAGAGGGCTGATAGCTAAATTAGTTAATAGTAAACAGGAAAGAGGGAACAGCAAAGGATAGCCCACCTTAACCTCCCTGTCATGCTGAAATCTATCGTATCAGCGTCATTCCGGGCTTGTCTTGGATTATTCGGGTTGTTGGGAAAGCGTGGTTTCCCAACAACTAACGGGCTTCGCCCTACCGAAAATCCGCTGACCCG
>JAISCP010000064.1 GCA_031265495.1 Heliobacteriaceae bacterium | reverse complement strand
GACAAGATAAAAAATAAGATGATAAAAAATTGCCCAAACATCTCAATTTTCAGGAAGCATCAGCAAGAATTCGGTGAAACCCACATATTTTACTCGAAAGAAGATGATACTTACACTGTCGTAGCATTTGGGAAATGCAAAAACCGGGAGTACATGGCAGATTTGGACGATTTAGAAGCAACATTTGAAACAATCTCTATTTCACCTGAAGACGAATTATACATTAACGGAGAATATATTCCCAAAAGCGCTGCCGGCGGAGTTTTCAGGTAAATTTATCAGTGCGGGAAAATTTCTTATATACGTTTTTTAAAATCAATATCATATCCCAGAAGGTTGGCTATTTCATTTACTTCTTCAAATTTAATTGTTTTCATTCTGAGTTTTCGCGAAAGATTATTCATTGTTAAATGCCTTCCTTTTTCACACAGAAGACGCCTTGAAATTTCTGTCATGGTAGTAGCTTCGCTCGCCAATAATGCCTTTAGTTTCTCATGTATACCCATATTATTATTATTGCATGTATTGACTTTTACAGGCTATTCGATTATATTAATAATATCTATAATCGATAAATGAATTATAAATATTACTAATAAAAAGAGGTAAAGAATGAAAAAGATAAAAAGAGCGTTCACGTTAGCAGAAGGCAGGTTGCACTCAAAAACCGGATTTTTCCAGGCCTTCACGTTGGCAGAGGTATTAATTACTCTGGGAATTATCGGGATTGTTGCAGCGTTAACTATGCCAAGCTTGATACAAAATTATAAGAAAAAAGTAATAAGTACAAGGTTAAAAAAATTTGTAAGTATTATGAACCAAATTATTTATGATGAAACCTATAATAACGGCGATATGTCCACTTGGGAGTTACCTGCTGAATATTCTAATGTGCAGCCTCAGGAAGTTTTCTTCGACAAATATTTCGCCGGACATTTTACTAATATAATAAAAAGGGAGAAACCGGATAAAAACCTAGTTGTCTATTTTTCTGACGGCACATCTGTGAGAGTAAACACCGGAGACTGTACTCTCTTTAGTTTTGATATAAATTCAGAGAAAAATTTACCAAATGTATTAGGCAGAGACCAGTTTGGTTTTTTATTTTGCGGCTCCAGAAGAAGACTTCAGTACTGCCTTGATAAAGATAGGGTTTTTTGTACTTATCCGCGCTTTAACAGCTACGAAGAGGCTAAAACATCTTGTAAGACTGGGGGTTCCGCTTGTACTTTCGTTTTGGAATGGAATAATTGGGAGTTTCCGAACGATTACCCTGTAAAATTATAATTTCCAGTATTATATTGTGTAAAATTTTAGTTAATAATATACAAGTTTACACTATTTAGTTATGTTCAGCATCTGCTCATAAGCACACCATAACCTATACAAGGCTGACAGGATGGTTATGGTGTGATTTTACCAATCCCAATCACTTATTCACTGATATCAGGGTAACGAAAATTGAATTTTAGTGTCGACACGACCTGGTGAATAGGGTTGAAAAGTTGAATACCTTTTCTCTGCGGGGGGTACTAACGTACTGCTGCTTCGTCAGGCTGTATCCTTTTAAATATCCGTAAATTCCAGCAAATCGGAAATATTGCACTTGAAAAATTTACATAACTTATCGACGGTTTCCAGTTTAACATTGGTATGGTTATGCTTTTTTATCAGAGTAAGTGTATTCATGCTTATACCTGTTGCCTCGTGTACTTGCATTGCAGTAACATCGTCCCTGTCCCACATCAACTCTCTTAGCATTATTTTTATCATGTATAAATTATAATGTTTTTTCACAACAAGTAGACATTTTTACATTTGTATAGTAAAATTTTACTACACAAATGTAAAAATTATTCAAACAAATTAATGAAGGAGGTATGAGAATGAATATTAAGAGAGGTTTTACACTTGCGGAAGTGCTGATAACGCTTGCCATAATCGGTGTTGTCGCGGCAATGACCATGCCGGGGCTGATTGGGAATTACAGAAAGAAAGAATATACCATAAGATTACAAAAAGCTGTTTCAAGCTGGGATAATGCGGCAAGATTGATGCAGGCAGAAAGTATGACGGATTATCTGGCTGATAGAAACATTGAAAAATATTTAAATATTGTTAAAGAAGAGTATTTTGATTATTTTAGTAAGTTAAAACCGTTAGTTGCAAATGCTCAGTATCCTGCTGCAGTATATGTGGACTCAGGTTCTGTTATGGCATATCTTACAGATGGAACAAAATTATATATTGATTTGTCTAAGAATACCGATTTAGACAAAGACAAGCCAATCGGAACTGTTGTAATAGATGTAAACGGCGAAAAACCACCTAATCAGACAGGCAGAGATACCTTCTTTTTTCTTGTTGATTATACCGGTACATTAGTAGCTTACAATTCGTCTGCGGCGGTGAATCTTTATCATTCTGAGAATGGCGCGAATGAATATTGGAAAAATAATGAAACTTACTGCGGTGCAGCAAACTCAAAAGTAATACCAAGCAACACGGCAGGCAGCGGCTGTGCGGCACGCATAATCGAAAACGGCTGGGAAATGGACTATTAACTGATGTGCCAAAAATCTTTTTGAAATAAGACCAAAAACGGTATTAACTCCAAACGCCCGACCAGCATGTTAATTACCATGATTATTTTTGTTAAAGGCTGCAGGTGAAAAAATGTTCCCATTGGCCCGATGTGTTCGCCCAATGCAGGTCCGATGTTTCCGATGGCGGAAACCGAACCGGTGAGCGCAACAGCGGCGTTGTGTTCAATAAGCCCTATTAAAACAGCGCTTACGGCCGCAATGAAAAAATAAAAACACACGAACATTATGGTTTGTCCGATAACATCCTGCGATATGGTTTTGTCATCTACTTTTATATTTAAAACAGCGTTTGGATGCAAAATTCTTTTTAATTCATTTCTCATTGTTTTAAAAACTATAAGCCAGCGGGTAAGCTTAATTCCGCCGCCTGTTGACATTGAGCATGCTCCTGAGAACATAACCGCAAACAGCAGTATTTTAGCCGTAAAATGCCACTGTGCATAGTCAACGGAAGCGCTTCCGGTTGACGTAATAATGCTTACAACCTGATAAAACGCCGCAGTAATTCCGCTGCTCAGCGAATATCCGTTGTGCAGAACAAGCGCAGCCGCAATTATTATTGACATAAGAACAACAAACCCCAGATAAGACCTGAATTCTTCACTTTTAAAAACCAGCGTTGGATTTTTACGGGTGATTACCTGATATTGCAGGATAAAGCTCGTACCGCCCAGAAACATAAATACTATCATAATCCAGTTTATTACGCCGGAATTATACCCCATAATACTTTGCGGATTTGTCGAAAACCCCCCTGCGGAAAGCGTTGACAATGAATTACATACCGCGTCAAACGCAGGCATGCCCGCCAATGCCAGAAGTATTATCTCAAATACAGTCAGTGCAAAATATATTTTCCAAAGCGCCGAAGCGGTATTTTTTATGCGGGGAGTAATTTTGTCTTCCGTGGGGCCGGGAGCTTCGGCGAAAAACATTTGCCGTCCGGCTACCGCAAACTGCGGCAAAATCGCGGTAAACAGTACGATTATTCCCAAGCCGCCAATCCATTGGGTTAATGCGCGCCAGAAAAAGAAGGCTTTGGGGTAATCAAATGATGTAAGAATAGTCGCGCCCGTTGTTGTAATCCCCGAGACAGCTTCAAAGACTGCATTCAGGGGCGAAATTCCGTAATGCAGATAAGGTATTGCCGCAATCAGACTGAACACAACCCACGACGCAGCTACTATAAATAATCCTTCGCTTTTTTTAATGTCATTAAGGTTCACCGCTGAACCCTTCCTCAAAAAATATCCGGCTGTCAGGGAAATTAAACTTGTACTCAAAAACGGCGCAACAGACATCCAGTCCCGGTAAATCAACGCTATTATAACCGGCGACAGTATGACCAGACTTATATAAATTAAAATTAAACCTATGGCGTTTGCAAGATAACTTAACCGCATAACATAATTAAGCTTACCACAAAGTTAATTCCAAGGATAACCATCAGGAATTTCCCAGTTATTATTAACTATTGCCACTGTGCAGGCGCCTCCGACTCCGACTTCTCCATTCCCTGCCGCTGCTTTGTTACAGAGTCCGGCGCCGCGGCCTTCCGTGTCATAGGTTGTTTTAAGCACAGTGGCTGCATCAAAGATTGCATGCGGAACCCCTCCGTTTGCGTAAGAACCGGGATAAATACCTGTTGGTAGAGTCATCCAAGCCCAGGTAGGACTATCCCACTCGAGATAACCATTTTTTCTGCTTAACACTAAAAAAGCAAAAACATCTCTGCCCAATCTGTTTCTGCCTTTTGCTCCGTTTACATCAACAACTATTACCGGAGTATTGGTAATCGGTTTGGCAAATCCGACAACCGTACCGTCTGTAAGAACAACGCTGAAAGGTGTAACTGTAATTTTAGAATTTTTCAAATCATAATATCCGTTGTCTCTCCAGCATCCGTCCGTTATTGCTGTACATGTTTTAACTGTTCTCAAATACGGAACAAAATAAGTTTCTGCAAAATTCTTTGCGGAAAGACTCGTGTCCCATTCATCCATACTTCCGTAATCAACTTCAGCAAGTTTTGCAATTTGAGAGAGCATAGAATAGGTTTTTTTTAGCTGTGTTAATGTTGCTTTTTTCTCGTAATTTGCAATCAAAGCCGGCATAGTAATTGACGCGACCACGCCGATTATCCCCAAAGTAATCAGTACCTCTGCGAGTGTAAAACCCGATTTAAATTCCTTCATCTTTCCTCCTCTTTTAAGTTATTTGAAGTTTTTATTGAATATACACCATGATTATTGCATATATTCAATCAAATGTAAATACTTGTAAATTATCATATATAATGTATGTATGATAAAAGTGAAGTTAAGAGAGTTGATGTGGGACAGAGGAGTTTCCTCTGTCCGCCTATCAGAAGAAACGGGCATAGATCCTTCTACCATTTCGGCTGTAATACACAACAAACGCCGGAATGTCGGATTGAAAATTATTGACAAACTGTGTGTTTTTTTTAACTGCGGAGTTTCGGATTTGCTGGAATTTTATAAGGAATAAATAATGGTAACCATGTCAAATTTGGTAATATTCCCTGTCATCCTGACATCAGTGAATAGGTGACTAAGTGAATAGGGAATTAATGGATGTATGGAAACAAGGAACAACCATCCTGTCATCCTGAACTTGCACATCCATTGTTCACGAGCTTGCGAGTGATTATAATGGTGGGTGCCAGGATCCGGCACATGGCAAATCACACTATCTGCTCAATTTTATTTCAGGATGACGTGACGCTCAGCGTGATGTTTTTATATTGAATGTCGACACTACCTAAAGACTATGCATTAATTGAATGTAAAATGTAAAGAATTATTAAAAAGGTTGGCAATTTATTTTTTTAGCGGTATTAATATAGATAGTGTTTAAAAAATAGGGAAAAAGTGTCATGAGAATTGTGCCCGTAATGTCAGTAATGCCTAAGGCAAATAATTACGTAAACTTTGAGGGGAAAAACAAGGATGAGCAAACAAGGCCGATTTCAAGCCCGCTGGTAGTAATACCTCTTACTGCACTAATGAGCTTAGCAAGTGTAACAGGTGCAATGTCACAAACACCGGTGAAAACTAAGCCCCCTGAACCTGTTGTTGCACCACAGACAAAAACCGGTAATACATCAGAAACAGGAGAACGAGCAACAATTAAGGTATCCTATTTCGATAACTCAAAGCCTTATACAGATGTAACTGTTTTGGGAGACCCGCGTGACGAACACCCGGTATTTGATTATAGCAAACATAAAGAAGTCGGTTTATCACATGTATTTATAACTGATGCCGGTGATATGTCCGTTAAAATTAGACATTTTGCTGATAAAAACAATCCGACAAAAGTTAGTAAGGTTCTTCTTTCTTTTCAACGGCCGGAAATGCATGGAGACACCATAACTCACACCGGTTATGTTGAGAGTTTAACTCTCAATGATGGAAATGGCAATAGGCATAAAAAACCCATAATTAATGTAGTCGGAGTCAATAATGGTTATCGTTTTATAATTGAGGATAAAACCGTTGGCGATTACCTTGAAAACTTAGGCAATGCTATGAGTTTTGGTGATGCATACGCTGTAGTTACGGATTGGGATAAATATTGGCGAGAAAAGCACCCTGAATACTATTAGTAAAACTAACCCTTATTTTATTTCTGCATACCACCTCTGATATAAGTCTCTATATTGTCACTTGTGGGATCTGTTTTAGTGTTTTGAAAATGTGCAATGAAATCAGAAGCTGTCATTTTTGCAATACTTTCACTTTTACCTGCATTACATAGTCTTTCATATATCTCTTTAGCGCCTTTGGCAATAGTTTCAGTTGTTATGTTTGATAGTATCGAATTTCCGTCTTTTGCTACCAGACTATACGTTTGTCCATTCTTTTCTGTATGTGCTTCTACTGCCGGATGAGCATCTACCCAAGCCTTTTTTCTCTGTTCAATGGCTGCCTTGATGTCTGTTGCAGCAATAGTTATTTCCTCGCTTTTTCCGTTTTCCGTCCATGTTACTTTGAATTTCCCGTCACCTGCGGGTTCAATCTTTTCAGTCCTAGCTAGTGTACCATCTCCAAGCTTGCATTCTACAGTACCGCTATTTGCCTGTGAATTTTCAGGATTACTTGCAGCTCCTCCTTTTGTTGTTTGAGTGGTGTCGCTTTCTGACAGAGAGTAAAAAGCAGGTTTTGGCTGTTGTGGATTTGATTTTAAATTAACGTCTTTGCCATTTATTTTTAACGTTTTAGGTAATCTTATTTTATTATTTGTCAATTCAACATCTTTTTCTGCGCATTTGTTAATGTTCTCGGAACATAGCTCTCTTATAACTTCAGCTAAAGTTACTCCGTCAGGTATGTCGTAAAGCAGAGCATACTGCTTAACATGATTCTGTGTATTTCCGGGATCATCTTTATTAGGTCTTGTGCCATACATGTCTTCCATTGTCTTTGGATCGTATTTCTTATTAGGCGAAGGTTTCTGGAAATCCAACGTAATTTCTTCTGCTTCTGTACTTTTACTATCAGTGGTACCTTCTGCCTTTCCTGGAGGTGCCGCAGGTATGTTTTCGAGATTATCCTTTGAAACGATATTAACTTCCACAGCTTTTTTATCCTTTTCATCAGTATCTTCAACTTTTGTTTCAGGAGCTTCAACAATAATAGGTTTGTACGGAACAGTTGCCTGCGGTTGCTGTACCATCGAGAAAAGACCGCCTAAAAGCGTACCCAGACCGGCAAGCCAGCCAGGCCCTGAATTATATTGCGGCGGCGCATAACAGCAATCTTGCAGCGGAGCAGGACGCGGCTTAAAACGCGGGCCGTAATTCTCAAATCCAACATTAGAGCCCCAAGTTGCCTTCGTCGGACCGCTTTTTAGATAGGTATGACCCGCGATAACTCTTGAACCGGGAACATAGCCGTATGTAATATTGCCTGGTTTACCCATGCGTGCTCTCTTTCTTATACTTCTTAAACATATAAACGTTTCAGCTTATACCCGATTGCAGGAAACCAATATTTAGTTACAAATCTTAATGCAATTATTCCTTCAAGCACCGTAAACATCAAAAGTTGCTAAAATAAATTCAGCATGACGGAGAGGGGAAAAATCAAAAGCCCCTGAAACACCGGAGGTCAATCCGGTAGTTCAAGGTAACAGAGAGGTTCATTGCCGGATATTGCTTTGTTAAAATTTTTATGATTATAATAATAATAAGCCCTGATGGCGGAATCGGTAGACGCGTTGGACTTAAAATCCAATTGCTTTCAGGAGCAGTGCCAGTTCAAGTCTGGCTCAGGGCATATGTTTTGGACACGTTGGCAGTAAAGTTTTTTTAAAAAAAATGCCCTTTTTCACATTTTTTTCACATTTGTTTTAATAATATAAGTCAATAAATTATCACGTTGGTCAATCCAAAATTGAAAGTTTCCTCTCCTTACAGGAGGGCAGTGTTTGTTTTACATTGTTTCGTCATTGCAGCGCGTCAGCCCGACGCGGCAATCCAGTAAATTCAACATTTTTGACTGGATTGCTTCGCTGCGCTCGCAATGACAAAGCAATAGAAAATGAACACTCTCTCCCGCATGTAGAGAGTACGCGAAATAGGGCCATTTGTTACCTACACTATACCGGCTCCAGTATAAGGTTTTCATAATCCGCCATCTCTGAAATCTGCCGGCGCCATTGATAAATTATTTCGTCTTCGCTGAGTTCATAAGAAATAGGTTTCCCTATGTGTACTTCAACCTTTTGTCTTGTGAATGGCTTCAGTTTAGGATAACCTGAAAACTTATCAATTGCAACGGGAATTATATCGGCTTTTGAGTGTTTCGCGATTACTACGAATCCTTTTTTAAGCTCATCAAGTTTTCCGTACGGTCTTGTACCGCCTTGCGGGAATACTCCCAAAGACCAGCTTGTGCTCAAAATATCATGAACTGTCTTAAAAGTTGCAATTTCGGGCTTGCTCCGGTTAACCGCAAATGCGCCGAGACGCTTAATCAGCCATTGCAGCTTCTCTTGAGGCTCAAACAGTTCTTTCTTTGCCATGTATGCAATCGGACGCATTACTGCCAGCGTAACCAGAGGCGGGTCGAAAATTGAAACATGATTTGCAGTATAAATAAATTTATCGCTTTTACGGTTATGGCTGGATAAATTTTCCCTGCCCGTAATCTTGTAATCATAGAAAACAGCAAAAAATGTCTGCACAACAATCCAAGTGAACGCCATGTAAAAAAGTGTTCTGAACCAATTATATTCATGGGAATAACGCCTGTTATAGTTTCGTTCTGTCCTTTTCATACTTTAAACTCCTAGTCATTACATCCGACATATTTAAAACCGGTAAGCTCCTCAATAGCAGCTCCCCACTTTGCAACAACATCTGCCACATCATTGCTGTACGGAATAACTTTACCGATTTTTACTGTTATCCTGCCGCTGAACGGCATCCTTCGGACTTCCTGAGTACCGGTAATCCCAACAGGCAGGATATTACACTTAGTAACCTTTGCCAGTCCGGCAAACCCTCTTGTAATGTTACTTATTTCGCCTGTTTCCTGACGGGTTCCCTGCGGAAATATACCGAAAACCCATTTGGAATTTTTTATTTCATGCACTGTTTTTATGGTAGAAGCCCCGAGTTTTTCGCGATTAACCGCAAATGCACCGAGCCAGTCAAGCCACCAGCGCAAAATTCTTATCTCAAATAATTCTTTTTTAGCCATAAAAGCAACCCGTCGGGGCATAATTCCGGCTAGCATGGGAGGGTCAAGCGTTGACAGGTGGTTTGCGCAGACAATGTAATCGTTCATTTTGGGAACGTTTTCCAATCCCTCAACTTTTATCCTGTAAACAAATTTAAGCCTTATCATATAGCCGATTTTGCACACCAGAAATTGAAACAGAGAACGACCCCAATTATATTCTTTTGCGCAACGTTTTGCATAATCCTTTTTTGACATTAGTTTCTCCCTTAATAATTATTATACACCAAATAAATAGTGAATAGGAAATTAAGAGGTATAGAAGGCTGAAGGTATAGCTAAATTAGTGAATAGGAAAGAGGGAACAGCAAAGGATAGCCCGCCTTAACCTCTAATTCCCTATTCATTTAATAACTTTTCCCAAATAATCGGCAGCGCACTTTTCCGCAGTGTACTTTTTTGCGGTGTTGACAGCATTATTACTTATAACTTTTAATTCCTCTTTGCTCATGTTTTTTATTTTCAGCAGTAAAGTTTTTATGCTTTCGGGGTTCGGGTCAACAGTAAAGCCGTTTTCGCCGTCTTTAATTATCCCGTCAATTCCGTCGTTACTTGTGCACACGGTAATACATCCTTGCGCCATAGCTTCAAGGTAAACCATTCCGAAAGTTTCGCCAACGCTTGGCAGAATAAAAATATCAGACTCCCGCATTTTTGCAAAAACTTCTTTCTGAGGAATCCAGCCGGTGTATCCTTCCCCTATTACCGTTAACTCAAAGTCTTTGGTAACCGCCTTAACAACTTTATCGACATTCTTGCGTTTTTTGCGGTTGGCAACGGTTAAAACTTTAATTTTTGAGCCGCCGGCAGTAAACGAGCGGTTGTTGTTCAGAATGATTTTCTCATCAACCCCGGATAAAGCGGCAAAAGTTTTGCCTTTAAATTCGGGGTAAAGCCCGAGCAGTTTTTTTTCTATGACAAACGAGCGGCAGGCAATTGCTTTTGCATTCCGCAGCGCCTGCAAAAGGCGCGGTTTAAAATAAAATTTGTAAAGCGGTTTTGTAAGCACTTCCAAATCCGAGTTATGCACTCCGGCAATAAACGGCAAGCCCGATTTATCCGCAAATAAAATTCCCGACGGCATATGGGCAATAACGGCGTCATACCCTTCAAAGCCGCGTGTTCTCCCGACAAACGGAAGCAGGTAATTCACATTATAAACTTCTCCGTACTGCCCTGTTTTGTAAAACGGTTTACGGCGCAGGAACGAATTCAAAATAAAATTCGGCTTTATAACATCTACCTTATGCCCGGATTTTTTCCAGCATTGAACAAAGTTATACAGAGTTCCGGGCGTGATTTTTTCGTCATCCCTTACAGGATACAAGTCTGTTATAAAGAGTATATTCATAAGCTAAATTATAGCATAATTATATGCTATAATATAAAATATGATGAGCCAAACAAGAAAATTATCCATAGCCTTTTACTGGCACATGCACCAGCCTGTGTACCAGATTTCGCCGGCAAGCGATTATTTGATGCCATGGGTAAGGCTGCATGCGGTGAAAGACTATCTTGATATGGTTTCAATCCTTGAAAAATATGAGAATATTAAACTTAATTTTAATCTTGTGCCGGTGCTGCTTGACGCACTGATTGACTATGGCGAAAAAGGATTTCATGATATACATTCCAGATTGACAATTATGGATATTGCAAAACTTAGCAGGGATGATAAAAAATTTATTTTAAATAACTTTTTTGACGCGAATTACGAGTTCATGATACTGCCCTGCGAAAAATACAACAAACTTTATCAAAAATACACATCTTCAACGGAAAAAAACACAGACATTTTTGACAATCAGGAATATTCTGATTTAATGGCTCTGTTCAATCTTGTGTGGATTGACCATTCTCACAGAAATGCTTTTCCGAGACTTAAAAAATTAATCAAAAAAGGCAGCGGCTACACTAAGGAAGACAGAGTAGAAATTATAAAAATTCAACGCCAAATCATCAAGAAAATTATCCCTGCATACAGGCATTTTATTGAAGCCGGTAAAATAGAGGTTACGACAAGCCCGTATTACCATCCGATTTTACCGATTATGCTTGACATTAAAGGCATAAAGAAAAGCAACAGCGACCTGCCCAATAACCTTAATATGGATTCCGACGCACAGGAGCAGATTAAAACTGCGCTGGACAGAATTGAACAATTACTGGGTAAACGCCCGCAGGGTATGTGGCCTTCCGAACATGCCGTAAGCCCGAAAACCCTTAATATGATGAGCGAACATGGCATTAAATGGACAATTTCAGATGAAGGAATTCTCTCCGAGTCTATTAATTTTGAATTTGTACGGGATTTTAAGGGCTACATGGAAGATCCGTACCGCCTGTTAAAATCTTATAAATACAATAATATAAAAATGGTTTTCAGAGACTCTGTAATTGCAAACCTGATAAGTTTTGAGTATTATAACCACAATTCCGTTGCTGCGGCAAATGACTTATACGACAGAATTAAGGTGGTACAGAGCAAACTGCTTTCATCGCCGGATGAAAACCATTTGCTTACAATTGCGATGGATGGCGAAAACTGCTGGGAAAACTATATTGAAGACGGCTCTGTATTCCTGAACGCAATTTATAACTTAATCGAGAACGACCCATCACTGGAAACAGTTTTGCTGAGCGATTACATTGAAAAAGATACGCCTAAACCGTTAAGTAAGCTTGCATCAGGTTCTTGGATTAACCGAAATTTCAACCTGTGGATTGATGAGCCGCTGAAAGATTTGGCATGGACGTATTTGAAACATGTTAAAGATGATTTCACGGATTATGCAAAGAAGAATCCGCAAAGCCGCAATATTACGAATGCACAGCGGGAATTATATATCTGTGAAGGTTCTGACTGGTTTTGGTGGTACGGCGAGCCGAACGACTCAGGACAAGACAATCTTTTTGACTATATTTTCCGTGAACATCTTAAAAATGTTTATCTTTATCTCGGGCTTGATATCCCTGCATTCCTTGAAACCTCGCTGAACGAGGGGATTGCGAAACCTTCAAGGTATCCGAAAAACGCCTTTACGCAGCAAATAACCGGTATTGAAAATGATGAATGGCTGAATGCCGGATGTATTGATATTCCTGACGGCCCGGTGCTCAAAGAAGACAAGCTTTTTGACAGAATCTGCTTTGGCTATGACACAAATAACCTGTATTTCAGGTTTTATATTAATCCTTATGTAAAGGAACTTCCGGCAACAAAAAAACGCATGTATCAAATGCATATTTACATGAAAAACCAAAGCCGGAAACAAACTCTTTCACCTGTCAGAGTTATACACAAAACCGAAAATGTTCTGCCGGTCATAAAAGAGAAGTTTCATAACGAATTGCAAATATCGCTTTTCGACGGAAAGATATATAAAGCGCGTTTAATCAAAGCTTTAAACAACAACCTGTGGGCTTTAAAGTCCGATAAAGGGATAAATTCAGCATACAGCAAGACTGCGGATGTTGGTATTCCGTTTGAAAGCCTTGAAGTTGCGCCGGGTGAAACAGTGGGATTTTTGTTCATAAACGCAACTTACGGATTAAAAGACTGTATAATTCCAAATGACTTGCTGCTGTCTATTCAGAGACCCGAATAGGGGGGGGCAGTGTTCATTTTACATTGTTTCGTCATTGCGAGGAGGGCGTAAGCCCGACGAAGCAATCCAGTAAAACTGTTGATTTTCCGGATTGCTTCGTCGGGCTTACGCCCTTCTCGCAATGACGAACTAACGCGGCAGGCTCAGCTTGCTCCGCCGGAGTAAAAACTTTTGCTCTTTGGCCCTCTCCCCGCGG
>JAISCP010000027.1 GCA_031265495.1 Heliobacteriaceae bacterium | reverse complement strand
AAGCCCGACGCGGCAATCCAGTAAATTCAACGGTTTTGACTGGATTGCTTCGTCCTCATTACATTCGTCCTCGCAATGACAAAGCAATAAAAAGTTAACACTCTCCCTTGAGGGAGGGTCGAAATTTGCTTTTGCAAATTTCGGGGTGGGGTAGTTAGAGGTATAGAAGACCGGAAGTATTGAGGTATGGTTAAAATTAGTAAATAGTAAACAGGAAAGAGGGAACAGCAAAGGATTGTCATTGCAATGACGAACCAATGATAAGTTAACAATGCCCCCTCAAGGGGAGGATAAACCGTTCAACCCTTCACCCTCACTGCGCTCGGGATACAGGCTCACAAGGCTCATCCTTCGCCTGTTCGCTTTGTAAACTATTCAACCTTTCAACCCTAATCCCCTCTTTATTTGCTTATGTGATTTTTTTGATTTATAATTTTTTTTATGAAAATGGCAATTTATCCGGGAAGTTTTGACCCGATTACAAAAGGACATTTGGATGTTTTGAAAACAGGCGCGGAAATTTTTGACAGAGTTATTATTGCCGTAGCAAAAAACTCCGAAAAAAACGGATTTCTGACTGTTGATGAGCGTATTGAACTTATAAAAGAAAGTATAAGCGGTTTAGATAACGTTGAAGTCGGCAGCTTTGCAGGTTTGACCATAAATTATGCGCGGGAAAAAGGCGCAAAGGTTGTAATAAGAGGGCTGCGCGCGGTTTCGGATTTTGAATACGAAATGCAGCTTTCCCAGACAAACAGCGCTTTGTCAAGTAAAATTAAGACAGTCTTCCTGATTACCAAACCGGAATATAACTTTATATCCTCAAGCACGGTTAAAGAAATTTTGCTTAACGGCGGGGACATTTCCAAGTTTGTACCCGAACCGGTGTATAAATATTTAAGTCAGCATTATAAGTAATCACGTAAATAATTTGACAATTAATCTGTGCTTATGTAAAATGTTATAAGAAAGGTATATGTTGATGCAGCAAAACGGAGTATTTGATTTATTAAAACTGCTGGAGATGACTCTGGATGAAAGTTTTCCGCTTATTCCCGGCAAGTTTGCGGTGGTTAAACCGAAAGAAATTGAACTGCTGATAGACAGAATTTACGGCGCTCTGCCGATGGAGGTTCAGGAAGCTAAAGCTTTACTGCTGCGCCGTGAGGAACTGCAGTCGGAAGCACAGCACAAAGCGGAAAAAATTGTTGCGGACGCTCAGGCGGAAGCTGAAAGAAAATTGAGCGAAGCGGACTTTATTAAGGCTCTGGAACGCGAAGGCATAAGAATCAGAACTCAGGTTCAGCAGGAGTGTGAGGAAATTAAAAGGCATGCTATGGAAGAAGCCGAATCTATCAGAGCAAACGCTTTGGATGAAGCGCTGAAAATCCGTCAGGGCGCCGAGCTTTATGCCGAACAGGTTCTGACAAATCTGGAACGGGATTTGACCCAGCTCCAGCAGATTGTTAAAAACGGTCAGGTTTATATGGAAAAACTGCGTACGGAATCTTTCCCGCAAAAAGATAAAGCCGGAGATTTCGTAATAAGATAGCTATGTAAAGTTTGTTAAATTGCCGAGTATATGCCGGAATTCGGTATATACCGTTGTTTTTAGGCAATAACAGCATTACGGCGAAAGATTAGCGTCTGAATTTATTTAGTTGCAATTTATTTTGTTTGATTTATTATTTATATATATAAAGAATGTGTTTGAAGACGCATTCTTTTTTAAAGGTTTTATAAATAATAAAACTTAAAAGGCGGCAGACACTAAAATTTGAGGTAACTATGGGCATTAAAGGCAGAGTAGACAGAATGGTAGTTCTTGCTTGTGAAGACTGCAAAGAAAGAAACTATACAACAGTTAAAAACAAAAAAAACCACAAAGACAGAATGGAATTAAAAAAGTACTGTCCTGTATGCCGGAAGCACACTCCGCATAAAGAAACCAAATAAAAATGTTACCGGCGTCCTTAGTTCAGTTGGTAGAACGGCGGTCTCCAAAGCCGCATGTCGGAGGTTCGAGTCCTTCAGGGCGCGAATTTATATAAAAGGAAAAAACATGAATACAATTCAAACATATTTTAAAGGTGTAAGAGCCGAGTGGGGGAAAGTCAGCTGGCCCGAAAAGCGTCAGGTTATTGCCGAAACCTTTTTTGTTGTTGTAATTGTATTTGTATTCACGACAGCGGTTTATTTAATAGATATAATATTCAAAGGACTGTTCGGGCTGCTGAAATGACATTAGAGACTAGGGGCCAGAAACTAGAGACTAGCACGACAAGCGCGTTCAACAAAAAAGCAAAGCAGACAGGCAACACTCAGAGACTAGGGGCTAGAAACTAGAGACTAGTACGACAAGCGCGTTCAACAAAACAAGCAAAGGAGTTGCGAGGCAACTGGCAGAAGCCGGATAACATAGAGATTCTGAAACAAGTTCAGAATGACATAACAGGCGGAAAACACTAACATTAACTTGAGGCGAATAAAAAAGATGAAAAAAGAAAAATCAATGGAAGAACAATTGAACGAAGAAAAAGCACAAGAACAGGCAGTTTCTGCGGAGAAGCCGGAGAAAAAATCCCATAAACGCTGGTATATTGTTCACACGTATTCCGGGCATGAAAACAAGGTGAAAGTTAACCTTGAAAAACGTATTGAATACATGAATATGAGCGAAAAAATCTTCCGCGTAGAAGTTCCGCAGAAAACAATAACCCAGCTTAAAGGCGGTAAAAAACAGGAAAAAGAAGAAAAAATCTTTCCGGGCTACGTTCTGGTTGAAATGATTATGGATGAAGACAGCTGGTATGTAGTAAGACACACTGCCGGCGTAACCAAATTTGTAGGTTCGGCTAAAAAACCTATTCCGGCACGCGACAGTGAGATTAAAAAGATTATTAACCGTTCGACTTCAACAACCCAAAAAATTGAACTTGATGTTAAAGCGGGAGATAAAGTCCGAATTGTTTCAGGACCGTTTGCAGACTTTATCGGCGATATTGTTGAAGTTTACCCGGATAAATCAAAACTTCGGGCAAACGTTTCAATATTCGGCCGTGAAACTCCGGTTGAGTTAGAGTACAAACAGATTAACAAAATATAGTAGTTAAATAAAAAAATAATTTGTAAAGCAGAACAGGTGCGAAGGGAAAAGTCCAAATACAATATAAAAAGTTTTTAGAAAATACCCTGAGTGCGTAAAACTAAATAAAGCCGGTAGTACGGTAATAATAAAAGTGATAGTTAAATAAAATAGAAAGGCGGCATTACACAGTACGAAAACCTCTAAAACAAAACAGGTGCGAGGAGATAAGTCCGACAATAAATATAAAAATTTCAACGGAAATACTCCGAGTGCAGTGGCTGGACAGAGCGTTTACAAGATAATTGTAAAAGTTTTAAAAGGCTCGGCAAAAGCGGTTTTTAGGCAGTTGTAAGCTGGGGTAAAAAGAAAAATGGCACCTAAGAAGAAAATAGTAGGAAAAATTAAACTTCAAATAGAAGCGGGCAAAGCAAATCCGTCCCCGCCTGTGGGACCCGCGCTGGGTCAGCATGGCGTGAATATTATGGATTTTTGCAAACAATTTAATGCTAAAACAGAAGCGCAGGCAGGATATATTATTCCGGTTGTAATTGATGTTTACGAGGACAGAAGTTTCTCATTCGTAACAAAATCCCCGCCGGCGCCCGTTCTTATCAAAAAAGCAATAGGTCTGGCAAAAGGTTCCGCTGTTCCGAACAAAGATAAGGTCGGCGAAATAACCGTTGCACAGCTTGAAGAAATAGCAAAAACCAAAATGGAAGACTTAAACGCAACAACATTAGAAGCTGCAGTGAAAATGATTAAAGGTTCATGCAGAGCTATGGGCGTTACCGTAAAAGATTAGCAGATGGAAGGATTTTAACAAAATCCGTTATTACCACGAAAGGATAGAACCATGTCAAAATTAACAAAAAAACAAAAGAAAATGCAGGAGCTGCTGGAAGGTTTTGTACAGCCGTCTTCAGCTGCCGAAGCAGTGAAAAAATTACAGGAAATTTCAAAAGAAGTTTCTAAGTTTAACGAAACCGTTGAGTTTCACGCGAGATTAGGAATAGACGTAAGACAGGCAGACCAGCAAATTCGTTCAACTACGGTTTTGCCGGCGGGCTTGGGTAAAGCCGTAATAGTTGCCGTTGTTGCAAAAGGCGCAAAGGTTACTGAGGCGAAAGAAGCAGGAGCTGACTTTTACGGCGAAGACGATATTATAGATAAAATATCTGGCGGCTGGTTTGAATTCGACACTCTGATTGCAACTCCCGATATGATGGGCGCACTGGGCAAAATAGGCCGTGTATTAGGCCCTAAAGGCTTAATGCCAAACCCTAAAACAGGAACCGTAACATTAGATATTGCAAGAGCGGTTAAGGATGCTAAAGCGGGTAAAGTTGAATTTCGTGCGGATAAACAGGGTATGCTCCACTGTCCTATCGGCAAAATTCAATTTGAAGCAAAAGACCTGCTGGTAAACTTCGCAACTTTAACAGACGCGGTTTTAAAGGCAAAACCTTCAACTGCAAAAGGTACTTACGTAAAATCAGCGTACCTTGCAACTACAATGGGGCCGGGTATTAAACTTGACCCTAAAAATTTAGCGGCAGAGGTTAAAGAGTTAATTTCTTAGGTAGTGTCGACATTAAATATAAAAAACATCATGCTTAGAGACCGTCACGTCATCCTGAACGACAGGATTGACCTCCGGTGTTTCAGGGGTTGCACCTGACAAATCACACCATAACCGCCGCGTCATCCTGAATTTATTTCAGGATCTGGCACATGGCAAATCGCACTATCTTCTCAATTTTGTTTCAGCGTCTGTCCATCTTTACAGGGAAGAAAACCTTACAGAGATTGTATATTTTTATCGGTGGACAGATCCTGAAACAAGTTCAGGATGACGTGACGGTTGTTGAATGTTTATGTAAAATGGTATATCAATAAAACCCTCATCCGCCCTCCGGGCACCTTCTCCCAGAGGGAGAAGGCATTTAACCTTTCAACCCTTCAACTAATTTTATCGCTTATTCACCCATATTCACTATTACTTTTATTTGTGGTATAATACCAATGTTTGATGGTTAAAAAATACTTGAACAAAAATGTATATATAGCTGCGTATGAACGTATAGCATATATTTTTGATAATTTTGAAAAAATATATGTGTCTTTCAGCGGAGGCAAAGACAGCGGAGTTTTGCTTAATCTTGTGCTTGATTATATGCGTACAAATAATATTAAAAATAAAATAGGAGTTTTATTTTTAGATTTGGAAAGCCAGTATAATCTGACCATAGAATACATTACAATGATGCTGCATAATAATGCGGATTTAACAGAGCCGTACTGGTGCTGTCTTCCGTTAAATCTGCGCAATGCCGTCAGCGTTTTTGAACCGTTCTGGACATGCTGGGATTCGGAGCAGAGAGATAAATGGGTCAGGCGCTACCCTAATTTTGATTGTATAACGGAATATAACCATAAGTTTCCGTTTTTTGAAAAGTACATGGAATTTGAATCGTTTGTGTCTGCTTTTGGCAAATGGTATTCAGGCGGGGCCAAAACGGCATGCCTTGTAGGAATCCGCTCGGACGAAAGCCTTAATAGGTTCCGCACAATCGCAACAAAAAATAAAGACTCTTTAAATAATTTAAATTGGACTACAAAATTAAGCGGAAATTTGTACAATTGTTATCCGATTTTTGACTGGAGTGTTCAGGACGTCTGGATAGGCAACGCAAAATTCGGCTGGGAATACAACAAATTATACGACATGTTCTATAAAGCCGGCGTTCCGCTCGGGGCGCAGCGTATATGCCAGCCGTACGGCGATGACCAGAGAATCGGTTTAAATTTGTTCAAAGTTATTGAACCGGATGTCTGGGCAAAAGTGCTTAACAGGGTCAGCGGCGCAAACTTCGGCAACATTTACGCCGGCGGAAAGATTTTGGGTTACAGAAAAGTGAAACTGCCGCCGGGCCATACATGGAGAAGCTACACAAAACTGCTGCTGGGTACGCTTCCCGAAGAAACCGCCCGTAATTACAAGTCAAGGTTTATAAAATTCATAAAATACTGGCACAGAACCGGATGCCCGATAAGTCCGAAGGACAGCGTTAATCTTCCGAAAGAGGCGGTGCTTCTGGACAAAATCGCCAAAAGGGGCAGCAAGGATAAATATCTTTTGATTTATAAAAGAATTCCTGATAAACTTGATAATAAGTTTGAACAAAAAAGGCTTGCCCCGACATGGCGCAGAATGGCAACCTGTATTTTGAAAAACGACCAGCTTTGTAAATCGCTTTCTTTTGCACAGACAAAAAAACAGCGGGAACGAATGAAAACTTTGTTGATGAAATATAAAAACTTACGGGAGTATTGAGATGATGAGTCATTTTAGAAGTCCGGCATACAATGTAAGACCGATTCCGATAGAAAAAATCAGGGCTAATGAATATAACCCTAACAGCGTTGCATTACCTGAAATGCAGCTTTTATACGACAGTATAAAGCAGGACGGGTACACCATGCCCGTAGTGGTTTACTATCATGAAGAACAGGATGTGTATGAAATTGTCGACGGATTTCACCGCTACACGGTCATGCTAAAGCACGATGACATATATAACCGTGAAAACGGTCTGCTTCCGTGTTCGATTATAGAAAAACCCATATCGGACAGAATTGCCTCCACCATACGGCATAACCGTGCGCGCGGCAGTCATAATGTGGACTTAATGAGTAATATCGTAGCTGAATTAATAGAAATGGGAAAGAGCGATAAATGGGTCAGCAAACATTTGGGAATGTCCTGTGATGAAATTTTGAGGTTAAAGCAAATAACAGGCCTTGCGGCTTTGTTTAAGGACAAGGAGTTTTCCCAAAGCTGGGAGATATTGTGATTATTTGCACTATATATTTTTAAATAGTGATTAGAGGTATAGAGGGCTTGAGGGATAGCTTTTTAGTTGAAAGGTTGAACGGTTGAAAGGCTGAGCTACCCTCCCTCAAGGGGGAGAGTGTCAATTTTTCATTGATATGTCATTGCGAGCGCAGCGAAGCAATCCAGTCAAAAACGTTGAATTTACTGGATTGCTTCGTCCTCATTACATTCGTCCTCGCAATGACGAATAAATGAGAAGCTAACACTGCCCTCAAGGGGAGGGTAAACCGTTCAACTATTCAACCATTCAACCTTTCAACTAAAAAGCCATACCTCCAGCCTCTATACCTCCTATTCAGCCGGTCACTAACCCCTGTTTACTATTTACTAATACAACAAGTGTTGACAAAACAACTTATTGGGTTTATAATATAAATAGAGAAATAAATCACGATATTATTACCCCAAAAAAGGAGACAGACCATGCCCGAAATAAAAGAAAAGAAAATTGAAAAAGTCGATACCCCCGAAGCCCTTGAAGCATTAATCCGGCGTGTAAAAAAAGCACAGGAAATTTACGCGGGATTTACTCAGGAACAGGTTGATAAAATTTTTAAGGCTGCAGCCATTGCCGCTAACACAGCCCGGATTCCGCTGGCTAAAATGGCGGTGGAAGAAACCGGAATGGGAGTTGTCGAAGACAAAGTTATTAAAAACCATTTTGCTTCCGAATATATTTATAATAAGCATAAATCCGCAAAAACCTGCGGCATAATCGAAGAAGACAAAGTAAACGGGATTAAGATTGTTGCGGAGCCTTTAGGGGTTATCGCGGGCGTTGTACCCACCACAAACCCCACTTCAACAGCGATTTTCAAGTCGTTAATCTCTTTGAAAACAAGAAACGGAATAATTTTCTCTCCGCACCCCAGAGCCAAAAACTCTACAATTGCGGCGGCTGAAATTGTCCTGAAAGCTGCGGTTGAAGCCGGCGCTCCGGAAGATATTATAGGCTGGATTGATGCTCCGTCACTGGAATTGACCAATATGGTTATGACGCACAAAGATGTTGCAACAATCCTTGCCACAGGCGGGCCGGGCATGGTTAAAGCCGCGTATTCTTCCGGCAAGCCCGCTCTAGGCGTAGGAGCGGGAAATACCCCCTCAATTATCGACGAAACAGCGGATATTAAAATGGCGGTTTCTTCCATTTTAATGTCAAAAACTTTTGATAACGGCGTGATTTGCGCGTCCGAACAGTCAATAATAATTATACGGGATGTCTATGACAAAGTTATAGAAGAATTAAAGCTTCGCGGCGCATATATTTTAAACGCGCGGGAAAAAGAAAAAACAGCGAAGACAATAATTGTTGACGGCAGGTTAAACGCGGCGATTGTCGGGCAGCCTGCGTGTAAAATAGCCGAACTGGCAGGGATTACAGTGCCGGCGGATACGAAAATTCTTGCCGGTGAAGTTGAAGATATAAGTATTGAAGAAGAATTCGCACAAGAAAAATTATCGCCTGTAATTGCAATTTATAAAGCGGAGAACTTTGAGGACGCGGTTGAGAAGTCTTACCGTCTTGTGGAACTTGGCGGCGCGGGACACACTTCCGTGCTTTACACCGAGTCGGAAGACCGGGTAAATATCTTTGCAAACAGACTTCATACAGGACGTATTTTGATTAACTCGCCGTCGTCTCATGGGGCTATCGGTGATTTGTACAATTTTAAATTAGAACCGTCGTTGACGCTTGGCTGCGGTTCTTGGGGAGGTAATGCCGTGAGTGAAAATGTTGGTGTAAAACACTTGTTAAACTATAAAACCGTTGCGCAAAGACGTGAGAACATGCTGTGGTTCAGGGTTCCGCCGAAGATTTATTTTAAAAGAGGAGCTGCTGACCTTGCTTTGCGTGAATTGCAGGGCAAAAAGCGTGCATTTATTGTAACGGACAGATATTTGTTTGATTCCGGTTCTGTTTATACGATAACAAATGTTCTGGAAGAAATAGGGATTGATTACCAAATATTTTTTGATGTTAAGCCCGACCCGACTATTGCTACGGTGAACGAGGCGCTTGCAATGATTAAAACATACGAGCCTGATGTAATAATTGCATTTGGCGGAGGCTCTCCTATTGACGCCGCAAAAATAATCTGGTTAATGTACGAGCAGTCTGATACTGATTTTGAAGATATTGCAATGCGGTTTATGGACATCAGAAAAAGGATTTGTGAAATTCCCGAACTGGGTAAAAAAGCGCAGTTAATTGCAATTCCCACAACTTCGGGCACGGGTTCCGAAGTAACGCCGTTTGCGGTAATTACCGATGACAAAACCCATATTAAATATCCGATAGCGGATTATGCTTTAACGCCTAATATGGCGATTATTGACCCGAACTTTGTTGATTCCATGCCAAAGGGCTTATGTGCGGCATCGGGGATTGACGCTTTAACCCATGCGGTTGAGGCTTACGTATCGGTTCTGGCTACAAACTTCACAAATTCTCCTGCGCTGGAGGCGGTTAAGCTGATATTCAGATATTTACCGCGTTCTTATGCGGGCAATGACCCTGTTGCAAGAGAAAAAATTCATTATGCGTCAACTCTGGCGGGCATGGCTTTTGCTAATTCATTTTTAGGAGTTTGCCACTCTATGGCGCACAAACTGGGAGCGGCGTTCAATATTCCGCACGGCGTTGCAAATGCGCTGCTAATCAATCAGGTAATCCGTTACAACGCAACGGACTGCCCGAAAAAACAGGGCGTCTTCCCTCAGTACAAGTTCCCTAACGCCAAAGCCAAATACGGGCAGATTGCGGACGAACTTGGTCTGGGCGGCGGCAATGACGATGAAAAAGTAAATTTATTGATTAATGCAATAACACAGCTTAAAAAAGATGTTCAAATCCCGCTTTCCATAAGAGACGCCGGAGTTTCCGAACAGGACTTCCATGCAAAACTGGACGAACTTGTAGAGCTGGCTTTTGACGACCAGTGTACCGGAGCAAACCCCGCTTACCCGTTAATGGATGAGATTAGAGAATTATTCATTAAGGCTTACAACGGAGAAGTGTAGGGTGAAAACAGCGCTGTCTGACAAAGTAATTAACAGGTTAACTCTTTATCACAGTATCTTAACCGGATATATCGGGAAAGGCATTGAAAACATAACCAGTCCGCAAATTGCAGGATTATTAAAAGTAGATGCTTCTCAGGTAAGAAAAGATATAAAACTGTTAAATAATGCAGGCATTTGTAAAGTCGGCTATTCTGTAAAGGAGCTTAAAAAATCCATAGAAAAGACTTTGGGGTTTGAGAATACAAAAGAAGCGTTTATTGTGGGAGCGGGGAATTTAGGACTTGCACTTGCAAAGTACGATAATTTTGCGCCTTACGGACTGGAAATTCTTGCTTTATTCGACAACGACCCGCTGAAGGTTGGTCTGGCAACCAACAATAAGCAGGTATTTCATATATCCAAACTTCCTGATTTGACCGAAAGGCTGAATGTAAGTATAGCTGTTTTAACCGTACCGGGAAGTTTCGCACAAGAGGTTGCGGATTTACTCATAGAGTCCGGCATAAAATATATATGGAATTTTTCATCTTGTATTTTGGAAGTTCCTCCTGAGGTTCAGGTTTGGAATGAGAACCTGATAGGGAATTTTCTCCAGTTTACAGTTAACAGGAACTCTTGAGAAGTATTATGAAAAAGGAGATTAAAATATGTATGGGAAGTTCTTGTTTTGCCAGAGGCAATATAGATAATCTGCGTCTTATTGAAGACTATATTAAGGAAAATAACGCTGATATTGAACTATGCGGTCTGCGCTGCGGAAACAATTGCACAAAAGGGCCTAATATTGTAATAAACGGTGTTGAATACCACAATGTTACACAAGAGGAATTAAGGAAGATACCGGAGAAATTGAACGATGAATGAACTGTTTCCCGTTTATACTCTGGATAATGAATGCCATGACTGTTACCGCTGTATCAGAGAGTGCCATGTCAAAGCAATTAAAATAAAAGACGGGCATGCATCGGTTTTGAGCGAAAAATGTATTTCCTGCGGCTCCTGCGTTACGGCATGTCCTGCCAATGCAAAGCGTGTGAGGTATGACATTGAAAAAGTAAAAACATTAATTAAAACGCAAAAACCCGTTTACGTTTCTCTTGCGCCGAGCTGGGCGGGCGTCTTTGATTACACGCCTGCGTTCATGACGGCGCTGCTGCGGAAATTGGGTTTCACTGCGGTGAGTGAAACCGCTCTGGGCGCGCAGGAAGTATCAATCAGTACCGCTGAAATACTCAGAAACGGAGAAAAAGGTCTGTATATTTCAAGCGCATGTCCTGTGGCTGTCGATTATGTGCGTATGTATAACCCGGAATTTACCGCGAATATTGTTCCTGTTGCTTCTCCCGCCCTGACTCATGCTAAAATGCTTAAAGAAATATACGGAGAAGATATTTCAATAGTGTTCATCGGGCCGTGTATAGGCAAGAAAAACGAGTCGGAAAAACATCCCGAATTAATTTACGCGGCTTTAACTTTTGAAGAATTAAACTACTGGATTAAGGAAGAATTTATTAATATATCGGAAATTGAAACGAACTCAGAGGATAAATTTGTTCCTGAAAGCGCTTACGAGGGCGCTTTGTACCCGGTTGAAGGCGGAATGAACGACACTATTAAACAGGCGGGAATTGACGAGGATGTTCAGTTGGTTAATATCAGCTCTTTACCCATGTTTGAAACGGCTTTAAAAGGTTTTAATCCTGAGAGAATAAATAAAAAGATATTTATAGAAGCGCTTGCCTGCAGCGGAGGCTGCGCAAACGGCCCGTGTATTGCCTCAAAGAAAGCCGGTATAAACATAACTTCCGATATTCTGGCAAAGGTTAAAACAAGAGAGAAAATACCGCAAACTGCTGCTGTTGTTGTTGAGGAAACTTATAAATCTAATCCGGTGGAAAGCAAAGTTTATTCTTTAAACGAGATTCTCCGGGCAATGAAAAAAATCGGAAAACACAACGAAGAAGACGAACTTAACTGCGGCGGGTGCGGTTATCCGACCTGCCGCGATCTGGCCGGCGCGCTGCTTTCAGGGGAAGCCGAGCCTTCTATGTGCGTATCTTATATGAGAAAAACAGCTATGAAAAAAGCTGCCGCAATGCTTAGATGCATGCCTTCAGCGGTTGTAATGGCCGATGATGATTTAAAAATTGTTGAAGCAAACGATGCGTTTATGAGAATGTTTTGCGCAGACATGTACGAAATTTTTGCAGCGCGTCAGGACGGTCTGGCCGGAGCCGCGCTTGAGAGGGTAATAACCTTTTCAGATATATTCAGGCAGGCTTTAACATCCGGTAAAGACATTCACAAGGAGCGTTTCCCCGTTGAAGACAGGTTATATGATATTACGGCGTTTACCATTGAGCCGAACGAAATTGTCGGGGCGATTATAACTGACGTAACCCGTTCCGAAATGAGCAGGGAAAAAATTGCCCGGAAAGCAAAAGACGTAATTACCAAAAATGTTGCGACAGTGCAGAATATTGCACACCTGCTCGGTGAACACATGGTGGAAACGGAGCTTCTTCTGAATTCTATCGCGGAAGGTTACGACTCCTCCGCTCAAGATAACGGAGAATATAATTAAGAGGAATTTTTAGGATTAATGTTTATTGATATTGACTGCGCTCAGCAAAAAAAATATAATCAAAATGCTTACGGGGACTGCTTTCTGTCGAAAAGAACGCAGGGAAGGCTTATTGCCGTGTTATCAGACGGACTCGGGAGCGGGATTAAGGCAAATATATTATCCTGCATGACCGCTGCAATGCTTTTGAAGTTTCTTGAAGCAGGTTCAAATATTCAAAAAGCCTGTGAGATTATAATGAATTCCCTGCCGGTTTGTCAGGTCAGAAAAATAAGCTACTCGACATTTTCCGCAATCGACTGCAGCAGCGACGGCACAGCCCGGATTGTTGAAGAAGGCAATCCGCAGTTTATCCGGATAAGAAACGGGGAAGTTTTGGAACCGGAGTGCAAAATAATTGCGTCTACAACCTTCCCTGACCGCTGTATGCGTATTTACAATATAAAACTTGAACCGGGCGACAGGTTAATCTTCTGTTCGGACGGCGTAACCCAATCCGGACTCGGCGTTCTAAAGCTTGGTTTGCGGCGGGAAGGCCTGATTGATTTGATAATGAACAAACTGAAAACTAAACCGGATATTTCAAGCCGCAGCCTGTCAAAGTATATTGTGCGCTGTGCGCAGTATACCGAAGCGGACAAAAAAGCTAAAGACGATATTTCTGCGGTTTCTATCTACTGCCGCGAACCCAGAGAATCTTTGATTTTTACAGGCCCGCCGTTTCATGCCGAAAATGATAAAATTTATGCTGATTTGTTTAAAAACTTCAGCGGGAAAAAGGCAATTTGCGGCGGCGCCACTGCAAATATTCTTTCACGGGAATTAAATATTCCGATAGAAAATCAAATTCCCTTAAGTTCGGATAATCTTCCGTTTGTATCGCAGATGGAAGGAGTTAATCTGGTTACGGAAGGGATTTTAACTCTTACGCGTGCGTGCGAATATCTGGACGCTCCCGAGCCTGTTATAAATGATAATGCGGCAGGGCAGCTTGTAAAGTTTTTTCTTGAAAGTGATTGTATAAATTTTATGGTTGGCGCAAAATTAAATCAGGCGCATTACGACCCGGGCCTGCCCGTAGAAATTGAAATTCGGAAAAATATAATAAAAAAAATATCTAAATTACTGGAAGAAAAATATATAAAGAAAGTAACAGTACAGTACATTTAGCAGATGACAGGAGAAGTAAACGAAAGGTATGAAAATGAACAACCCACCCAAAATTGAAGTGCGGATTTGCAACGGCACAAGCTGCTGCTTGATGGGCGCTTCCCGGCTTATGAAATTATTTAGTATTATTCGCCGGAGATTTGGCTGTAAAGCGGATGTTTTAACGGCCGCCTGTCTGGGACAGTGCTGGAGAGAAAACAACAAGCCGCCCCATGCTCTGGTTGGAGATGAGATTATTTATAATGCAACTGTTGAGAAAGTTATAGAAAATCTGGAAAGTAAATTATGAACAAGAACTTTTTCTCTTATCCCTTTGGCATCTCCACGTCATCCTGAACGACCGGATTGACCTCCGGTGTTTCAGGATCTGACACATGGCAGATCAAACGATAGCCGTCCCGTCATTGCGAGGAGGGCGTCAGCCCGACGCGGCAATCCAGTAAATTCAACGATTTTGACTGGATTGCTTCGTCGCTTGCTGTGCAAGCTTCTCGCAATGACGTTATCAATAAAACCCCGCCATAACCTCCCTGTCATGCTGAATGTGTCTTGGATTATTCGCAGTTCGCAAAAGCGTGGTTCTGCTCACTGAGACGAGTTTCGGGCTTTGCCCTCCACTCTTGCGAAAATCCGCTATTTCAGCATCTGCCTTTTATACGGGGAAGTAAAGCTTAAAGGTATTGAATATTTTTACCGGTGGCCAGATCCTGAAACAAGTTCCACAACTGTCCCGTTAAAATTATGAGGTTATCCGGAATGCGAATTGGTTCGGGTTTTTCCGGCGTTTTCGTCCGTAATCTCTCATACTCATAATTATTAGTAAAAAACATTCAATAACCTCCACGTCACCCTGAACTTGATTCAGGGTCTATCAGTTTAATTGAAATAGATAGATTCCAAGCCCGGAATGACGCTGATACGATAGATTTCAGCATGACGGAGAGACATTGAAGTTCAAAGGATTTTTACGGGACAGTTCTGGAAACAAGTTCAGGATGACAGGGGTTCAGCATGACATTTTTATAATTAGTGTAAACACGCCCTAATTACTCAACATGTACTAATATTCAATTATTCCTTCTTTCAGTTATGTATCGGGCTGCGCTTCAAACGCAAAAAAAAGGAATGGTCTTAACATTCCTCGTAATAGTGTGAAGTGTAGTGTGCATTAAACCTTTGTTTGATTCCTCGAGTTTAAGCTTTCCTCGTGTTATATATATAAAGAATTTTTTTTATATATAATTGCTATATTTTTTGCATGTTTTTTTGTTTTGTTACAAAAGTTAACGTAACTGTTCCCGGCGAATAGGCGAATAAGCGAATAGGTTTGAATTACCCTCCCCTTGAGGGCAGTGTTACATTCTCATTGATTCGTCATACTACAATGAGTATCATCCCCATCAGGGAATAAACGGCAAGAAACCTGCGGAGTTAAATAATGAACTATCTAAGAAATTGTAACAATTTTTGTCACCGATTTACTTAACCTATACAGTTATTGCAGGCGCTATCTTGCGCAGATGGTTCTTGCAACATGAACCCCCGAAGCGGACGCTTGTATCAGGCCTCTTGTAACCCCGGCGCCGTCGCCTGTTGTGAATAAATTTTTAACGCCCTCCGTTTCAAGCTCGTTTGTTAATTTTACCCGTGCAGAATAGAATTTAACCTCAATTCCGTAAAGCAGAGTATATCGGGAAGCTGTTCCGGGCGCGATTTTATCAAGAGCGTAAAGCATTTCAATGATGCTGAGCATTTGGCGGTAGGGAATTACCAGACTTAAATCGCCCGGTGTTGCGCAGGTCAAAGTCGGTTTTATAGTGCTTGAATTAATTCTTTCCGGCGTTGAGCGCCGTCCTTCAAGCAGATCGCCGAATCTTTGCACTAAAATTCCGCCGCCGAGCATGTTTGCAAGTCTTGCTATATGCTGTCCGTACTGAATGGGTTCTTTGAACGGCTCTGTAAATTTTTTGCTTACCAAAAGCGCAAAGTTTGTGTTTTGGGTGGTTTTTTCAGCGTAACTGTGCCCGTTGACCGTTGAAATTCCGTTGTAATTTTCCTGAACTACTTCACCGTTGGGGTTCATACAGAAAGTCCGCACTTCGTCCCCGAATGTAGGAGAATAATATACAAGTTTTGATTCATAAAGCTTAGAGGTAATCGGCTCAAACACTGACGCCGGAAGCTCTACCCGAACCCCTATATCAACCGCATTGTTGACCATCCCTATTTTGTTCTTTGCGAATTCCTGTGTAAGCCAGTCTGCGCCCTCCCTGCCCGGCGCGATAATTGTATATTCCGCGCAGATTGTTTCACCGTTATCAAGAACAATTCCTTTTACCTGCCCTGCCTCAACAATAAGAGTTTTGGCAGCAACATTATTCAGGATGGTAATTTTTTTGTCCAAATAATCCTGCATATTTTTCAAAACATCCAGACTTCTTTCTGTTCCGAGGTGTCTTACCGGCGAGTGAACCAGCTTTAGCTCAGCCAGCGACGCCTGACGTTCAATTTCACGGAAGACCTTCATATCCGTGCCGAAAACTTCATCCGTTGCCCCGAAATCAAGATATAATTTGTCTGAATACTCAATTAATTCTTTAACTTTTTCGCGGCTCATGTAGTCAACAAGATTCCCTCCAACATCCGGTGTAAGAGTGAGCTTGCCGTCGGAAAAAGCGCCGGCTCCGCCCCAGCCGCACAAAAGTCCGCATTTTCTGCAACGGGGACATTTGTCATAACCTTCACGCAAAAAACATTTCCTTTTTTCTATTTTATGACCTTTTTCTATTAAAACCACTTTCCAGTCCGGTCTTAGTTTTGTTATTTCCAGAGCCGCGAAAATCCCCGCAGGACCGGCGCCGATTATTGCTGCGTTATACATTTTAATCTCCTTTTGACAACTTTATAAAAGTAACCTAAACGTGTTTAAAAATAAAGTCTTTGTGAAGTTTTCGTTAATTATAAAAAATTCAGGTAATAATATACAAAATTACCGTCACTTTTTCACTCTTTTGACTGATAACTATATAAATCTGTCGGATGATGATAATCAGCGGGAAAAAAGTTATTCTGTTATGGGATATATGAGAAAAGTATTAGTAAAAATCTTAATAATACTGGCGTTTACCGGAATATCCGCGTATGCTTCGGATAACTTCTTGAATTCGGTAGTTATTAACAAGACCGGAGGCGCGTATGAAGTTGTTTTACGTCCGGATTACAGCGTCAAAGTGAAAAAATCCGTTCAAAGCAGCGATAAGATTACTTTGCATTTAAAAGGAATTACTGCGTCAGACAGCCTGAGCGCTTTATATAAAGATGTTAAGGATGTTCAAAGCTTTGTAGTCGAAGGCGGCAGCAACAGCGTTAACATACACATTCAAGCGCCCGGAATTTCAGGCGCTCATGTAACTGTTGAAACCCCTGCCGCTGCGCCGGCAGCTGTTGATTTAAACGGTATATTTGCGAAATTAGTTTGCGCTTCTTTGTTTTTCGGGATTATATTCATCGGAATAAGGTCGGCGAAAGCTTTGGACGAACCGTATTATAAACGTAACATAACGCAGCGTGAGCTTGAAATGTACAAAAATTTTAAGCGGGAAGCTATTAATTACAAAACCGACCGGCGCAAAGAAAGCCCCGTCAGGAAGACAATACGGGCTTATGCGGAATTTAAGTAAATAAGAGACCATTGTTGTGCCGAGAGTGCTAACTTCCTATTGCTTTGTCATTGCTGGCTAAAAACCCGCCATAACCTCCCTGTCATGCTGAAACAAGTTCCACAACTGTCCCGTTAAAATCACGAGGTTATCCGGAATGCGAATTGGTTCGGGTTTTTCCGGCGTTTTCGTCCGTAATCTCTCATACTCATAATTATTAGTAAAAA
>JAISCP010000019.1 GCA_031265495.1 Heliobacteriaceae bacterium | reverse complement strand
GCATAGCTCGCCTTGTTTGTCGTGCAGGCTCAGCCTGCCCCTCTCCATACGGGAGAGGGCGCAAACACTTAGCGAAACCAAAGGTTGAGTTTAGTGTTTGGGGTGAGGGGGCAGTTAAGTTGGGTTTATGCCGTTCCCTGAACAGCCTCCCTGTCACCCTGAACTCGTTTCAGGGTCTGCACATGGCAAATCACACCATAACCGCTCCGTCATTGCGAGGAGGGCGTAAGCCCGACGCGGCAATCCAGTAAAGTCAACGGTTTTGACTGGATTGCTTCGTCCTCATTACATTCGTCCTCGCAATGACAAAGCAATAAAAAGTTAACACCCTCTCCCAGAGGGAGAAGGGATTAAACCGTTCAACCTCGCTACGCTCGAGATACAGGCTCACAAGGCTCATTCTTCGCCTGTTCGCTTTGTAAACCATTCAACCTTTCAACTAATTTTAGCTATCCCTCCGGACCTCTATACCTCTGAATTGCCTGCTTACGCGCTATAACGCTTGAAGGACTTCTCGATGTTTTTAGATATTGTTGATTTGATTGTGTCGTATTCCGTGTTTAACGCCGATATTTCCGTGTCTAAGTTCTTCATTTTAAGGTCAAGTATTTGTTCTTTTTGGTTTAGTTTCGACTTTTCGCTGTTGTATTTGGCTTCCGCTTTGGCTATGGCCGCATCATCCGCTATTTCTTTTATGTATATATCGGTTGAGTAATTCCCCTGATAGTACATGCCGTCGTCTTTAAGTCTGCTGACAAACGCCGCGCCCCCCTGAAGCATGTCTTGAAGGTATTGGTTATCTACGATTTCAGGGTTTTCTGTCCAGCCTTTGGTGCATAGCTGGTTAAATATCATGTCGTAGAACGCCGCTATCTTCGCTGTTTCGTCTGAATACTGCCTGCCGACAAGGACAGTGTACGGCTGTTTTGCGTTTTCTTTAGATAAGTATTGAGGACTCACTAAATCTTTCGTAATATCTGAATAATTACCTTCGCTGCCTAAACCGTTAGCAAATTGGGCGAAATAGGTTAGAAATGTTTGTGCAAGGTTATTCAGGTTTACAGTGCCTGCCACAATAGATATATCATTAGAGTTAAGAAAGTCCCACCCGCTCATATATGGAACCATTGCGGTAAAACCTACTCGTGTCATACCATCTTGTGCAGCTCTTAAACTTATGCTCTCACGAGCATCGCCTCCGGCATCTCCATATCTTGAATAAGTAGTGTTTTCCGCACTTAAAATCTCTTGTAATTTCATTTTTGCATAACTTAATGCATTTTGAGAGAATGAATCACCGGTATCCAGCACTGTTGCGAATTCACCCTCTAACCAATCTAAAAATGTTGAGTTGTTAAAATTTGTTTGTAATTCATCTACTGATTCTTGCCTATAGTTAGTCTCAGACCACATCTTCTCCGTCGTATGATTATTTTCATTGTCAGTAGACCAATTAACAATGGTTATTTGATCGTTAGTGTTAGCGGACAACAATTTAGAAAGAGTAACTATTTCACTTGCACCGCCTTTTGTCAGATTAGTATAAACGAAATCACCCTCTGCCATAATAGCAATCTCTGCCGTATCAAACATACCGGTGCAATTTGAAGATACATAGTCCAGCAATCCGTTGTAATCAACTGTATCGACTACTTCGGTCATTACGCCCGTGCCGCCTACGCCGGCAAGCTGATAATACGGGACTTCCTTATATGCTTCGTTTTGGGCAAGGCTTATTATACCTTGATTACACAGTTCATCTAAAAACCGGTTCCGCATTACATCCGACGGAAGGCCGTTTATGCCTTCCTGTGGAATACCTGCTGCACGAGCGGCATTTGCGTATTTTCGGTCAAGAATTACTCTGCCTTTCGCGTCCGTTAGCGTTACAGGGTGATAATCATTTAAAGCGCTGGGGGTCATCAGAATATTGTAAGACAAAGAGGTTGTCTGGTCGCCCTTGCCGTAGTAATCATATATTAACTTCGTGTGGTTCAATGAATTTTGATATTCGTTTGAGACGTCAGTCATGTTGCGCGCTAACGCTATTTTTTCATGGGATAAAGACATTGAACGAAATTCACAATCTGATTTCCGTCCGGTTATTGTTAGTAATCTGCATTGTTGTGCTGATAAGCCCATTGGTGATTTCCCTTTTCGGTGTCTTTCTTCACCTCTTATATGCTTTTTCGGCACAAATGTTGTTTTTCTTCATTGAATGCAGAATAGGATAGAACAGGACAGGATAGGACAGACCGCATAATCACTTTTTTGCAACCCTTTTTTAAGAAAATTTTACAATCGGTTACACTTGAAGGCTTTGTGTAGTTTTGTTAACAAATGGGGTGATTAAGTGAATAAGTGATTAGGTGATTAAGAGGTATTGAGGGATAGCTAAAATTAGTAAATAGGAAAGAGGGAACAACCCTCACGTCATGCTGAACTCGCACATCCAAAGCCTCTCCCTGCGGGAGAGGATGAATTTCTTAATGAGCCGCAGGCGAGTTTAGAAATTCAGGTGAGGGGGCGCAGAACCGAATAAATCTTGGATAGAACACGTGTTATGGGTGCAGCCTGTCCTTTTCCCTCTCTGTCATCCTGAACTTGTTTCAGGATCTGACCACCGGTAAAATATTCAATACCTTTAAGATTTACTTGCCCGTGCAGAAGGCAGACCCTGAAACGAGTTCAGGGTGACAGGAAGGTTAAGGCGGGCTATCCTTTGCTGTTCCCTCTTTCCTGTTTACTATTTACTAATTTAGCCATACCTCTATACCTCCAGTCTTCTTTAATTACCCCACCCCGAAATCAGAGATTTCGACCCTCCCTCAAGGGGAGGGTAGTTCAGCCTTTCAACCTTTCAACCATTCAACTATTCAACCAATTTAGCTATACCTCTTATTCACCTATTCACTTAGTCACTTAATAACCTATTTAAGAATATTATTCTTTTACTGCGCCTTGCATAAGGTCTGTTATAAAATATTTTTTACCCAGCAGAAAAACGCCGGCTGCGGGTATCGTACAAATTACAGAACAGGCAAGCAATTCGCCCCAGAGCGTGATTTCCCTGAAACTGCCTTTATAAACAGCTAATCCCACCGGAAGTGTACGCATATTTTCCGAATTGGTTACAATTAAAGGCCACATAAAGCTGTTCCACACAGAAACAAATGTAAAAACCGCCAGAGCTGCAACAGCCGGAAGCGCCAGCGGGAACGCTATTTTGAAAAAAGTCTGAAATAAATTACAGCCGTCTATCCGCGCAGAATCCTCCAAATCCTTAGGAAGTCTTAAAAAATACTGGCGCATAAAAAATACCCCGAACCCGCCGAACAATGCCGGTAAAATCATTGCCTGATATGTATCAATCAGATGAAGTTCACGCATTAAAAAAAACAGCGGAATTATATTCACCTGCGGCGGAACAAGCATGGTTATCAATATAAGCAAAAATAAAGGGTTCTTATACCTGAAATCCAGCCGCGCAAATGCGTAACCCGCAAGCGCAGCAATAATTACCTGCCCGAATGTAGAAACCGATGCAACAATAAGGCTGTTTAAAAAATAAATACTCAAAGGGATTTGACCAAAAACACTTTTGTAATTATCAAGCGTTAAATTAGTATGCAGCGGATTTTGCGAAAAGATTTCTCCATTCGGGATGAATGATAAGTACACCATTGCAAAAAACGGGTAAAGCATGCTGACAGCTATTAAAATTAACATCAGATAGCCGAAAAATTTCCTCATAGAATTAATTATAACATAGTTATTTAGTAAATAGGGGTTAGTAAATAGTGAATAGGAGTGAATAGGTGACTAAGTGATTAGGTGAATAGGATTAGTAAAAATATACCATAACCATCCTGTCATGCTCAGAATGACGCGAGCTCCTCTTCCCTGTTTCCTCATTCCTATTTACTAATTCCTATAAAACCCTCATCCGGCGCTACGCCCCACCTTCTCCCTCTGGGAGAAGGTAATTCAACCATTCAACCATTCAACCTTTCAACTATTCAACCCT
>JAISCP010000151.1 GCA_031265495.1 Heliobacteriaceae bacterium | reverse complement strand
TGCTTCGTCATTGCGAGGACGAATGAAATGAGGACGAAGCAATCCAGTAAATTCAACGTTTTTGACTGGATTGCTTCGCTGCGCTCGCAATGACAGAGCAATGCAAAGTTAACACTCTCGTACAGAAGGCAGATGCTGAAACAAGTTCAGCATGACAGGGAGGTTATAGTTTGATTTTGCTATTGGCTTTCAATAAAACCCTCATCCGGCGCTACGCGCCGCCTTCTCCCAGAAGAGCAGGCATAGCGTGGCACCCGAAACACCGGGCTCTACCCGGGATTTATTCAACCTTTCAACCCTTCAACTAAAAACTATCTAAACAGGCATATCAGCGCCGGAACAAACATGATAATCCCGATTGACACGGCAATCAGTGTGGCAACCAGTACTGCGCCGGCGGAAATATCCTTTGCCATTCCGACCATTTGGGAATACTTGTTTTTGAAAACCGCGTCCAGAGAGAATTCTATTGCGGAATTCAACATTTCCGTAATAATAACAAGCCCTATTGTTAACAAAAGCACGCAAAGTTTTATAGCGCTGAAATTCAGCGCTATGCCCAAAACAATCGCCAGCAGCGCAGCAAAAAAGTGTACTTTTATGCAATCTTCGGCTTTCAACGCAAGCCGCATTCCTTTTCTGGCATTTTTGAAAGTGCTGCCAAATCCCTGACATTTAAATTTACTCATATAATTCCCCTAAATTTTTTACAGCCTCGTTCTGAAGCTCTACAATAAAATTATACTCCGCTTCGGTTTGGTGGTCAAATCCCAGCAGGTGTAAAATCCCGTGAGCAAGCAGGAAAACCAGTTCACTGTCGGGGTTTGTGTTTTTTTTAAGGGCTTCATTTTCAACTTTATCAAGCGCTATAATTATTTCTCCGAGATTAATCTCCCCGTCGAAAACAAATTTATCCTCTGAATCCGCAAAAATCGCAAAAGTTATAATATCCGCCGGATAATCCTTTTGTCTGTATTCGCGGTTAATTTCATGCGTCTTATCACTGCCGCAGTAGAGAATATCAAAAGATAACGTGTTCACCCGTTCTTTTGCACCAACAGGCAATTTCTGTTCCGAAAAATACAGGGCAAGACAGGATTTTTCACGGACGTTTGAAAGGTAATATTTCAGGAGTTTTTTTGCAATATTTAAGTATTTCCGCTCGTCTATATCCCAACCGTTATAAATATTTTCGCTGAAAATATTAAGCTTCACCGGCATCATCCTTTTTGCCCTCAAGCTGTTTGATTTTATTTTCCAAATCTTCATCAAAGATTTTTGCGGGAAGATTTATTTTAGCTTTTTTAATTTCCTCATCAAGGCTCTCCTGATATTTAATTCTGTTATGCTGCATGCCGCGCAGTATCCGGGAAAAAGCCGCTGCAATCGTTTTTAAATCTTTAAGCGTCAGCGGACTGTCGGCAAGCTGCGCATCATTCAGTCTTTCCACAATAATTTTATCAATCATATTTTCAATTTCTTCGGGAGTGGGACTTTTCATAGCCCGGACAGCGGATTCAACAGCATCGGCAATCATTAGTATTGCCGCTTCCTTAGTGCCGGGCTTAGGCCCGGTGTAGCGGAACTGCTCTTCCTTAACATTATCCGCGCCTTCCTCCTGAACAGCCTGATTGTAGAAATAACTTGCCAGACTTTCGCCATGATGCTGGAGAATTAAGTTAACTATAACAGAGGGAATACCGTATTCTTTTGCAATCTCTGCTCCGTCTTTCGGGTGGGCGGTAATAACCATTTTGCTTACTCTCGGATTTAATTTTTGGTGGGGATTTTCAATCCCGAAATATGACTGGTTTTCCACAAAAAACAACGGGCGTTTCAATTTGCCTATATCATGGTAGAACGCACCGACACGCGCCAGAATAGGGTCAGCGCCGACGGCTTCCGCAGCGATTTCCGCAAGATTTGACACCATAAGGCTGTGGTGATACGTTCCGGGAGCTTCAAACTGCAAACGCTTTAACAGCGGCTGGTTATGGTCGGCAAGTTCCGCCAGCCCGTAAGGCGTTATAATCTTAAAAACACTCTCCAGCAAAGGCAGAATACCCAGTACGATTATTGAACTTAAAATACCGTTTACAAAAACAAAAATGCCGTTTTTAAAAAGCAAAAATCCGCTTATATCAATAAGAAATTTTTCAATCAGGAATATGCTCAAAACAATCAGAAAACCTCCGGCAGCTATATAAAATCCTGTTTTAATAAGGTCAAACCGCCTTGAAAACCTTATCTGCGAAACTGCCGCCGCCGCCGCGTAACTTAACAGCATAAACGTTACCGTAAACGGGACGTCATACTGGAAGACCAGCGACATAACAAGCAGAAGCAGGACCGCTCCGGCTAAAGCAACACGGGGGTTTGTAAATATTGCAATAATCATTATATACGCCGGAAACGGAAGCACATAGGGTGAAAACCCCGTCGGCAGAAGAACCGCTATAAATGCCACTGCCATTGAAAGCGCTGCGCATATCATTAAGTAATTCGGTTCAAAATATTTTTTTTCAAAAAATTTCATATAGAAAAGGAATAGCAAAGAAGCAATTGTAATTAATGACGCAATAGCCAGTAAACCGGATACATTCAGTTCATAAACGTTGTAGCCTGCCTGACGCAGCGCGTCAAGCTTAAGCCGCGTAACAGGCTCGCCTTCAAACAGTATTTTGTCTCCTTTTTGAAACACCACTTCATAAGGCTTTACGGAATTTTGTGCATTTTTCCGTGCAATCTCGGTCGCAAAATCATCAACAACAAGGTTCGGTACAATAACCTGTTCCAAAAGCGCCCTAATTGTAGAAACCTGACGTTTGGAAACATTTGATACCATATTTGCAACAATAAGTTTATCTATGTTCTCTTTCTCGTAATCTTTTTCGGTAATTCCGTTGCTGAGAACAGCGTTCAGCGTTAAATCCGATTTTTCAAAAGCCTCGCGGAGACTGCCCTCATCAGTTTTTAGCAAAAAATCAATTATAAAAGTCTTTTGATACGAGCTTGACAGGTCAAAAAGAATGCCCAGTTCTTCTTCTTTTACTTTATCACTAACGTTTTTCTTCCTGATTTGCACGATTGAGCTTTGCAGAGTGCGCAAATTTGTTTTGATAAAATCATCTTCCGCCGGAACAAGCGTAGCTTCAACCCGCTGCGCCGCTTCTTTACGGTGCTGTTCCGTGCGTTTAACGTCAACCACGCTTATTGTTTTCATCGCAACAATATCACGTTTGCTTATTCCGTTTTCAACTATGCTCTGGAAAAAGAAATTCTGGGACGAAACTATAACGGTCATAACAGCGATAAAGGCAAAAAATGCCGCTGTTCTTCTGACTTTAGACGAGATAATAAAGTTTTTGAAATTATCCATTTCCTATCCTTTCAATTTTTAACCGGCGCTGAATATCTTCCAAAAGCTTCCGGTTTATGGACAGGAGTTCTGCCAGCACGGCTATGAACGCTGTTTGAACTCCTGAAATCAGCAGTACTGAGGCAAGAATTAATGACTGTACATGCCCGCTGCCGCCGCCTGTGTAATAATAGCACAAAAATCTTGCTCCTACTGCGGTTCCGGCGAGCAGGCAAAGACCGGAAATTATTGCAAAAAATCTGAACGGCCTGTAAATTACAAACATTCGCAGCATTGTGAAAACGGAGCGTTTTATGTAATCAAACATGCTCTTAACCAGTCTGGACTTTCTCAAATCCTCATTCACTCCCGCCGGAACGCAAACCAGCCGCAATCCTTTTGCCTTTGCCTGAATTATGGTCTCAAGCGTGTAGGTGTAGTTGTCAAAAATATTCATCTGCATCGCCGCGTTTCTGGAGAAGGCGCGAAAACCGCTGGCTGCGTCTTCAACATGAGCTGAAGAAACCCAGCACATTACACGGGAGCCGAGTTTTTGCAGAATTTTCTTCATTAATGAAAAATGGCTTATTTGGGAAACAGGTCTTGTTCCGATTACAATGTCCGCTTCGTTTTTTAAAACAGGCGCAATCAATTTTTCAATATCCGCCGCATTATACTGGTTATCCGCGTCAGTATTCACTATAATATCAGCGCCGAGTTCAAGAGCGGCGTTAATACCGGCAATAAACGCCTTTGCAAGCCCGCTGTTTTCAGGCAGAGAAACAATATGTTTTACTCCGTTCTTCCGTGCCGTCTCAGCCGTAGCGTCCGTTGAACCGTCATCAATGACCAGAATTTCAATCTCGTCAATACCCGCAGCGGATTTAGGCAGCTGCTCCAGAGTTACCGGCAAAAACTTCTCTTCATTATAACAGGGAATTTGTATTATTAATTTCATATTTGCATTCTCTTTTTTTTTATGTATAATTATACTATAAAAATGGAATTGCTAAATGGTTGAAATGTGTAAACGATTAGGAGTATGTCTCATCGTACTTTCGGGATTAATGCTGCGTCTGCTTTTTGTTGACAAGCCTGACGGGCTTTGGAATGACGAATATGTAAGCTGGATGATAGCGGCAGTTCCGTTTGGCAAGGGATTTATAGCGGCTGTAAAAACACAATGCCACATGCCTTTTTACTATCTTTATCTGAAATTTTTTATGGCGCTGTTTGGTCAAAGCGATTTGCTTTTGCGTCTTACATCGGTACTTGCCGGCGTTGGAGGAATAATCGGCATGTATTTTGCCGGAAGCGAAAAAGACCGGCAGACAGGACTGTTTTGCGCGGGATTTGCGGCAATAAGCTCATTTCTTATTTACTACTCGCAGGAAGTCCGTTTTTATTCGCTTCTGTTTTTATTGTCTTCACTGTCGCTTTTGTACACCATGCGGACAATTAAAACACCTTCCAAAAAAAATCTTGCGCTGTGTATAGGCGCTAATTTTATGATTATGTTCACGCACACAATCGGATTTGTTTTTGTATTCTTTAATCTTCTTGCATTAAGCGTCATGCTTTTTAAGCAGTCAAGAAAATATATTTTATGCGCTTGGGCTGTAACAGCTGCCGGAGCGCTTTCACTCCTGCCGCTTACGGCTAAAATATTGACTGCGCAGTCATTTTCACAGTGGTGGAATAATTTTTCCCCTGCAAAAATAGGGTTTCTCGTTACGGATTATTTTTCACCGGCGCTTACAAATCTGGTCAGTTCGCCATCGAAATTCTTCTATAATCCGTCTTTGGGGTTTATTATGTTTGCGGTAATTCCGTCAGTTATAGCATTGATTTTTCTGTTTAGGTCATTGCAAAACCGCGATTTACGCTGGTTATTCGGCGTCACAGCCGCAGTTTTATCCGTGCTGACAGCCGCAGCAATGGCCGGAAAACTCGTCTTTCTGACAAAATATTCAATTGAAATTTATCCTGTTTTAATATTCCTGACTTGTTCGGGAATTACAAGTTTTAACAATAAAACTCTGCGTAATGCTCTGGTCGGAATTTACTGCGCTCTGTGTATTATTTATATGGTAAAAAGCCCTGTTGCGGCCTTTAAAATCCGCAGAGCCGAAGGCCACAAAATTGCCGCAGAACTTATTAAAAATGCCGGTTTAAATAAAGGCGATATTATTTTGCTTGAATACTATCCCAAAGAAAGATTTGAAAAATACTTTGATTTTTCAAACTACAATGTTGTTTCCGTTAATAAAAATAATTTTGCGGACTATCTGGCTCCGAGTACGGAAGGTATTTACAAAAACGGAAAAGATATTTATAAACCGATATTTCTTGCAAATGAAAATGAGTTCTTTGCCGAAAAAATTAACAAAAACATTACGGAAAACCTGAAAGAAGGCCGGAATGTCGCTGTCCTGACTTTGAACAGCGTATCGTTCTGTCCTGTCAATATCGCGGAAAATGAAGCTGTATATAAAAAGACTCCTTTTTTATATTTAGTATTTTCTTATATCAAAAACCAATCAGTGTATGAACTGTCTAAAAGCTTGTCATTGACGCGTTTTGAGAGCAAAGGCGAATGGTCTTTAATCCGCTTTACAAAACTTCACAAAACGCCCAAAACTAGCAATATTTTTCATGTTCATGACTCTTTATATATAGAAGTGTTTGGCAGGTAATAATGAAAACGGAAAAAATTCAGATTTTTTCAAAAAATTTGGCGGTACAAAATAAACCTACCGCCAATAATACCGCTTTTACCGGTACTATTCCATATCACAGGGTTAACAAAGATGATATTTATCCGTTTCTGCCCGCTTCTTTCAGGGTTATGAAAAAAATCAAAAACAATATGGGAGAAGCGCAAAATATTATTATCAATGCGGTAGGAACAGCTCTGGTCGCGCCAATATTTATTAAGTGGAACCCTTTTTCCAAAACAGACGAGGAAACCAGAACTTATACAGCATGGCGCCAGCCGGTGTCTGCCGTTCTGGCCATAATTACACAGGTAGGTATTACAATACCTTTCAACAAAATAATTGACAATGCCGCTAATACCGGTGATATGGGTGTTAACTATAACAGAAACAGCTTTCAAGATAAAAAGTATCTTGCAAAGCAATTGAAAAAAAACCACCCCAAGCTATCCGACTCCAAAATCAAGCCAATGGCCGAAAATCTCTACAAAAAACAAGAACAGATAATCTTAGATGATATTGAAGCCCGCAACAAGATTGAATATAACATGCGCGGAAAAAACAAGGAATCAATAGGAACCTTGTATCACGAAGTTGTCAATGAAACTATGGATGATTTAATCAGGGGAACAAAGCATAACCTTGAGATGTTAGACTATAAATCAGAGAAGCGTTTAGAAAGAGCCCAGTTCTACAGAAAGAATGAAGATTTCTGCAAGGGCATTATAGCAGAAATAGATACAAAAGTTAACAATATAAACGCTTCGGATGTTAAAGAAGATGACATAAAGGGTCTTACAAAATTCCTGAAACAAAAAATCGACTCAATTAAACGCGATAAAACAAAAAAAGAAATGGCTAAAGTGCTTGATGAAATCTACGTCCGCTGCATAGTATTGAATGACCCTAAAGTAGCATACAAAGAAGTATGCGACAAAGTCAGCAGAGTTAAGGAATATATATCCATTGATGCTAAAGACGATACTAATTTGGCAAAACTTCTGCAAGAAAAAACGGCAAATGAGTATGAAGAGTTAAGTACAAATTTAAAAAAATTAAGAGAAATACAGGATGACATGAAAAAAAGCGGGCTGCCCGTCAGCAAAATTCAGGAAAGGATTGATGATTTTGTAACCAAATTCAACAATGAAGCTATACATAAATACTTTACAAATCCCGAGATTAACATAAAAACTCCGCTTACTGAAGAGCTTACTACAGAATTAAAGGAAATTGCTGAAAAATTTAATACAGACGAAATAATTCCTGACCGGAAGAAATTATTAACGCGTTTGCAAGAAATCGTGTCTGATGAATTTAAAAAAGTTGATTTCAGCGCACTTGATGATTATTCGTTTGCAGAGAAGGTACTTAAAAAATATACAGGAAAAATTGAAAGTAATATTAAATGTCTGAAACAAGTTACGGGACTGGTAGTTTCGCTGGCAATATTACCGTTCACCTGCATACTGCTTAACTGGACTTATCCAAAATTTATGGATATTTTCTTCCCTCATCTTTCTAACCAAAAACACTCTAAAGAAACAAAAAAATTCGTTGATAAAACAGCTGAGAATTGCGAGGTGAAATCATGAGCCGGATAAACGCAATAACTGATGCTGTTATTAAACCGGTAAAATGGGTTAGCGAACGCCCGTTTGTAAAAAACAAATTATGCGGCGGATTTCAGAAACAGAACATGGCGGCGCCGTACGAAAAAAATCTCGGAAATACAGTTATGAAAGTGGGATTAGCCTCCATAGTGCTTAAAGACGGCTTGGGCTGCGTTATGTATGTAAAACAAAGTTTGAACAATAAAGAAATCCCCGAAGACAAACGGAAATTCGTTGCTGCGCTGGATTTGACAAACGGCGCCCTTATGATTATTTTTCAGATATTAACCGCGCTGACAATATCAAATGCAGTTGTTCAAAAACGGATGCTCAATAAATTATTCGGAAAATATCTCTCAAGAGATGCAGCTAAAACTTATAAAGCCGCAATAAAAGAGACTACAACAAAAAAATTAACCGGAGAAGCATTCCATGAGGGTTTTGACGACGTTCGAAGAGACCTTCTGGGTGTATTTGATTCAGTGGTGACGCTTGTAGCTTCAACAATAATCGGTAAACGTGTATTAGTACCTCTTGTAGCAACTCCTTTAGCGGACAAAGTAAAAGACTGGATGAACCGGAATGATAAACCTGCCGAAGTTGACGCAAAAACAAAAAATACTTATGACACCGAAACCCCTTCTGCCATAGTAAAATCCCAAAATCTTGTTGAAAAGTATAAAGCGGAAAATAATATAACAGTTTAATGGTTGAAGGGTTGAACAGTTGAAAGGTTGAATGGTTGAATTCCTTCTCCCTCTGGGAGAAGGCGGCGCGTAGTGCCGGATGAGGGTTTTATTGTTTATTAAGTGAATAGGTGACTAAGTGATTAGGTGAATAGGGAATTAGATGTATAGAGGGCCGGAGGTATAGCTAAATTAGTTAATAGGAAACAGGGAACAGCAAAGGATTGTCACAGCCCACCTTAACCATCCTGTCATCCTGAACTTGTTTCAGGATCTGCACATGGCAAGCCACACTATCCTCTCAAATTTCAGTATCTACGGGAAAGAAAATTTTACAGAAGTTGAATATTTTTGTTATTGACCAGATCCTGAAACAGCGGATTTCGGCGGGGCTGAAAGCCCCAGGTGAGGCCGGAGTAACGTCCGGCCAACGCCGATAATCCAAGACAAGTTCAGGATGACGTGACGGTCGCTCAGTGTGATGTTTTTATATTTAATGCCGCTGAATGCTGCTGACGGCAACGCTGTTAAAACGGTTTTGTTTGATTAAGCTTCAGCCTCAAATCTCTAAACCGCGCAACGTCATCCTGCGTTTTGCCCGACTCCTTAAACACAGCCTGAGTGCACGGATGAACCATAAGAACATAATCCATGTGAATTTCTAAAAAATTATACCTTCTTGGCGGCTGATTGGAGTTTTTCGGGTAAATTTCAGCGTTAGTCACCGCCAAAAACCTTCTTTCACGGTCATTCAAAAGGTCGGTCAATTCACGGTTAGTATTTGTGTACTTAGACACATGTACCACTCCTTTTATATCATGGTCAGCAGTCAGAATACTTACTTCTATGGGCACTGTATCAATATTTTTAGCCATTTTTCTCTCCATCGTTTGCTCTATTATACATTATTTAACCATAATAGTCAAACCTGTTCACCCGTGTACATGTCAAGTAATTAGGGCGTGTTGGCACTAATTATAAAAACGTCATGCTGAACCCCGTCACGTCATCCTGAACTTGTTTCAGGATCTGGCACATGGTGAAATAACACCTTCATCCCAATTTCATTTTGGCAAATTTATTCGTAGTAATTTGTCATTGGTCAGATCCTGAAACAAGTTCAGGATGACGCGGCGGTTATGGTGCTATTTGTCATGTGCAGATGCTGAAACACCGGAGGTCAATCCGGTCGTTCAGGATGACTGGACGGGGATAGAATGACGCAACAAATTTAGGAATTAATAATGACTTAACATGTACAACAATGCTGTATTAATGCCCGTTTACCCCCGCTTAATCCTGCCGCCGTAAACCTCATTGACTTCCACAATAGTCGTGAAAGCGGACGGGTCAATTTCTTTGACGATTTCTTTTAATTTTGACAGCTCCAGCCTTGAGATTACGCAGGTAATAATAGTTTTATCCGCGCCCGAGTAAGCGCCTTTGCCTTTGGTATAAGTTACGCCGACTTCAAGTCTTTCAAGCAGAGACTGACCGATTTCTTTTGAGCAGTCACTTATTATATTTACTGATTTTGAACTGTTCAAACCTTCCAGCACAATATCAATAACTTTGTATGCGATAAAATAAGTCAAAATCGAATACATAGCCTTGTTCCAGCCGAACACAAATCCTGCGCCGGTATAAATGAACAGATTAAACGCCATAATAATTTCGCCCACTGAAAATCCGAATTTCTTTGACAGGATTAACGACATAATCTCCGTACCGTCGAGCGAGCCTTCGTTACGCAGAATTAAGCCGACGCCTATGCCCAGAACTATCCCCCCGAACACAGCCGCCAAAATTACATCATCGGTAAATGTGTAATGCGCAAACAAATTGATGAAAACAGCAAGCATTACCAGCGCGTAGAATGTTTGAAGAACAAATCTTTTCCCTATCTTGTTGAACGCCAGAAATATAAACGGCATATTCAAAAGTACAACAAGAACGCCTAAGTTCCATTTAGACAGGTAGCTGATAATCATGGAAATCCCGATAATTCCGCCGTCAATAACATTATTCGGAAAAAGGAAACATTCAACCGCAAACGCCGCAATTAAAGCGCCCAGCGTTAAAAAGAAGATTTTATTAAGGAAAAATAAAAACTTTTCTTTTTTTGTTAATTTTAATGTTTTCTTCATTTTCATACCTTATTAGACTCTGTTTTGTCGTCATTAATTAAATCATTTTTATTAATCGCGGCAAGATTAGCGATAACGGATTTTTTTTCTTCATTTTCGCAAGCCTTGCAGCCGAGAATTTTTTCCAAATCTGTTTTAAGGGTAATCAAGTCCTCATATTTTTTCAAAATTCCGTCCATAGCAATGGAAACATCGCCTGTTTCTTCGGAAATAACAAGACAGGCGGCATCGCTTACTTCAGACATTCCGATAGCCGCGCGGTGGCGGGTGCCGTATTTCCAGCTAAGCTTGGGGTCTTCGGTCAGGGGAAGCAGAACCCCCGCTGACAAAACTTTAGCGCCGCTCACAATCACTGCGCCGTCATGCAGCGGCGTGTTTTGGTGGAAAATTGTTAAAATCAACTCTGTTGACAAATCCGCATTCAATTTAGTTCCGACATCAGAGTACGTATGCGATAAATCGCCCTGAAAAACAATCAATGCACCGGTATGGGATTTTGACAGATGCTTAACGGATTCAATAATTTCCTTAATAACATCTATTTTTTCGCCCTTTTTAGGCTCGGATGAGAAAGCTTTCGCAAAAAAGTCTACCTGCCCCAAAAACCCCAAAAAACGCCGGAGTTCAGGCTGGAATATTACGATTAAGCTCAAACACACAAGGGTTACTATCGCTTTGAGGAATACGCCCAGAATATTCAAATTCAATCTTATTAATATTTCGCTGAAAATCCACAAAAATACAAGGATGAACACACCTTTCACAAATTTTTCCGAGTTGGTATTTTTTATAAACTTTTTATAAAAAAACAGCAACATTCCACCGATAATCGCAATCTCTACTAGATTTACAAAATTAAGTGATAAATCGGACATTTTCAGTTGATTAAGGAAATTAACATCCATCAGCGCGAACCTTTTAACTTATCAGGAATAACATCATGAGAAACTAAATCCTCTAAAGTTTCTCTTTTTACTATCATATCAGATTGTGAGGAATTTACAAGTACCATTGCCGGTTTTCCAACGCGGTTATAATTTGACGCCATAGAATAATTGTAAGCGCCCGTGTTAAAAACACACAATATATCGCCTTCTTCAAGCTCGGGAAGTTCCGCGTCTTTAATTAAAATATCTCCCGACTCGCAGAACCTTCCCGCGATTGTAACTGTTTGTAAAGGCTCTGCTGCAGGTTTATTAGCTGCTTGGGCAAAATATTCCGCCTGATACATGGACGGGCGGGGATTGTCGGACATGCCGCCGTCAACCGCCGCGTATTTCCTGCCGTGCGGAACCTGCTTTGAACTTCCGATGGTATATAGAGTTACGCCTGCTGTCGAGATAACGCTTCTGCCGGGTTCTATGTACAGCGTTGGCGGCTTAATCCCGTACTTGTCAATATTTTTGTTTAAACTGCTGATAATCACCTCCGCAATTTCATACACAGAAGGAGGATTGTCCGCGTCAGTGTATTTGACTCCCGGACCGCCGCCAAGATTAATTTCATCCGGCTCAAGTCCGAATTTTTCCCGTAAACGTGCAAGTTCTTTCACTAAAATCTCAATTTCATCCGCATAAATCGAAGTTTCAAAAATTTGCGAACCAATATGCGCATGAAGCCCGTGAAGCCTCAAATTCGTGTACTCATTCACGATTAACTCAACCGCCTCGTCAATTTGGGTTAAATCAAACCCGAACTTTGAGTCTAAATGTCCGGTTTGAATATACTCATGAGTATGGCACTCAATTCCGGGAGTAATACGCAATAAAATATCAACTGTTTTGTTCCGGCTTTTTGCAATTTCATTTAACAGGGAAAGTTCAAAAAAATTATCGGCCGAAACCCTGCCGATGCCTAAATCCAGTGCAAGTTCAAGTTCATCATAAGATTTATTGTTTCCGTTGAACAAAACTTTCGACATATCAGCGCCGGATTTGTAAACCGTATAAATTTCACCGCCGGAAACAACGTCAAATCCGAAGCCTTCCTGATTTAGGATTGCCGACACCGCACAGGTACATAACGCTTTGGAAGCATACATCATATTAACTTTAGGATAAGCTGAAAACGCTTTTTTATAGTCATGGCAGATATTTCTGAGCGTCTGTTCGTCAACAACATAAAGCGGAGTACCGTATTTTTCAGCTAATTCAACCAAATCACAGCCGCCAATCTCAAGATTTCCGTTGTCATTAATTTTTGTAGTTACCGGTTTCAAGAATTGATTTGTGCTGTACATGTTTTCCTCCTGAAACTATGATAGCACAAACTATTTAATCCCCGCAAGCTCATCAAGCGAAACCCCGAAAACTTCCGCAAGACGGATAAATGTATATAAACCTATTGTTTCCCTGCCTGTTTCAAGCCGGCTGATATGCTCGCGCGAGCGCACTATCAAATCAGCTAAATACACCTGAGAGTAACCTTTTTCTTTTCTCAGTTTTTTTATATTCTCAGCAATCCTGCCTGCGATTTCAGAATTATCTTCAAACTCTTGCATTATTAAATTGTATATGATATGGTTAAAGCAAAATGTGCGGTATATATCACATAAAGAGGAAGATGTCCATGAAAAGAAGAACCGGTTTTACGCTTGCAGAGGTGTTAATAACACTCGGGGTTATCGGAATAGTTGCGGCAATGACTATGCCAAGCCTTGTTCAGAATTACAAAAAGAAAGAAGCGTCCGCACGGTTGAAAAAGTTTTACAGCTCAATGTCGCAGGCTATAACATTATCCGAAATTGACAACGGCGAAGTTGCCGAATGGGTATTTCCGGGTTTTAGAAATAAGGCTGAAACAGAAGTCTTTGCCCGAAAATATATTCTTCCTTATTTTAACAATTTGAAGACAGCCAACGACGTTACTATTTCTGGTGATGCTTTTGCTATTTATCTTAACGACGGAAGCAATTTTACAATGTCACAAGGTGCTTGTTTAGATATACATTACGATATAAACGGGGACAGGAAACCAAATCAACATGCAAAAGACAGATTTGTTTTCCTTTTATGCCCGCAAGAAGCAATTGTTATGGGTTGCGGGCAGCAATTTCAGAAATTCCCATTCTGCGGATATGGGCAAACGGCGCAATCCAACAGAGAGACCCAAGTGGCAAATTGTAAAATAAACGCGACCGTTTGTGTTACGTTGATTATGCTTGACAACTGGGAGTTTAAAGATGATTATCCGTATAAATTGTAGTTAGTTAATAGATGACTAAGAAAGAGAGTTGAAGGGTTAAAGGGTTGAATGGTTGAAAGGTTTAATCAACGTCATTGCGAGGAGCTTGCACGGCAAGCGACGAAGCAATCCAGTCAAAAACGTTGAATTTACCGGCTTGTCGCGTTGTCCCGCCCTCATCTTGTCATGCTGAATTTATTTCAGCATCTGCACAGACAAATAACACCATAACTTCCGCGTCATCCTGAATTTATTTCAGCATGACAGGAAGGTTAAGGCGGGCTGTGACAATTCTTTGCTGTTCCCTCTTTCCTGTTTACTATTAACTAATTTCAATAAAACCCTCATCCGGCGCTACGCGCCACCTTCTCCCAGAGAGAGAAGGAATTAAACCTTTCAACCTTTCAACTATTCAACCAATTTTAGCTATCCCTCCAGCCCTCTATACTTCTTAATCATCTATACCTCTTGATCACCTAACCGCTAACACCAGCACAAGTATCAAGGCAAAATACGTAATAATGTTCCGCGCCTGAATAAAACGCGGGTAAAAATTTTCTTTGGTATTCGGAGCTTTCATCTCTAAACATAACTTTACGGCAGGCAGAAGGGTTAAAAAAACCGCAAAAATATAATAATTCTGTATTTTTATTGCAAAAAGCGCCGCAAACAAATAGCCTGACGCGTAGAAAGCATACAAAAGTCTGAGCGCTTTTTCACGCCCGCCAAGACGGCAGCAAAGAGTTTTTTTATGCAGAACCAAATCACCTTCGTAATCAAGCAGCATGTGAGTATAAATTAACCCTTCCGTAATCATCGCCATGCTTAACGAAAGTATGAACACATCAACCGAAAATCCGCCTGTCATCACATAGTAAACTCCCTCAAAAAGCAGCGGCCCGTATGCAATAAATACCGCGAACTCTCCCAGTCCCCGAAGCGACAGCTTCTGATAACCCAAAACAATCAGAGCGCCCGCAAGCGCAAGAAGCACAACCTCCCGGCCTGATATTAAAGTCAAAATTCCCCCAATCAACGCCGCAAATGCACAAAACAGCGCAATAACTTTCAACATCATCTGCGGCTGAACAGAACCGTTTTTCAAATACTCACACTTGCAAGTTTGCGCGGACAGCATATACTTTTCATCTTTAGAAAGAATTTTATAATCCATATAATCATCAAGTAAGTTTGCGGCAAGGTGAGCCGAAGATATTCCGAACAAAGCCAGAATACCCGCAAAAGCATTCCCGCCGGATTTCAAGCCCCACACAAACGCCGCTGCCCATGACATTACGGTTACAGGCAGTGAATAAACTCTTGCACATCTGAGCCAAAATAAAATTCTCACTTAAATATACTCCTGATACCTGCCACAGTCTCATAATCCGCGCCTGCCTCAAGAACTTCTTCAGCCGTAAGCCCGAAAAGCGTAATCAAGCCGTACACTTCTTTATTACCGGCTTTAAGGAATTCCACAACGGTCTTAACCGCTTCTTCGCGGCTAAGGCGTATAAATTGGTCGTTTTTACCCGAATGGATTATTCTTTTTTTCGATTTCCCCATTTTTATACCCTTTCAAGTCTTTTTATGCCCTTTCAAGTTGGTTTTACCTTTTGGCGCCTTTGTCTGAAATTACTTCATTATTTATCAGCTTTACCCATTGCCGGCTTTTGACAGTTTTACCTGTCTGTTTTGCTTTTTTTGTTGAACGCGCTTAACGGTTTTTAAACCTTTCAACCCTTCAACTTTTCAACTGTTTTACCTGTCTCTTTTGCTTTTTATGCCCTTTCAAGTTTTTTTATACCCTTTCAAGTTAATGTTAGTGTACTTCGCCTTTTTATGTTTTTACCTTTAATTTTTGCATTTTACCCTTACCGGCTTTTGTAAGTTGTTACCTGTCTGCTTTGCTTGTTTTGTTGAACGCGCTTAACGGTTTTTAAACCTTTCAACTATCTTTGACTGGATTGCTTCGCGCTCCTCGCAATGACGGTATCAATAAAGGTTTCCGATGTAAACCCTTCAACCGTTCAACTTTTCAACCATTCAACCTTCTTGACAGCCCCAGCAGGGCCGCGCCAATCATGCCTGCATAGTTTCCGGCGTTTGCGCGCAGAACCTTTGTCGGAGAGGTTACTATTTGACTGTTAACCTCTTTTTCCAAATACTCCAAGTCCGCAAACTCAGCCATTGAGCCTGACAAGACCAAAGCGCACGGGTCAAATATATTTGCAAGCCCCGCAAGCCCTGCAAGCAAATCATTCTGCCATTTTTGGAAAATTTTTGTCATTAAATCATTGCCTTTTCTCATTCCTTCAATAACATCATAGGTAGTAATATCAGACCTGCCGGAGATTTCTTCGGCGGTAAGCCTCATCCCCGTTCCGGACGCATAAGCTTCAAAACAGTCAAAAGCTCCGCAGGTACAACGCCGGCGTTTGTCCGGATAAATCTTAAAATGCATTTCGCCGGCAGCGCCGCTCTTGCCTTTCAGCAGCTTATTGTCAACAATAATTCCGCCTCCGACGCCCGTGCCCAGGGTAAGCATTACGGAATGCGGCATTCTTTTGGAAACTCCGATAACATGCTCTGCCCACGCCGCCGCATTCGCATCATTTTCCACAAAAACTTTTTTTGTACTCAAAGACCGGAAATCCAGCAGCGGATACTCCGCAGGAAGGTTTCCGGTAGAACTGACAATACCGGTATTTTCGTTGTTCACCGCGCCTGCCGTTGCAAACGCAATTATATCAACTTCGTCTTCGTGCGCTGCAATAATCTTTCTAAATACCTCTAAAATCCCTTCAAAAGTTTTCGGCGTATTATGTTTTTCAACTCCGGCTACGATTTCGCCTTTGTCATTCACGATTGTGTTATAAATTTTTGTTCCGCCTGCATCTATTGCCAGCGCTTTTTTCATATTACTCAAGTAAATTCCCTCTGTTACGTTTGCCGGGCTGCCCTGTTTATAAACCGTTTTGTAATCAGCTGCGGACGTGTTATTGCCGAACCTATAACCACGCAGTGCGCGCCGAGTTCAAATGCTCTGTCAACTTCTTCCGGCTCCCAAATTCTGCCTTCAAGAACAACCGGAACATCCGTCCGCTTAACCAGCTCTTCTAAAAGCTCAAAATCAGGACCTTCGGACTTCAACGGAGAATACTGTGTATACCCGGACAAAGTAGTTGAGAGTATATTCGCCCCGAGATTTGCACAGTTCAAGCCTTCTTCCACAGTAGAAACATCAGCCATAGAAATCCGTTTGTTTATTTTAACGTACTTGATAATTTCCTCTAAAGTACAGCCTTCCCTGTCTCTGGAAGTTCCGTCAAACGCAATAATATCCGCACCGGCATTCACCAGCTCAAGAACATCTTTCACCGTAGGAGTAATATAAACGATTTCGTGCCAGTTCGCAGGTATAATATTAGGTTTAATCAGCCCCATTACCGGAATATCAAAAAGCGCCTTAGCATTCTTTACGTCTCTTGCGCCGGCAACGCGAAGTCCGCCCGCACCGCCTTTAACTACGGATTTCATCATGGCAATCATACAATTTTCAGTATACAAAGGCTCCACAGGCATTGCCTGAACTGAAACCACTACCTTATTTCTCAAACGATTAAGCATAAATTCATTATAACGCAAAAAAAAATTAGTTACACGGTTATTAGTAAATAGCAAATAGGAAATAGTGAATAGGGCTGTTAAAAACCAATCATAGTCACCTATTTACTTAAATCAATAAAACCCTCATCCGCGGGCACCTTCTCCCAGAGGGAGAAGGGCAGGCTGAGCCTGCACCCATTACATCAGGTTCTACCCAAAATTTATTCAACCGTTCAACTATTCAACCTTTCAACTAATTTTATCATCTATTCATGATATAATAAAGCCATGTTCACAGGTATTGTTGAAGAAACAGGTTTTATCAAAAGGTTTACGGATAATACAATTGAGGTTGAATGCCGTACGGTTCTCGACGGAACAAAAACCGGCGACAGCATTGCTGTTAACGGCTGCTGCCAAACCGTTGCCGCAATAAGTACAAACTCATTCACCGCAAATGTCAGCCCCGAAACTTTACGGGTTACAAATTTGGGCGCGGCGCACCGCGTTAACCTTGAACGCGCGCTGACACTTTCAACACGTCTGGGCGGACATCTGGTAACCGGGCATATTGACTGTACCGGAGTTTTTACGGGCAAAACCAAAACAGGAGATTTTTATGAATTGAACTTTGAAGTCCCTCAGGAATTTTCAAAACTTATTGTTTACAAAGGTTCAATTACCGTAAACGGAATCAGCCTCACCGTTGCTGCGGCGGACAGGAATATTTTCACGGCGGCGATTATCCCACATACGTACGAAAATACTAATTTAAAAGACTTGAAAACCAACGGGATTGTAAACATAGAAACCGACCTTATAGGAAAGTATGTTGAAAAATTTCTTTGCGCGGATAATAATAAAATTAACGGCAGTATTGACCTCCGGCTGCTTGCGGAAAACGGATTTTTATGATTAATAACACAATGATATTTGATACAATTGAAAGCGCGCTTGAAGATTTTAAATCCGGCATGCCTGTCATTGTCGCCGATGATGAAGACCGCGAAAATGAAGGCGATTTACTGCTTTCAGCACAAGCCGTTACGCCGGAATATATAAATTTCATGGCAAAAGAATGCTGCGGGCTTATTTGTCTTGCAATTTCACCGGAAATCGCCGAAAGACTTGACCTGCCGCAAATGGTCGACCGGAACACGGACAGCATGAAAACCGCTTTTACCGTCAGTATTGACGGAGCGGAAAAGTTCGGGGTAACAACCGGAATTTCAGCTTTTGACCGCGCAAAAACAATTGAAATCGCAGCCGCGCCTGATGCAGAGCCTTCGGATTTGCGCCGGCCGGGTCATATTTTCCCGTGTACCGCAAAGCCCGGCGGAGTTCTGCAAAGAACGGGACATACCGAAGCATGTGTTGATTTGGCAAAACTTGCCGGACATACACCGGCAGGGGTTATGTGCGAAATTCTGGGCAAAGACGGTTCTATGGCGCGGCGGGATGAACTTAAAGTTTTTGCACAAAAACATAATATAAAATTTATCACTGTTTCGGATTTAATCAAATACCGCATTAAATCTGATAAGTTTGTAACCCGTGAAGCTGAGGTGCTTTTGCCAACGCAATTCGGAGAATTCAATTTATACGGCTACCGGAACAACCTTAACGGCGAAGAACATGTTGCGCTGGTAAAAGACGACGGCAGCGGTAAAATTCCGCTAATCCGCGTTCACAGCGAATGCCTGACAGGAGATATTTTCCACAGTCTGAGATGCGACTGCAATTACCAGCTTCACAACGCGCTGAGAATGATTAACGACTACGGCAAAGGCGCGCTTATTTATATGAAAGGACACGAAGGGCGCGGTATCGGACTGGTAAATAAGATTAAAGCTTACGAGCTTCAGCTTTGCGGGCAGGATACCGTTGACGCAAATATTTCACTCGGTTTTAAGCCGGATTTAAGAGATTACGGGGTCGGCGCCCAAATTATTCTTGATATAGGGTTTGACAACTTCAACCTTATTACAAATAACCCGAAAAAAATTATTGCGTTGAACGGCTACGGCTTGACAATCCATGATATAATAAAAACAGAACCGCAGATTAACGAATATAATGAACGTTACATGACAACTAAAAAAGAACGGATGGAGCATTTATTTGACTGAAAAAGATTTTGATGTAAGATTACTGACCGAAAAAGATTTTGAAGGCTTTGCGGAAATTTACGAAGACTTCAAGTGCCGTGCCGTTAACGAATATCAGTTTGAGCTTGAACCGCTTAATTTTGAAGGCTTCACTGATGCGGTAAAACAGGAATTTATCAACTGTATTGTGCTGTATGAAAACACTAAACCGGCGGCGTTTCTGGTTTACACAACCATTGTTTCCGAAGCGGTGGAGCTGAATATTATTCACTCGTATAAAATGGAAAATACTGCCGAACGTACTAAAATACTTATCGGGGTTTTCCTCAAGCTTACAAAGGATGAGCGCAAAAATAGGGTTGTATGCTACCCGATGCTTGGAGCGCAAAAAGAGTTTGTGAGTGAAATTCCGCAATTCGGGTTCAAGTTTTTGGGCATTGCGGTTCTGCGGTTCATGATGCAAGGCTCCGCTTCCGGAGATATTTTCAGGCTGAACGCTCCGGCTGAACCGGAAGATTGTTATAAAATAGTTACATGGGATGAAGCTTACGCCAAAGATGCAGTTGAAGTGGTGCATGAAGCTTTCAAAACCAGTGCGGATATCCTGTTTGACCCGAGATTTAAGACTTTGCGGGGTACACAGGATGTTATTGATAAAATTGTCAATAACATTTACGCGGAATTTCTGCCGGAAGCCACAAGCGTTCTGCTGTATAACGGACTGCCCGCAGGTTTTTGTTTTATGAACCTTACCGGCGGAACTATTGCAAACATTCCTATTGTTGCAATCAGAAAACAACATCAGGGCAAAGGTTTGTCAAAATATTTGCTGAAAAATTCCGTAGAAAAAATCCTTGAACAGGTGGATTCCGGCGAAAGACCGATAACCGAGATTAACACAACAACAGAAACAAACAATTTTCAGGCGTTGAAAATGTACCGCCATTTAGGATTCAGAGAAGATTACACATACCCGCAGGCGTACCTGCCGGCTAAGTAATTATCCTAAAATTTTTAAATTCTTGGGGCCAAAAACAGCAGCAAAACCATCGGCCATGATACAACACCCCTTTTGGCGCTTTTACAGGTACAAGTTCCATGTAATCAGATATTTTAAATTCGGATTACATTTAAAGAAACTTTCCAGGCAGTGTCGACATTCATTTAATCCGGAGATACCTTCTCCCGCCGCGTCATTGCAGCGCGTCAGCCCAACGCGGCAATCCGGTAAATTCAACATTTTTGACTGGATTGCTTCGTCGCTTGCCGCGCAAGCTCCTCGCAATGACGTTATCAATAAAAGCAAAAAGACCATCAGTTGCCGAACAACCATCCTGTCATCCTGAACTTGTTTCAGGATCTGACTTCTGTACGGGGAAGTAAAGCTTACGGAAGTTGAATATTTTTTACGTTGGCCAGATCCTGAAATAAATTCAGGATGACGTGATGGTTATGGTGGGCTGTGACAATCCTATTCACTGCTATCAGGGTGGCAGGAGGTGAGAGCAAGTGAATTTCAGTATACCTGAAAGAGCGCTAGTAATCATTTTACTGATAATACTAGCACTCAAATCACTTAAGGGCTTTTTTAAGAGGATGTTAGCGCATCCTCGCCCTTTATATTCTTATTATAACCGATTTTTTTTTAAATTTCAAGGGGGATAATACTTCACCTTCATGGTGTTTTAATGCTGAAATTTTCGGAATAGCTCCTTCACGTACGGTTGTTTTAATATTTACGTCCTCTATTCCCTAAATTAAAATGCTCCGGGCATTATACCGTACTGCTGCATGAGCATCATTGAGTTTGCGCTGTCGTAATTTTGCGGGAAATTGCCGTAAGTCATCGGCGGCTGCTTTTTGGCCTGAGGATTAGTTTTAATTTCACGCGCTTCTTTAGCCGGCTGAACTTCGTCCGAGCTGCGGGGCAGTTGCGGGTAAGATTTAGACGCAGAATTTTGTGCTCCGCTGAAATTTATTGTATCAGCCATTGCCGGAAGACTTAGCATTACTGTAACTAATAATATAATTTTTTTCATATAGCACCTCACTTATATTATTTTAGCATTAATTCTGAAAAAATGCAATTGTAAATAATTGTAAAAATAACTTTAAAACACCTGTAAGCCGGACATAATGCCTTATAGAGCAGTATAATACGAGATATGGCATTTTCAATTACCAGCAATTTTTTTCCGTTATTGTTTTATTAAATTAAGTAGTGTATGAAAAGAAAGCAGAATGACGGTAGTGAATACTGAAAAACCATCTGTCGGCGCAATAATCGGCGGTGTTATAGCAGGAAGTACGGTAAACAGCCTTGTGTTAATTCCGCACAAGATTGGCGCTCCAAAAATACTGAATCACATGGCCGGTATTAGCAGCAGCTTGAGTCAGGATGAATTTAAGACGGTTAATAAAGCTATTGAAAATACCCTGCAAACTTCAGGACTGGATAAAAAGGGCGTTAGTATCATTAAAGCAACTGAGCAGAACGCTGATGAAATTGCAAAAATTATGACAAAAGAGATTAACAGCAAGCCGATTTTGAGAAAACTGCCGGAAGATATAAAAAAAATATGCGGGGAAGTTTTAGGCGGTATGTTCAACGACGGTAAGAATGCTTGCTATACTTTTGGCGCTAAAAAGGTAATTTTGCCTGATAAATTATCCCTTGCAGGATTTCATGAACTCGGTCATGCCTTCAATCATAACCTGAGTACCGCCGGAAAAATTTTGCAAAAAAGCAGACCTTTTATGCTGCTTGCAGCTCCTGTTTCGCTGATTGCGTTATTTAAAACTAAAAAATCAGAAGAACCTAAATCCGTAACCGGCAAAGTGACCAAATTTATTAAAGAGAACGCAGGCAAATTAACTTTTGCGGCATTTTTGCCTGTTCTTGCGGAAGAAGGTCTTGCAACATTAAGAGGAAACAGTTTTGCAAGAAAAGCTTTAAGTCCGGAATTGGCTAAAAAAGCTGCTAAAACAAATGCTCTGGGTTTTGCAACTTATTTGGGCCTGGCAGCGTTAAGTTCACTCGGAGTTTATCTGGGCGTAAAAGTTAAGGACAAAATTACCGACAGAAGTATTGCAAAAAGAGCTATGACCACTTCTTCGCGTCAAATTTTAAATCCGTAACATTCATTTTCAGTGACTTGAGGTACGGCTGTAATTTTTCCAGCAGCCGGGATTTTTGCAGTACTAATTCCTGCGCAACAACAGTATTTGCACAGGCAATTATCATAACGCTTCCGGTCATGGAATACGGGCGGGATTTTCCGCTGAACTTTGCGCCGGCGGTTTTTTCCCAGAATTTGTAAAGATTGCTGCGTGTAACAGCCTTTTTAATTTCTTTTTTCTCCAGCAAATCCGCTATTAATTCGGACGCTTCAACAAAATCGGTATATATTGATTTTTTATTAAACGACTTTGCCATTCAAGACTCACTTTTTTATGCTACAATAACAATATGGATAATTTGAATAATATCATAAAATCGTCCGGTAATATACTGATAATTTCCCATGTAAATCCTGACGGAGATACTCTTGGTTCAATGTGCGGGCTGTATTCGCTTATTGAAAAGAATTTTAAGAAGAAATGCGATTTAATGGCTGTGTCTAAAATTCCGGCTGTTTATGAGTTTTTGCCCTTCATAGACAGGGTTAAGTCTTTGGAAGATTTTGATAAATCAAGAGAGTATGATGTGGTTATTACGGTTGACGTTGCGGCGATTGAGAGAATTTGCAGCGGCAAAATACTGTTTGATAAAGCGTTTAAGACAATAAACTTTGACCATCACGCAACAAATTGTTCTTACGCGGACATCAATATAATTAATCCTGCCGCCAGTTCAACTTCGGAAGTTATTCTGGACACGGCGCAGGCGCTCGGCTGGGAACTTGACTACAATGCGGCATTAAATCTTTATAACGGAATTTTAACTGATACCGGCTCATTCAGGTTTGAAAATACAAAGCCTTCCACGCTTATTCATGCGGCAAAACTCGTTGAGCTCGGCGTAAGCCCGTCTGATGTTTATAAAAAAGTTTACGAGTCGGATACAAAAACAATTGTACTTTTTCAGGCGCATTGCATAAGCAGGGCAAAGTTTTCGGATAATGATAAAATAGCTTATACGGTTGTTTATCAAAAAGATATGGAAAAATTCAATGCCGGCGAAGAAGCTATGGAAGGCTTGACCGAAAAACTGCGCGCAATTGTAACTACACAGACAGCTTTTGTGGTGAAAGAAATGAAATCGGGAATATCAAAGGTTTCTATGCGCAGCAAGCAGGCGGATGTTTCCAAGATATGTGCGGTTTTTGGCGGCGGCGGGCATAAATTTGCCGCAGGGTGTATGATAAAAGCAGCTCCGGATGAGGCTGTAAAAAAAGTTTTGGAGGAAATTCGTTCTGAGTAAGAAAAAAAATTTTATAACAGGTATTAGGAAGCTGATAAGGTCTGTCATTCAGGATGATTTTTACGGCATGGCGGCGGAAATGGGGTTCATGATGGTTATCGGGAGTTTTCCGTTTATGCTGTTTTTAATGTCGATGTTCGGCTGGATGGGCGACAAAGCTCTTATGGCGCCTGTCTTGAAATTCCTGTCGGTTTTCATGCCTGTGCAGGCAATGGATTTAATTTTAACCGTGTTATCAGAAGTTATGATATTTGACAAGGGCGGTCTTTTGGCTGTCATCGGGTTTGCGGTAACGCTTGTGCTGTCGACAAATGCGATGGCTGTTGTGCTGAAGGGCCTGAACCGCGCTTATAAGGTTGACGAAACAAGAAACTTTGTTTACACGCGTGTGCTGGCGTTTTTAATGCTTTGCGTAAACACGCTGGTGCTATTTTTAAGCATAAACCTGATTATATTCGGAAAAATTATTGTTAACTTGATGGAGGACTATTTCCATATGTCCGAAAACGCTGCGATAACCATGCTTACGCTGCGCTGGCCCGTTGCGTTTGCGGCATTATTCTTAATGGCGTTTTTGTGTTACTATATTCTGCCGGACTTAAAGGGAAAAGAGCATTTCAAAAGAAAAAGCGCCATTCCGGGCGCGTGGTTTTTCTGTACATTCTGGCTGGCGGGCTCGTGGGGGTTTTCGCTCTATGTGAACAACCTGCACACTTATAATCTGGTTTACGGTACAATTGGCGCGTTTGCGGTGTTTATGGCGTGGTTTTATTATACTTCTATATTGATACTCATTGGCGGAGAAATAAATTCACAGGTATACAACAGGCTCCGCCGCAAAGCCGACGAGGTTCGGAAAGAACTAAGTTCTTTATCAAAAATTGAAGAATAAAATATCGTAATTATCCCCTTGAAATTAGAGAGTGTTCATTTTGCATTGCTCTGTCATTGCGAGCGTAGCACTGTGCCGAATAAAACGATTAAGTATCGTTTTGTGAGAGGAAAATCCAGTCAAAAACGTTGAATTTACAGGATTGCCGCGTCGGGCTGACGCGCTGCAATGACGAAACAATGTAAAATGAACACTGCCTGAAATTATAGGTAATAATAAGAATATAAAGGGCGAGGATGCGTTAACATCCTCTTGAAAAACCCCTATTTGTTTTTTTTATTCCTCTGCAATTTCTTCTGCGGCTTCTTCAACTGAATCAACTGTAATATCTTCTTCATCAAGCTGACTCATTTCTTCCGCAATTTCTCCACTGATTTCTTCTGTTTCAGACTCCTGAATTAAATCTTCGCCGTCAACAATTTCATCTTCTGCGTAATTTTGCTGAATATTTGCAGCTTCGACTTTCTCCATCTGAGAAACACTTTTAATATCAATTTTCCAGCCGATGAGTTTGTGTGCAAGTCTTACGTTTTGACCTTCGCGTCCTATTGCAAGGCTGAGCTGGTCATCAGGAACCACCACCATAGCCTCTTTGGAATACTCGTCATCCGCAAGAATATCCACTGATACAACCCTTGCCGGCGAAAGCGCATTAACAATGTATTCAACCGGATCTTCCGAATATCTCACAATATCAATTTTTTCGTTTTTAAGCTCGCTGACAATAGTCTGAATTCTGCTTCCGCGCGGCCCTATGCAGGCGCCTACCGAATCCACTTCCGGATCGTTTGACCAGACTGCAATTTTTGTTCTGAAACCGGCTTCACGTGAAATCGACTTAATTTCAACAATTCCGTCCTCAATCTCGGGAACTTCAAGTTCAAATAATTCTCTGACAATTTCTGCATGCCCGTGCGAAACTATTACCTGCGGCAATCTTGTGGTTTCTTTAACATTAAGCACAAAAACACGAATTCTGTTGCCGGGTTTGTAAATTTCTCCGGGTATTTGTTCTCTTTGCGGCATAATCGCATCGGTTTTGCCTATATTTACTATAACGTTGCGGTTTTCCACGCGCTGGATAATCCCGGTTGTTAAGGTACCCTTTTTATCAATAAATTCCTGTAAAACGAGGTTTCTTTCCGCTTCGCGTATTCTTTGCGTTATAACCTGTTTTGCTGACTGCGCAGCAATCCGTCCGAACTGTTCCGGTGTAACCTCAATTTTAATCTCGTCGCCAACCTCAACATCTTCCGCGATTTCCTTAGCGTCTTTCAGGGTAATCTGTCTGCTTTCAAGCTGTTCCTGCGTTAATTCTTCTTCGGAGTCCTGTTCAATCTTTTTGACAACGAGTTTTGTCATAAAAACACCTATTTCTCCGGTTTGCTCGTCCAAAATGGCGTCAATATTTTCCACTTCTCTGCCAAGATGCATGTGCCTTTTGTAAGCGGCAACCATTGCGTCGCATAACGAGTCAATCAAAACTTCTTTTGATATTCCTCTTTCTCTTTCCAGTTCTTCGCAAGCTTCAAAAAGCGCTGTTCCGATTTTAATCATTTTTTTGTCTCCTTCAAGTTAATGTTAGTGCTTATGCGCCTTTTTTAGATTATTGTAAAGCTATTTCAATTATCTAAATATCGGCTTTTAACAGTTTTGGCAACTGTTTTGTTTTTTATGCTGTCAATCAATATATAATCTTGCATTATGTATATTGTCTTTGGGGATTAACAGTTCCCGTCCGTCGTCAAACCGGAAGAAAGTTAACCCTTCATTTGTGTCGTAATCCAGAATTTCACCTTTAAAAATTTTTTCTGTTTCGTCTTTCAGCGGTTCTTTGAGTTTCAGGCTGATACGTCTGCCTTTGAAGATTACGAACTCCTTTTCCGACTTAAACCTGCGCTCCAGTCCGGGTGAAGACACTTCTAAATGGTATTTTACCGGAATTAATTCATCAAGAAAATCTCCGAGACTTCTTGTAACGTTTTCGCAGTCATCAAGAGTAATATCCCGTTCTTTTGAGTACAGGAAAATCCGTAAAAACCAGCGGTGATTTTCTTTAACAAACTCGATTTCAATCGGGATTAAGCCGAAACGAACTGCCGTGTTTTCGATTACCGGCGTAATTTTCTCTGTAATTTCGTGCCTGTTCAGGTCCTGTTTCATAAGCGTTCCTTAATTAAAAAAGAACAGGTTCTCCTGTTCTTTTTTCTACGGCAATACTGCCTGCTTATATTATATTGCCAAACACCAAAAATGTAAAGTGTTTTGTAAGATTTATTAAGAGTGAATAGGGAATTAAGAGGTAGAGGGCTGGAGGGATAGCTAAATTGGTTGAATAGTTGAAAGGTTTAAGGGTTGAATTACCCTCCCCTTGAGACTCTGCCGAACGAAACGATTGCGGATTCCGGCGGGCGTGAAACGCCCATAGTGAGGAAAACCACGCTTTTCCGAACGGCCGGTAATCCAAGACAAGTTCAGGATGACGTGACGAGGGTGGAATGATGTGGCAAATTTTCTTAAAATCATGTAACTAATTACTTGACATGTACAGCAATGACAAAGCAATAGAAAATGAACACTCTCTCCCTGCGGGAGAGAGAACAAACACTTAGCGAAACCGCAGGTTGAGCCTAGTGTTTGGAGTGAGGGGGCAGGCTGTATCCATGACATGTATTCTAGATTTATTCTGTTTTGCGCCCCCTCACCTGAATTTCTAAATTCCCTGTGTTCATTAAGAAATTCATCCTCTCCCGTATGGAGAGGAACAGGCTGAGCCTGCACGACAAACAAGGCGAGCTATTCCGTAGTTTGACGGGTCAGAGTGGCACCCAAAACACTGGGTTCTACCCGAGATTTATTCAACCTTTCAACTAAAAAGCTAAATCAATTCCAAATTCTTAACGGAAAAATTTGATACAAAGTTTTTAACGTCAATTGACGGCACATGGCATTTTAACTTGCCTTTCGGATACTTCTGGTAATGATATGTGGACGACAGTACCATAACTTTTGCAGCGTCAATTATATTGAGACAGGACAAATCCAGCGTAACCTCAGGGCAGTTATACCTGTTAATATAACGCTTGAACTTATCAAGCGCATTCTGCGGACTTCTGAACTTTAAAACGGAATTTTGTACCATCTTGTTATCCTTTAGCATAAACCTCGTCATTTTAATTTTTTTTTTTAACTTTTTGTATAATTTTAATACTTTTAAATGATATTTATTGTATAATATTTTTGGGAAGACTATGATGACTAAACTAAAAAGTATTACTGAACTTGCAAAAGAAGTTCTGGACATAGAGGCAAATTCAATTCTTAGACTAAAGAATATTATAAGCGATGAATTCACGCGGGCAATTGACCTGTTGTACAGCTGTAAGGGCCGTGTTGTCGTAACCGGCATGGGTAAGTCCGGTATAATCGGCAAAAAAATTGCCGCTACGCTGTCTTCCACCGGAACCCCGTCATACTTTCTGCACCCTGCGGAAAGCACTCACGGAGACTCGGGAGCAATGACCCGCGATGATGTAGTTATCGCCATTTCAAACAGCGGCGAAACTCAGGAATTGTTAAACCTTCTGCCTTTAATAAAAAGGTTTGGAATAAAAATGATTGGAATGACCGGAAATACCGATTCAACACTTTCAAAAGCAAGCGATGTCACCATTGATATTTCCGTAGAAAAAGAAGCATGTCCGCTGAACAAAGCTCCGACCGCAAGCACAACCGCAACACTTGCCATGGGCGATGCTATTGCCGTCTGTCTGCTTGAAAAAAGAGGGTTTTCCGAAGAAGATTTTTTAATCTTTCACCCGTCCGGCGCTCTTGGGAAAGGGTTTTTATATAAAGTTCAAGACCTTATGCTCACAGGGGCTAAGCTTCCTATCACGGGCGAAAATACGGCATTCAGCGAAGTTATCGGAGTAATTACGCAGTACAAACTCGGGATGGTAATGGTTGTTGATGAAAATTACAGGTTAACCGGAGTTATGACCGATGGCGACATAAGAAGAACTTTAATCAAGTATAAGGATATTTCATCTTTATGTGTAAAAGAAGTTATGACGGCAGACCCTAAAAGAATTTCCCCGCAGGATTACTGCGCAAGCGCTCTTAATTTAATGGAAAAATATTCTATCACCGCATTGGCTGTCGCTGACGACACCGGCAGACCTGTCGGGGTAATCCATATTCACGACCTGTTAAAAGCGGGGGTTGCATGAAAATTAAACTGGCTGCATTTGATATTGACGGAGTTATGACTGACGGAAGCCTCACGTTTGACGAGAACGGCGTTGAATACAAAACCTACAACGCTAAAGACGGTCAGGGGATTATTAATTTAAACAATGCCGGTTATATTACCGCGATAATCACTGCCAGAAGCAACGGAACCGTAGCGCACCGCGCAAAAATATTAAATATTACGGAACTCTATCAGGGGCAGAAAAGTAAACTTGATGCGTTGGACGAGCTTACTAAAAAATACAATCTTTCTTATGAAGAAATTGCGTACATGGGAGACGACCTGCCTGATATTTGCGTGCTTGAGAAAGTAGGACTGCCTGCATGCCCTGCCGATGCAGTGGAAGAAGTTAAAAAAGCTGCCCGTTTTGTTTCATCCAAAGACGGCGGCAAAGGCGCTGTCAGAGAATTTTGTGATATGATACTGGATACCGGCCGCATTTCGGAAAATAAAAAGGATATATAAAAAATGTACGAAATTAAAAAGCAAGGATTTTTTTCCGCAGCGCATCACCTGCTGAACTACAACGGAGTCTGCGAAAACCCGCACGGGCACAACTGGATGGTTGAGGCATACGTTCAAGGTTCGGAATTGGACGGCAGTAATATTCTGATAGATTTCAAAGTTCTGAAAAAAGAACTGAATATTGTTTTGGATTATCTTGACCACAACGATATAAACGAGCTGCCGGAGTTTAAGGGCGAAAGTCCGAGCAGTGAAATGATTGCGTACTTTATTTATACAAGATTAAAGGAGAAAATTGTACAGCTCAGCAGAGTTACGGTGTGGGAAACCCCTACGTCATGCGCATCGTATTACGAGGATGATATTTAATGAACTTCTTTCAGGCGGTATTAATGGGAATAGTGCAGGGGTTGAGCGAATTTTTGCCTATTTCAAGCTCTGCGCATCTGGTTTTTACCTCAAATTTCTATAAAGTAATCAAAGGTATTGAAATTGCGCAGCAGTCAAATGAAGAAGTGTTTTTGGACATTATGCTTCACTTCGGAACATTAATCGCTGTGTTAATATTCTTCCGCAAAGACATTTTTACCATAATAAAAGCGTTTTGCAAAAGAGACTTTAAAGACCCTGATGCAAAAACCGGACTTTATATAGTAATAGGCACGGTAATTACGGTTATTTTAGCGCTTCCGTTACAGGGGATTGCCGAAAAATTAGTATTTGCTCCGGCGGTTACCGGGCTTTTGCTGATTATAACCGGTATTGTGCTGCTGGTCAGCGAAAAAATATCAGCCAATCAGGTTTCTAAGCCTTTAAATTTCCGTGCTTCGATATGGATTGCACTGGCGCAGGGGCTTGCGGTTCTCCCCGGCCTTTCGCGTTCAGGGTGGACGATTGCGGCGGGTTTGTTCAGGGGAATAAGCCGTGTTGACGCTGCAAAATACTCTTTTCTGTTAAGTATTCCGATTATTCTGGGTGCGTCTATGCTGTATCCTGTTATAAATATTAACCTGCATGAAGCGCTTAGCTACAATTGGAAGGCAATAATTGCGGGAACTGTTGTGTCCGGCATAACGGGTTATTTGTGTATAAAGTATTTTATAAAGTTTGTGTCAAAATTTTCGCTTGCCGTGTTCGGGTATTACTGCATAATCGTTGGGATTATAACCGCGATATTTTTCGACTGCATAAAATAAGGCTATTATTCGGGCAGTGTTCATTTTACATTGTTTCGTCATTGCAGCGCGTCAGCCCGACGCGGCAATCCAGTAAATTCAACGGTTTTGACTGGATTTTCCTCTCACAAAACGATACTTAATCGTTTTATTCGGCACAGTGCTACGCTCGCAATGACAGAGTAATGTAAAATAAACACTCTCATTATTCGAGAGTGGAAACTTTTGTTGATTTATTACCTTGCTAGCTCTCTCCCGCAGGGAGAGAGCACAAACACTTAGCGAAACCGCAGGTTGAGTTTAGTGTTTGGAGTGAGGGGGCAGGCTTGTAGTTTGACGGCGCTCATGGCAATGTACTCTACCCAAGATTTATTCTGTTTTGCGCCCCCTCACCTGAATTTCTAAATTCACACTGCGTGTTCATTAAAAAATTCATCCTCTCCCGTATGGAGAGGAACTTTCAATTTCGGATTGCCGAATAAATAGTAAGTTACAATGCCTATTTATTCGGCACATCCTTATTAATATTTTTATCTAATTCAATAGAAAACCGGGTTACCGCCACAGTTATAGTTACAATTCCTACAATAAATATAATATCCGATATAATGTTTCCTGTTATCATTTTAAAAACCTTTCCGCTAAATCCTCTATCTCTTTATCAGTGTTGATTGCATTTTTTAAGAATAATATGCCAAAGTGCGCACCCACAATAAATAAAATCCACTTAACCACCGGGATTATATTTGTAAACAGCACTCCTAACGTACCGCTTACCGTAACAATAACCACTGCTATTAAACTGGTTCGCAATGCAATTAAACTTTTAATTCTATTTGCCAAATATTTTTCCATTAGATATATTATACAACATATTAGCTATATATGCAATTATACATTTTTATGAAATAACCGCGATATTTTTCGGCTGCATAAAATAAACACTTTCATTGTTCAAGAGTGGAAACTTTTGTTGATTTATTACCTTGCTAGCTCTCTCCCTGCGGGAGAGAGCACAAACACTTAGCGAAACCGCAGGTTGAGTTTAGTGTTTGGAGTGAGGGGGCAGGCTGCACACATGACATGTGTTCTACCCAAGATTTATTCGGTTCTGCGCCCCCTCACCTGAATTTCTAAATTCACACTGCGTGTTCATTAAGAAATTCTTCCTCTCCCGTATGGAGAGGAACTTTCAATTTCGGCACATCCTTATTAAAAATCTTTCCGCTAAATCAAGTATACAGGATATTGCCAATATATTTCAAGATTTGTAAAATATGTTTAAAATAATAACAAAAAAAATATTTAGGTGGTTTAATAGAAAAAAAGAGGAGATTAACCAATGCCAATCGCACCGGTAACATCAGTAACACCCAAAGTGAACTCTCGTATAAGCTTTGAAGGAGGCGACAAGAAAGAAAGTTGTCATCATCGGGTTGCAAGCCAATATGTAACAGTTCCGGCAGCGCTGCTGGCAAGTCTGTTGACAATAGCTTATGCACAGCCGGTGAAAGCCCAGACATCTGTGCCTGCCGCACAGGAATACAAGCAGCCGGAAGCGCCGGACAAAGCATTATTAAAATGTATTACTCTTGAAGACTACGAGGATGACTTTTTTGAAAATCCTGAAAAATATAAACAAGTGGGCTTCATGGATACAAAAATAGAGAAAGATTCTGCTTTGCTGGGTAAATTTAGCTTGAGACGGTTTAGTAATTTGAATGACAGTACAAGAAATTTCAATAAAGTTTACCTTACCTATGATATGAACACTGATGATTTTAAAGACTCGGGGAAAGGTATTATAAAAAAACTAATTATGAAGAATGATACTCCTGTTGCCGTAGTGGTGCTTACTCCCCGTGCAGTTAAAATTTTGGAATCAGAAGAAATTGCTTTTAATGTTAATTTTCTAAGCAAGTTAGACGAATATAAAAATGCTTTTAAAATAGTAAAACTTTAATAAATCTACGATATTTCCGACTTTTACTCCTCTTTTATTCTTTTTTTAATATATACTTTGTCATCTAGTTGTTGTATATACTTTTCGGCATCAATTTCATTATCAAAGCTATTAGTGAACACTCTTCCGTTTATATCAGTGTATGTTGCTATGAATTTAGTAGTTTTTATTGGAGTATTTGTTATGTCACGTTCGTATTCAGCGTTCTTGTTACCGCCACCTTTTCCGGTTTCTGTTTTGTAATCTTGCGGGGTTATTAGTTTAGGGTCAGGCGTAGGCAAACCCTCAATAACAGGTAATTTTATTGTATGTTGCTGAGATGTTTCTCCTTTGGCATAGTTAGGAATGACGGTTGTATTGCCTTCCTTGTATGCATTTGCTTTAGATAATTCGTCATAAACATTTGCTTTTTCAGATGAAGTTAGGTTTGGACCGTAAGCTTTGAGCAAATCATTATGTAAAACACCTCTATACCAATTTCCGGTTTCACCTGCCGGGGGTGGGATTGGTACTGATTTTTCCCAATCAAAGGTTATAGTTGTGTCAGCAGGGGAAGACCCATCCGTTATTTCATCCACAATCATTGCGCTTGGTATCTTAACCAGAGGCGGTTTAGGCAAGCTTGGTTTAGGCACTTCCAATTTAACTTCAATTGGTGTTATAGTGTTTAATGCCGGTTCTCTTTCCGGCGGTTTCGGTTCTTCTTCCACCACAATCGGCGGCGGCGGCGCAGGAGGCTGCGATTGCAGCATCGGAGCCAAGCCGTTCAGCAAAGCCAAAAGTCCCAACGTTTGCGCAAACGGATCTGTCTGAGGAGCAGCAGGCTGTCGGCATTGCTGCTCCACCTTAGGCGGCGGCGGCGGAATACTGCTCCGCGAAGCAGGCGGCGCAGCCTTTAAATAAGTATGTCCGGCTCGAATCTGATGCCTGTCAGTTACATAGCCGTATGTAATTCCACTGCTCACGCCGGAGCCGCCAATGCTCATTTGTACTCTCTTTCTTATATGTACTCTTAAATATATAAAAACAAAACAAAAGCCGATATTTCAGAACATAATTAGTACCGTATAAGACTTTATTGCAGACCATATCTGTATTGTAATTCATTATAATGCGGATAAAATCGTTACAATTCGTCACAATTCGTTACAACTATTGGTGATTAGGAGGTATGACTAAATTGGTTGAATAGTTGAAAGGTTGAATGGTTTAAGGGTTAAACCTCGGGTAGAGCACAGTGTTATGGGTGCCCCGGATGAGGGTTTTATTGAAATTAGTAAATAGTGAATAGGATTAGTAAAAGCACACCATAACCATCCCGCCACATGACAAGCTCACATCATAACCGCTACGGGATGGTAGTTTCGGCATGGCGCATGGTGGTGAAAGTTTACATCCCTTCTATAATCACTATTGGCTAATTTTATGTTAAAATGAATATTATGGCAAAACAAACATCACAACTAAAGCGGGAAATACTGGTAAGACTTATAAAAGCATTTTATAGTGACGACTTTCCTGAAAGTGCGCGCTTAATTCCTTTTGACATGCGTCCTAAAGGTTCGGAAGTACCTTTTAGATGCTGTATTTACAAAGAGCGTGCCATTTTAAGAGACCGGACTATTGCCGGACTCGGGTTTTCGATTGAAAAAACAGCCGAAAGCGCACGTATTGCCGGACTTGCAAAAGAAGCATCCGAAAGAAAAACTCCTGAAAAAGAACCTTTAACAATCCTTCAAACCGCATGCCAGAGCTGTGTTCCCGCGCGGATTTACGTAACGGACCTCTGCCAGGGCTGTGTGGCGCGCCCGTGTGAAAGCACCTGCAAATTCGGCGCTATTACAATTATCAACGGAAAATCTTCCATAGACCCCGCAAAATGCAAAAATTGCGGAATGTGCGTTCCGGCCTGTCCTTATCAGGCAATCACAAAAATTATCGTTCCGTGTGAAAAATCCTGCCCTGTGGGCGCAATAGGCAAAGATGAATCCGGCGAGGTTAAAATAGATTTTTCAAAATGTATATTCTGCGGAAGATGTACCGAAGCATGTCCGTTCGGGGCGGTTCACGAAAAAAGCCAGATAATAGATGTACTGAAACATATAAAAGATGACAGCAAAAAAGTTATTGCTATGGCCGCGCCCGCAATCATGGGACAGTTCGGCTGTTCGCCCGTGCAGCTGAAAGAAGCAATTCAAAAGCTCGGTTTTGACGAGGTTTATGAAGTCGCGCAGGGCGCTGATGTAACAATCAGAAATGAAGCCGTTGAATTTGAAGAACGGCTTGAAGAAGGCGCGGAGTTTATGACGACTTCATGCTGCGCAGGCTACAATGAATTCATAGAAAAGCATTTACCCGAAATAAAGCCCTTTGTGTCACACACAAAAACCCCGCTTTACTATACGGCTGAAATTGTCAAAAAAGAACATCCCGATGCGGTTACGGTATTTTTAAGCCCGTGCGTTGCAAAAAGACGTGAGGTTTACGACAATCCAAATACGGATTACGTAGTCAATTATGAGGAATTAAATGCCTGGTTTATTGCTGCGGAAACCGACTTCTCCAAGCTGAAAGGTTCCGAGTTCCGACACAAAGCTTCTGCGCAGGGCAGAGGGTTTGCCAACACCGGCGGAGTTGCAAAAGCAGTCCAGACTCTTGTACCGGAAGACATTCCCAATCAGGCATTAGTCATAAACGGCTTGGACAAAGATGCTATAAAAGCATTAAAAAAATATGCAAAAACAGGCATGTGCGACATGGGGAATTTAGTGGAAGTTATGGTTTGTCCGGGCGGGTGTCTGGGCGGAAACGCAACTGTCTGTGTATACAAAAATTCTTCCAAACAGCTTGCCCAATACGTTGAAAACAGCGAACATATTTAGACAAAATGACAAATTTCCATAAAGCCCTCTATTAGAGACTAGGGGTTAGAGACCGGAAACTAGGCAGTGTCGACATTAAAATTCAATTTCCGTCATCCTGATAACAGTGATTAAGTGAATAGGAAAGAGCAAAAAGACCATCCGTTGCCGAACAACCATCCTGTCATCCTGAACGACCGGATTGACCTCCGGTGTTTTAGCATCTCTTTATTATTACCCTCTCCCTT
>JAISCP010000150.1 GCA_031265495.1 Heliobacteriaceae bacterium | reverse complement strand
ACCCTTCTCATCGGGCGTTTTGAGAGGCTTTCATCACCCGTAAGCACAGAATTAAATTTTTGAGCAGCGAGAATTCCGCTGATCAGACGCATCGTAGTCCCGGAATTTCCGCAATACAGAGGAGTTTGCGGATGCGTAAATTCTCCGGTTGAATGAATAATCAATGTATCTTCGCTTTTAAACTCATAATTAACTCCAAGAGCTTTGCAGACAGAGAGTGAGGACAATGGGTCTTGTCCTTTAGAAAAATTTTTTATAACGGAAGCGCCGTTTACGAGTGCGGAAAACAACACAGCACGGTGTGAAATCGACTTATCGGACGGTATGCGGACTTCTCCTTTAAATCCGTTCAATTTTCCGTAAACAACCTTCTTCATAGAGAAAGAATAACATGAAAATATTTGTGATAGAATAAGGAAATACGGAGACGTGTCCGAGCGGCTTAAGGTGCAATCTTGGAAAGGTTGTGTGGAAGCGATTTCACCGGGAGTTCGAATCTCCCCGTCTCCGGTTCTTAGTCCTCACTTAGAGAATAAGTGCAGTATAACGTCACAGGGACTTTTGATATTGTAGCAAGTTCTATTTTTGGGGCTGTATTGCCTACTGTGTTTGAATTTAAGTGAATCCGAGAAGTCGGAAAGGCATTTTTGTAATTTGTTTTCTTTATTTTTATCATCAACACAACAATTCAAAGTATGCGCTTTTATTTTTACAGGAGGATATTTGTCAATTTCGATCGGGTCAAATTTATTTTTGCCAGCAGGGTATAGTAAGTGAACTTCCGGACATCCCACTGTGCAAGAGTAAGCAAGCATTTGATATAAATCTGATTGCAAGGGTTTGTTTTCAACTTCTTTATATTTAATATCGATAATACAGTACGGCTCGTTATTTTTGTAAACAACAATATCCGGATACAAATAGTATTCATTATTTTTTCCAAGGCGGTATTATTTTTGTGGGTAAATAGAAATCTCATCTTTTTTGCAATGCTTTCCATACTTCACACCAAAATTATGTACTGCGGCGACCTTTCCCCGTTCACCGGGGTTATTATAACCTTCTTTTAAAAAATTTGCTAAATCGTTGATACTTATATTTTTATTCATACTTCTAACCTCTTAATACAATTCTATTACAAACAAAAACCAGAAAATAAATTTAACTAAATCCAATAAAATCCTTTGTACAGTTTTTTATAGCCTTCCAAGGTAAAATCTATTTTGCAAAATTTTTCAAAGGTTTCTTCCCTAATGTATTTCTTAAACTCCACTGTTACATCAGAATACAATCGCGGCAGCAGTAATGAGGCTAAGTGGCGATAAAAACCATACAGAGACACATGTGAATATTCCTTATTTGAAAATTTTATGTACGGGAATTGCGGAGGTATCCACATTTCTGTTATATCGCAATAATTATCTTTTGTATTTGAAGTTGTATCATACGGGTATATATTTTTATTTCTGGTGCCCATAAAATCTGCCATTATATCTTGTTTATAAAGCCCAAACATTCTTGCATAGGCTTCGGTAACTTCATTTAGCTCTAATTGCGTTAAGCCGAATACTTCTCTTGTAACCTCTTGGGTATCTTCACTTTCATAATCTTTGCTAATGCCAAAATATCTTTTGCTGCCTTGAGGTAACCAAAGCAGGTGATCAAGCTTCTTAAACTTTGTATTTTTATATTTATCTTGGTCCAAAAACTCATCTAATATTATACAACCTTGCTTTATTCTATAAAACCCCAAAATATAATCCTCATATTTTTTGGTTTTTATGTTTGTCCAATAATAGGGTGTACGTTGAAAATGAGGAGGAAAATCCTCATCTGTTGAAAATATCCCTGTATAACAATGAACTTCACCATGCTCAGAAATGTATATGTGACTATGTGAATCAGGAAAAGGAATATTTCTGCCGAATTTGGGTTTTACATCCATTTTTTCATAAAAATCTTTAATCATTTATACCTCTTTTTTGTTTTCTATTTTTTTTCGTCTTCAAGTTGTTCTTTTAAAGATTGTGGTTCATAAAAATCGAGTGAAAACAGATCTTTATAATTCTCGTAATTATTCAAGGATACATGGCTTATGGCAAAAGGTTTTTTAAATTTGTCTTCCTGAACCATTTTATAATAGTGACATTTTGGTACTAATTTTTTAACCAAAGAAATATATTTTTCAGCGGTATTGAAACCAAACGTTATACTTTTTATCTTAAATCCTTTTTTTAATTTGTTGCCGTCTGATAGGTTTTCTTTTAATGTAATCATTCGCCATTCATTTTCATGCTCCCAGGCTTTTGCCTTAGTAACAAAAGATTTTGCATACTCATCTGCCCATAAGATTTTATTTTCAGGTTTTATAAAATCAGAATATCTTACTTTACTCAGTGATATATTTAATTCTTTTAATAATTGCAAATCAAATTCGTATTCTATAAGTATTCCTTTATGGTTGTCAGCGTAATAACCCCATAAAACAGTATTGCATGTTTCTTCATACCGTGAGAATGACCTTATTCTAATATCTTTCAAGATATCGAGAATAACTTTTTCCCGGGTTATATCTTTATAAAACTTGGTATCAAACGGATCATTGAAATTATCAGGATGAGAAAACCATATAAAATTTTCTTTTAACAATTCTATTGTATGTTCATTAATAGGACGATAAACACATAGTGTTATTGTCTTATCTGAACATCTCATACAGCTTTGCAACTGCAATGCAACACTTTTTCTAAAGTCACTTTTTGCATTTTCTCTGTCGCCTAAGTTTTGTTTAGCGCCTGCTCTAAATGAATAAGGTATAGCCGATTCAGGATTAACTGAAATCGCTTTATTGCAATTATCTATTGCTGCTCTATATGAGCCCAGATTTATATATACAGATGCCAGATTTGTATATGATATTATATCTGATGGATCCAGCTGTATGGCTTTTGTATAATCTTGCGCAGCCTTTTCAAATTCTCCTTTGCCGCCTCTGATAATACCTCTACTGCTGTAAAATATGGCATTGTCTGGTTCCAATTTTATAGCTTTATTTATATCTTTTAATGCTTCATCCTTATAATTGTAATTGTCATATATTCTGCATCTTCCTTGATACCAGAGTGCTTGTTTAGGGTCAAGTTTAATTGCTTCATTTATATCATCAATAGCTTTGTCAAAATCACCTGTTGCAGAAAATATTTGCGATCTCTCGTAATAATATTCGCAACGTTTCGGGTCAATTGTGATCGCTTTAGTCAGATAAAAAATAGCATTCTGTGCATCATCATCAGCCAAAAGTGCTTGTGCTAAATTTGCATAATAAAAAGCCACTGACGGGTCTAAATCAATTGCTTTCATAAAATCTGATTTTGCTTCATTCACACTCCCAATATGTAATTTCGACAAAGCAAGATTGTAATAAACGTCTGAATCTTGATTATTTATTTTTATTGCTTTTTCAAAATCGGATATTGACGACTCATAATCTTTATTCATTGCATATTTAAGACCTCGTTGAAAATAGGCATTAAATTTTTTCATAATATCAAGCGTCTTTCCAGATAGTTTAAAAATTCGACTGCTCTTGAAAGTATGTCTTTATAAACATCAGGCAAAGATTTTTTACACATATTAAATTCCTCGGATATTTTTTTATAATTTTTCCCCTTCCTGTGCGCTACAGATGTAGACCTTAGACATTGCAGCTTTTTAAGAAATTCTATGTGCGTGTCATATCCTTGTAATTGAACAATTTCAAGATACGTTTTTAACTTATCTATACTACCGCTGCATTTTTTATTTGTTAATTTATTTAATTCTTTATCGTTCAGGGAATCAATCATTATTTTAACAAGGCTGAGTATCTGCTCATCAAATTCTCTTTGATTATCGAATAACGGGATATGTAAACTATGTAAATGATGAGCATCTTGTTTTAATAAAGGCTTAAACAAATACCACTTATGCTGCTTAACCCACTTATTTTGAAAACTTTTGAAAGCTTCCTTAAATTTCTCGTCAACTGATAAAGACTTATCCCCGTTATAATCCCAAGCCGGAGGAATATTGTAACTTTTCCAATAATGCTGCTCTCTTAAAGACAGTATTCGCCCTAGATTTCCTAAAGATATTACAACGTAATTTTTTCCCGCATACTCAATAGGCAATTCCCACTGATTGGCACATTTTACATATTTGTCAGCGACTGTAAACAGAGAATGATTATCATAGTATTTTTTTAAAACCCCTTTGTCAAAAAATACTTTTTTGTCGAAATTTATCCCCTGCTTGTGCACCTCGTTATATCTAAGAAGGTCAGGATTACATGAAAAAGTAATACAATTATCGTATTCATCAATGTCAACTATAAACTCTTCATATTGCTTTACATTGTACGGGTCTGCTTCAGGAAATTTAAGTTCGCTGCTGTAACCCCGAATAAATTTCTTTCCGTAATATCTTATAATTTCATTGTCATCATTTTCATCCAAAAAGCTCATATCAGTTATTGAAATATTAAATAAAACATTACTGTTTGAATATGTTTCATTAATATACCCAAAAGTATCAGAATTGAATCCATATTTTATTCTTTTTCTTATATCAAAATAGATTACAAGCGTCATATCTTTTGCCGAAAGAAATTTTCTTAAATATTTCCGCTGCATAAGTACTTCAGAAGAATCCTTTACAATAATAACATCTTCTTCTGTGCCGTCGTCATTTATTTTCAAATACTTATTTTGATTTCTGTCAAAATAAAGTCCGTAAAAAAACCTTATTTCTTCAAGAATCTCTGCATAAGAATCCCTTAACCCGCAAAACTCTCTCAAAATTACAACAGGCTTAATTTTTCTTTCAAGTCCGATAATATGCAAATCTTCTTTATCATTATATATGCCCGAACTATCGTAAGGATTTATGTTCCAATCTGCGCGTAAAGTTAATCTGTATAAATCTTCGTTTGGGACAATCACTGAAAAATAAAATTCGCTAAAATCCTCATCCGTTTTAAAAAGCTTTACCCAAGTTTCTTCCCCGAGTTTATCATTAATTTCTAAAAAATCATTGTAGTTATCGCGGAGTAAATTTTTAAGCTCTTCTTTGCATTTATTATCACTTAAACGTTTTACGTTATTATTAGCCGGAAAGATTTGATTAAAAAAGTGGGTTGAACTTTCCGCAGCTTTGTCATTTCTGTTAATAATATTGGCCTGTACTTCATCTTCAAATGTACGAACTTCCGGTTTTTTTATTTTTTTTAGAAAGTGTGAAATTGACCCGAGAAGTTCATCACGTTCCTTTTTTGTAATTTCGCCTTTCGTTACAAGCCTATCAAGTTTATTTGCTTCATCCTCATAAATGTGTTTGTCTACCTCTGATCTGAAGCTTGCGCCAAATTTTTTGCGTTTGTAGCTTACTTTACTCCTGCTTACATTATACAAATCCTCAATATTTGCAGTTATCATGCCTTCGTCAATATACAAATATCTTAACTGCTCGGGCGAAATATCATCCCAAGATAAATTTCCTCCCTGCTCCTTGAGGGCTTTTAAAGCATTATAAGTAAAAATAGTCTTTTTCATTTTAAATCATCATAGCATAAAGTAATATGGCTGTAGCATTATATTAAAAACTTACGAAATTACAGAACAAAAGCAAAATTTGGACAGAAAATCTAATTTAAAAAATCCCAAATATTCAAACTGAGTGTTAAATTACAGCAGCGACGGGCTTTCTGGTTGGATATTTTTGTAAGAGAATAGCTTAAAAATGCAATTTTACGAGCTTTTTGGTATTGACAAGAGGGAATTACCAGGCAAAATTAAAAATATCAGGATAACAGGTTCAGGGTTCACAAGAGAATTTGGCTCTCCGGACTACAATATCCGGATTATACAGCCTTTAATAATTGCAAACTGTTACAAAAGTCTTTATTTATAATATGCCAATCCCAAAACTAACATTGAAAAATCGGTAGTAAAACGCTGCCCTTGCAAAAAGACTTTTGAGGAAACTTTAGGTTTATTAAAAGAGCAAATTAAGCTGGTTGACGCAATTCATTCATAGAGAAAACACTTAACTTTATGAGTATTTCCGGTGTATTGCGGGATATTGGCCCGGCACTTTTCCATAGCGTAAGGGCAGCGTGTGTGGAACTTGCAGCCTTGCGGAAGGTCTGCGGGTGAAGGCAGGTCGCCGCTCAGAATAATCCTTTTAGCGTTTTTGGTCATTCGGGGAACCGAGCTTAACAGCGCCTTTGTGTAAGGGTGCTTGGGATTTTTAAAGACAGCGCTGCCTATTTCAACGATTTCACCCAGATACATTATTGCAACACGGTCGGCAATGTAGCGGATTACGCTCAAATCATGGGAAATAAAAACAAAAGTCAGATTGTACTTTTCCTTAAGGTCTTTAATAAGATTAATTATCTGCGCCTGAATACTCACATCAAGCGCGCTTACCGGTTCATCCGCTATGATAAACCGCGGGTTCGGAACGAGCGCGCGCGCAATCGCAATTCTTTGCCGCTGGCCGCCGGAAAATTCATGCGGATAGTTACCCAGACAGCTTGCGTCTAACCCGGCAAGTTCTATTTTTTCAAGTACAATTTTATCAGCTTCAGAGTCGGAAAGACGTGTATTAATTTGCAAGGGCTCTTTCAGTATGTCAAGAATTTTCATCTTTGGGTTTAAGCTCGAGTAAGGATTTTGAAATACCATCTGCGCTTTTTGCCTGAAGCTTTGGAGTTCTTTGGCGGACATTTTCAGAATATCAACATCTTCAAAATAAATTTCACCGGACTTTACCGGTTCAAGCCGCATAACAGCCTTTGCCAGAGTGGATTTGCCGCAGCCGGACTCGCCTGCAACCGCAAGAATTTCTCCTTTTTTAATCTCAACCGAAACCCCGTTTACAGCATGAATTATTTCTGTTTTCCTGCCGGTTTTATATTCAACAAAAAGGTCTTTAATGTTAACTAAACTCATAAGCAAAGTTTAGCTTAATTCTGTTTTAATTGCAATTGATTGTCCGGACAAGAAAATATTCAGCATGATGCAGCAGGATACTATGCGGTTAAATTATGTAAACATTGTAACTTTTCAACTTTAAAAATCAGCAATTTTGATTCTGTTTCTGCTTTATCAATGATATGAAAATAATAAATCGTATCATTACAGAAATATCAAATGCAAAAAAACTTGCCGTAGCTGCAAGAAAGGGCATAAAATCCGAGACAGACAGCGTTGAATTTTCCAAAAACATGACAAAACGTGAAAAATTGAAAACACTGCTTAAACCTTTCATACTCGGGCTGGATAAGCAAACTGTTAAATCACTTCATAAAATTAAAGATAAAATGGAATTTGTTAAAGCAAGCAGTAAAGTAATTCTGGAAAAAAAGGGAATTCCCGAAGGACTTCGTCCCGCAATAGGACTTGACGTAAACGAAAGTTTGCCGCCTGCTGCTCTTGCGTGTTATTCCAAAGATTTCAACATGGTTATTGTATCGCCAAAAGTGTTAAAAAAGCCTAAAAGCGCTATTTTTAGCGCAAGTGCACACGAATTAAAACATTTTGCCCAAAATATAGATATTATAAGAACAGAAGGTCTCGGAGAAAAAGCCGTTAAATCTTACGCAAAAGTTCAGGCAGAAGCCTACGGAAAAATTTTTGACAACACCTATCAAAACATGAGTATGGCAGAAATCCAAAAGCTTTACAAACAGGGAGTTTTTAGCGAACAAGGGCTGCAGGTTATTGCGGGTTATAAAAAGGCGCAGAGCGAAGGTGAAGCTGCCTCGGGAAAATACTTGAAAATGTTATATGAAGGTGATTTTGCAAATTTTCACGCACAATGGAAAAACATACGGCAAAAAGCAGCAGACTCTTTGGGTATTATCAAAAAAGACAGTCCGCAGGCAGCCCTCAGCGAGAGACACTTAAATGAATTTAATAATACTTCGCAAGATGAGCAGCACTATTGGAACAGCAGTGCCGAAAAAACTGCTTATGCACAAGGTTTAGTGGCACAATTAGAATATTTATGGCGCAGGTTCTTTTAACAACTAGGCAGTGTCGACATTCAATATAAAAACATCACGCTGAGCGTCACGTCATCCTGAACTTGTTTCAGGATCTGTCCAATAGCAAAAATATTCAACTTCTGTAAAATTTTCTTTCCCATGCAGATATTGAAATTAAGATAGTGTGACTTGCCAAGTGCCAGATCCTGAAACAGCGGATTTCGGCGGGGCTGAAAGCCCCATGTGAGGCCGGACGTTACTCCGGCCGAACGCCGATAATCCAAGACAAGTTCAGGATGACAGGAAGGTTAAAGTGGGCTGTGGCAATCCTTTGCTGTTCCCTCTTTCCTGTTTACTATTCACTGATATCAGGGTAACGAAAATTGACAACTAGTCTCTGAGGATGGGTTTTATTGATTTTCTTTTTATGATAGTATAATAACAAAGGCCGCAGGGCTGCCCTTCGGGCAACACAGGAGATGCAATGAAAAAAAACAAAATAGGAATTGACGTTGGCGGAACTAACGTAAAACTGGCTTTGATAGACCGGAACGGGAATATTTTATACCAAAATACAGTGCCGACACGCGCGGAAATGGGTTATGAATACACCGTAAATAATATTAAACAGTCGGTTTACGAACTTCTGAAAGAAACAAAGTCAACGATAGATACCATTGACGGAATAGGGTTTGGCTTTCCGGGTCAGGTGGATTACAAGTCCGGTGTCGTAAGACTTGCCCCGAATATTCCGGGCTGGGCTGATATTCCTATTGCTAAAATGATTGAAGATGAATTTCATGTGCCAGTCTGCGCAGACAATGACGTCCGCTGCGCTGCGCTCGGCGAATTGAATTTCGGCGCGGGCGCCGGCTGTGAAAACCTTATTTGCGTCACTGTCGGAACAGGTATAGGCGCTGGCTTAATAGTTAACGGCAGACTTGTACGCGGGGCTTCAAACGCGGCGGGCGAAATCGGACATGTTAAATTGCAGATGCACGAAGGCCCTCTCTGCGGGTGCGGCGATACCGGCTGTATGGAAGCTTTTGCATCAGGACCGGCGATTGTTGCGATGGCTGAAAATTATATTCGCGGCGGAAAATCCACAAAATACAGAGAAATGGCAAACCCTGAAATTACACCGTTTGTTATCTGTGAGGCCGCAAAAGCCGACGACCCTGTGGCAATTAGAATTTTTAACGTTATGGGCGAGTACATCGGAATAGGGCTGGCAAGCGTTGTCAATCTGCTTAACCCGGAAAAAATAATCATAGGCGGCGGAGTGGCGGACGCAGGAGACTTACTGTTGAAACCGTTAACCGAAACACTTAAAAAGCGCGCAATGAAGATTGCGGGTTCGGCAGTGGAAATTGTTCCGGCACAGCTCGGGAACACCGCAGGTGTTATCGGCGCAAGTTTGTTGATTGAAAGTTGAATACAATTCGTCATGCTGAACTTGTTTCAGCATCTCTATGAAATAAAGAATTTAATTTCAATAAAACCCTCATCCGGCGCTGCGCGCCACCTTCTCCCAGAGAGAGAAGGAAAAAAGAATAACGGCATGGTATTGTAAGGAAATAATATGGCAGTTTATTTTTTCTACGGAGAAGAAGAATTTAATATCGAAAAGGAAATAGGGAAGTTCAAAAAAAAGCTTGACCCGAATTTTCTTGAGATGAGTTATCAAAAGTACAATAATCCGAGATTTGCGGATTTTATTGCGGCGCTGCGCTCCAGACCGATGATGTTTGGCGCAATGCTGCTTGTAATTGATATTTTGGGTTATTTTTCCGCAGCTTTGGAGGATAATCAGATAAAAGAAATTTCCTGCGCGCTTGAAGACAACAGTGAAGACACAGATATAATCCTTACGGCAATTCTGCCGCGCGGCGAAGGCAAAAAGCTCGACAGCAGAAAGAAATTGTTTAAACTGCTGTCCAAATATAACGCACGAGAATTTGCGCCAATTCCGTCCTACAAAACAGCAGAGCTTGGAAATTGGATTAACAAGCAGGGTAAAGGGATAAAGTTAACTCCCGAAGCTGTGAATGCGCTTATTTCACAGGCCGGAAACAATTTGCGCCAAATTGACGCCGAACTGGATAAGCTGCAATTGTACGCTTACCCCAAAAACACTGTTACACCGGACATGGTTCGTGAAATCTGTATTTCAGAAGAGGATTTATTTGCTTTTTCTGATTTTCTTATGCAGAATGAAAAAGATAAAGCGCTTTTGGAGTACAGAAAGCTGCTTGACAAAAAATATCCGCTGGAAATTGTTTCGACACTTCAAAATATGCTCAGAAAATGGATTTTGCTGAAATCCAATAAGGGCAGACTGTCTGCATTTGAGCTTTCAAAGCAGGCCGGCATGCATGAATACGCAGTTAAGTTAACAATGCAAAAACTCGGCAAAATAACCCTTAAAGAACTGGTGAAGCTGAAACAAAATATTACGGACGCGGAATACAGAATAAAATCAGGACTTGTTGCTGATGTGGAGAACGAAATTGAAAACGCAGTCATTTTTAGATAAATATTTTCAAACAGCCGCTGCAAACGGAAACCTTGCGCATTGTATTTTGTTTTACGGCTCTGACCTGAAAGCGCAGTATAATCTGGCTCTGGAAATTGCGCGGCTTTTAAACTGCAGCGCGGACAAGTCCGAAAACTGCCAATGCCTGAATTGCAGATGGATTAGGGAAAACAAGCATCCTGCCGTACTCACTGTTTCCAAAGTTGACAATAAACCGTTGAGCGATACATCAAAAACGGTTATTTCCATTGAGCAGGCGCGGATGATTAAAAATGATTTGGCTGTAACCTCAGATTACCACAGGGTTTTGATTTTTTGTGATAAAGACAAGGATAACAATGTCTGCGGGCTTAACGAGAATAATTTTCAGGCGGAAACAGCGAACGCGCTATTGAAGACCTTTGAGGAGCCGCCTGCGGATACTGCTTTTTTCTTTTTAACAAAGGATAAGAGCGACATGATTTCGACTATAATCTCGCGGGCTCAGAGTTTCTTTGTACCTTCCCAAAACGATGAGGAACATGATTACAGTCTTGTAAAAAACGTAATTGACGGGTATTTGGAATGCGATGATGTTTTGGGTTTGTATGAAAGAATTTTGGCGCTGGCAAAAGAAAATGACCCGCAGGAAGCGCTTACACAAATACAAAATTATATTGCGGCGCTTTTGCGCGTTAATACAAATTCTTTTAAGCTTGTACGGGATTTTAAGACGGTTGAAACCGCTAAAAAGCAGCTTGCTTTAAACATGAACCTTCAAACGGTTGTTGAAAATCTTGTTTTCGGGCTGACGGATTGAGGGAACAGTAAACAGTTGAAGGGTTGAATGGTTAAATGATGTAACGCCAAGTGTTAACGGACACCATCCTATCATGCTGAACGACCGCCTTGTCACCCTTGTATAGGTTAAGTAATTCGGTGACAAAAATTGTTACAATTTCTTAGATAGTTCATTATTTAACTCCGCCGGTTTCTTGCCGTTGATTCTTTGATGGGGTCGATATTCGTTATATCATACTTAAATAGTTCTTCTTATAACTCTGATTGGGGAAGACTGTTCCTTCTGCAAAGTCTTCCTCCAATGTACGCCAAAACCTCTCTACTTTGCCGTTTATCTGCGGACGGTAAGGTCCGGTTTTCCTGTGCTTTATGCCGCAAAGGTAAAAGTTTTGGACAATTGCCCTTCCAAATTCACACCTCGTGTTCGTTAAGAAATTCATCCGAGAGGTAATTAACTATTTAACCTTTCAACTTATATCAACGCTGATAAGGCTGTGTGAATAAACTTCTTTATTCATCAATATACGCGCGGTCTTTATAATTCTATACTGCTCTTCATCACTTTTATCAAATTCTGTTTCGTCCACATCCGAAAAATTTTCGATTGTTTCTGCCAGCCTGATATATAATTCATCCTGTTTTCCGGCAGGGATTTTTGAGTCCAGCATTTTTAAAATTCTGACTGTCTCATGGTCTTTTGCGTCAACAATAGCCGCGTCAAGCCCCGCTCCGTAAGCCAAAACCCCGAAAACACGGTTAATCAGCGGACGCAGTTCTTTTGGCGAACCGTTTGAAATGTTAGACAGACCGATTACGGTGTTTACGGGCGGGTCAAAACTTTCCTTAATTATCCGGATTGTATTCAAAACTTCCGGCGCTTGCGTCTGGTCTGCGCTAACCGGCAAAGTCAGCGGGTCGAAAAAGATTTTTGACCCCTCAATGCCTTTTTCCATGCACTTTTCATAAATCTCAAAGGCAATATCCAGCCTTCCGTCCGGAGTTTTCGGAATTCCCGTTTCACTGCTTAAAGTGAGAGCTACCAACCTGCAGCTGTATTGCGCAGCAAGTTCCGTCATGGTTTCCAGACGGGGTTCGTCTCTGCCGGTGGAATTTATAAAGCAATTTTCGGGGTTTTTCACCGAAGCCAACACCTGAGTCATTTCGCCGGCATTAGTTGTGTCAAATGAAATTCCCTGTTTTGAATTCAACTCCGTTAGTTTGGCAAGCCATACAAGTGAACCCGCCATTTTGCCCGGACCGATATTCAGGTCAATGAAATCCATGTTTGACTGTGTTTTAATTAAGTCAATAATAAATTTTTCATCACGCTCCGTAATAGCCGTTCTGACTGCCTGTGAAATTATGTGAATGTTTTCGCCGATTAAAATCATAAATTAATTATATAATTATGACAGACATTTTAGTGTGAAAACGATTTTGTCTCTTTACAAAAATTTACACGATTTTTGGCTACAAGGGCGCAAATTTTCATATTTACGGATTTTATGACACTAGTCAACTTTTAAAAAATGTGTTATAATAAACTATGTATAAAAAAGAAGGAAAAGGAGAAGGTCTATGACAGTGTTAGGGTCTAAAAAAGAAAAGAAGGTTAAGTCAAAATTTAACGACGAGTTTGAGAACTACCTCAAGAAACAGTGTTTAAAAACAACATTTAACGGCTCGGAACTTGAGACATTCTCATGGTACAAAAAGGTACTGGGGCTTTTATAATAAAAAAAATATTTACAAAAAATTCAGTAAGACCGGCTAAAGGCCGGTTTTATTGTTGTTTTGTCATTGCTGTACATGTCAATTAGTTACATGATTAAGCAATTATCAGGTGGGGAAATTACCCTCCCCTTGAGGGGAGAGTGTTAACTTTTTATTGCTTTGTCATTGCGAGGACGAATGTAATGAGGACGAAGCAATCCAGTCAAAACCG
>JAISCP010000117.1 GCA_031265495.1 Heliobacteriaceae bacterium | reverse complement strand
CTGCGCTACCTTCCTCTCACAAAACGATACTCAATCGTTTTGTTCGGCACAGTGCCACAAGCCCCAGTTATTTTTTTATTTAGTTATCAGTATTAAGACTGCGCTGCCTTCCTCTCACAAAACGATCCTTAATCGTTTTGTTCGGCACAGTGCCACAAGCCCCAGTTGTTTTTTATTTAGTTATCAATATTAAGACTGCGCTGCCTTCCTCGCGCAAAACAATACTTAGTCGTTTGCCCGGCGCCGCAGACACATTAAATAACTTACCACTAAAACCTTAAAAAATCAAGCCGGTATTTTTGCCGCTGTTTGGCCCGAACCAAGTACTTTATTGCTTAAATCCGTACAAATTACACAGTCCGATGCTATTATACAGTTTGATAAGCTTACACCGCTGTCAATCCGGACATTATCCCAGATTATGCAATTTTCTATGACGGAGTTCTCCCCGAGAACACAGCCGCTGCCTATGGTTGAGTTGCCGATAAACTTTACGGACGCAGGTATTATACTGTCTCCCGCAATCAATGAACCTGTTTCTGTCCTTACAGGTTTTTCGTAATCAAGCTTACATAAACCGGTAAATACATCCTGTACGGAAGCTGCATACTGTTCAAGCGTGCCAATATCACTCCAGTATTCGGTTACTTCAAATGTATTTATTTCGCCATCCGCAAGCAGCTTAGGAAACACATTTTTGGCAAAATCATAAAAGGTGTTTTCAGGAATATAGTCAAATATTTTGTAGTTAAATATATAAATTCCGGTGTTTATGCAATCGCTTTTTGCATCTGCTATTGAGGGTTTTTCCTGAAATTCGGTTACGTAGCCCCGCTCATCAGTAACCACCACCCCGAAATTCGGAACCTCCTCCGTTGAAACTCTTTTAATTCCAATAGTTGCAACAGCTCCTGATTTATGATGCGCTTTAATCCCTTTGGTAATATCCGCGTTAAAAAGTCCGTCTGCGGAAAGCACAATAAAATCTTCCCCTTCTTCAAAAAAGAATTGGCATTTTTTCAAGCCGCCGGCTGTTCCTGACAGTGTTTCTTCCGTTATGCAGTTAAAATTAATTCCGAGATTATTTTCTTTATAACGTTCAATAATTTGCTGTGCATGGTAAAAAGTATTTGCAATAACATCATCTATCCCGAGCTTATGAAGCTTTTCCAGCAGAATATCCATGACCGGTTTATTGACAACAGGCACCAGTGGTTTGGGAAGATTTTTAGTGAGCGGCTCCAGTCTTGAGCCAACACCCGCTGCCATTATCATTGCTTTCCTGACGCTGTTGTACATTTCAAAATTTTAAACCAAAAGCTCGGTTATGGCAACCCTAAAAAGCAAAAAGAACCGGTTCATTATTGAGCCGGTTTTCTTTGTTTGTTGATTATTTACGCACTTTTCTTGCTTCCGCCAAATATAAAGTTCAGAACCAAAGCCGCACCCGCCGCAGCCGCAGCCCATTTGCCCGCTGTTTTCCATTTGAAATTCCTTAAACCTTTCTCCGTAGCTTCGTTAATCATTTTATTTTTACCCGCAAATATGTTTTTATCTTTGTTCCAGCTTTGCGCTACATTTTCATAAAGGTTTTTTGAATTGTCAACCACTGTTTCTTGTGTTTTTATGTTGTCTGTAATCATTTTCTTTATATGGCTTGAGTAGCTGAATGTTTTCGCACCGTTTGGCTTTTTTAGCAGTTTATCAATTTCTTTTGTTATTTCTTTTTCGTCTGTTGCCGTAATACCGAATTCTTTTGCATTCTTTTTGACAAAATCTTTAAGAGTATTTAATTTTTTGTCAGGAAGCGCTTTGAATTGTTCTTCCAAAGTTTTTAAATTGTTTAAATTTTGATTTTGCAGATGAAAATCAGCGGAATTTACTTTATTATCAACATCTTGAACGATTTTTTCTACGAAACTTGCTGTTGTTTTTGGAGTTTTAATTTTATTGTCCGTAATATATTTTTGCGCCTTTTTTGAAAGGTCTTTAAATTCAACACTTTCATTACCGTATTGTGTAAGCTCCTCTAAGACTTTCGGGTTTAACTTTGCAGTCTTTAATGCCTTGCTGAGTTCCTGTTCACGCAACGACGCAGTATATAATCTCCCGAATTCTTGAGAAAATCCGTCTACAAGTTTACCGTCTTTAACCGGATTAGTTCCGAAGAAATAAAGCCCTGCTCCGGTTGCACCGGCTGCGCCGAGTGTTGTTATTGCTGCCGTAGTAACGCCGGAACCGCCCTGTTTTTCGAATGTATCGGCCGGAGCGCCATTGTTACCCGTAAAATTAGGGTTTACAGGATAATTTTGCGGGTAATTATTACCCTGATTATACATACTGTTAAAATACTGTGATGCTAAAAAATCATCATTATAATTAAAACCACCGTACCCTATTCCCGGAACATTTCCTGCCATAACTAACCCCTTTCAATTCTTGATGCCCATCCGGAGCATCTGCTAAAAACCTACCTATGTAAATATAAACAATTTTTGTTCCAAAAAATTGCCTCATATAGAAAATCCGGCTTAATATTTGTTTACAAAGCGGCAAATAACCGCTCAAATTCAGGGAATGAAATATTTACCCATTCAAAATTACCAATGGCTATTTCTTTTTCACATACCAGTCCGGCCACGTAAAGACTCATCGCAAGCCTGTGGTCATGGTACGAGTCTGCTTCCGCGCCACCCTTTAAAGAAGTCTTCCCGTTGATTATAAATCCGTCAGATGTTTCTTCAATATCTGCCCCGAGTTTTTTAAGTTCGTTCACAACAGCCGTAATCCTGTCAGACTCTTTGTTTCTTAAATCTTCGGCATTTTTGATAACGGTCTGCCCTTGCGCCTGCGTTGCAATAACAGCAATAACAGGTAATTCATCAATCAACCGCGGAATTATTTCACCCTCAATTGTACAAGCCTTCAAATCTGATGTTTTAACTTCAATATCTCCGGCATCTTCACCTGAAACTGTCTTTTTATCAAGTATTTTCACGTTACCGCCCATTTTCCCGACAACCTCAAGAATTCCTGTACGTGTGGGGTTTAAGCCGACATTCTTTAAAATAATTTTTGAATTTGGCACAATAAGCCCTGCTGCAATAAAATAAGCCGCCGAAGAAATATCACCCGGAATTTCTATTATCTTTGGCTCTATAACAGACTTCTCAATTTCAACAGTGCAGCCTCTACCGGATTGCCGCGCCGGGCTGACGCTCTCCTCCCAATGACAAATGTCCTCTTGATGAGGGAATATTATCTGCGCTCCCATATACTCAAGCATGATTTCCGTATGGTTGCGCGACAAAAAAGGCTCTGTAAAAGCGGTTTTACCTTCAGCATTCAAACCTGCAAGAAGTACGGCGGATTTAACCTGAGCTGACGCCAGCTTTGAAGTATAATCTATTCCGGTAAGAGTTTGTCCGGAAATTTCAAGAGGAGCGCACCCGTCATTTGATTTTATCTGCGCTCCCATAAGCGCAAGGGG
>JAISCP010000110.1 GCA_031265495.1 Heliobacteriaceae bacterium | reverse complement strand
ACTCTTGTACAATCATCTACTACTGCCACAAGATAATATTTCCGGGTGTTGTTTTCTATTATTCCTCTTGGCAAATAGTGACAGTCTATGTGTGCCAATTCTCCGGCTTTTTCTTTGATTATTTTTCTTTTTGTTTCTTTCATTTTTTTGTTAACCTATTTAGTCCATACCTCTTACATATATTGTAAACCCCTGATGGTGCAAATTGTTTAAGTTTTTCTTTTAAAATTTCATGTATCTCAAATTTATTAATACCTTTGTTGCGCTCAAAAATTACATTGTTTTCAATGAACAAACTTGGTCTTCTGCTTCCGTATTTAGGGCCGCGTCTTTGCGGCAGCAATAAAAGTTCATACCCTGTGCTCTTGAATCTATGATAAAACTTCAAAAAATTCTGTCTGTTCGTTTTGTGAAACTTGTAAAAGTCGGTTACAAATCTGAATTGAGGATGTTTTCCTTCTTTTATTCATACTCCCTGATTAGAAATTTCCAGTTTTTAATGTAATTCTTTGTAATAGTTGTTAGGTTTTCAATTGTTTTCGTGTGCATGATTTTTCTCCTTTTCTTTTATTCTCTCATGTTAAGAAAAAAACATTTTTGTCACCGATTTACCTAACCTATACAAGCATGACAGGAGGGTTAGGGCTGGTTTTTAACAATCCTATTTACTAAGCGCTATTTACTAATTTTGGCTTAGTCTGAAGGGACAATTACAATTTCTCAACGCGAGCTCTCGTGCCCGGCACTAAGTTTGTGAATTTTTCAAGAATATGTTCCCAGGTAATCCTGCTATATTCTTTTATTGCGGCGTTATATTTAGGGAGTAGAAACAAATCTTTAGCAACAGCTTCTCTAAGCATTGCCTCTGTTTCTTTTTCGCACTTTGTATAAATACCCGCAGGTATAAGCTCCAGGCCAAGTAATTTAGCACAAAATATCCCTATTTTATCCATGCGGGTTTTAAAAGCATCATTAATAACCTCTTTAGGAATAGATTTAGCTTTAAAGTTTTCCGGGAGTGTAACAGAAGCTGCAAAACCGTCGGCTACGGCACGGAGTTCTTTGAATTTAACAGAAAAAGAGGCTAACACATCATTATATGAAAACAGCGGTATTCCATCGGGATGATTATGTGTAAAAATACATCCTTTCCCCATAGTTAAATCCATTTCGACGGAATCCGCAAAACCGGCTTGCTTCTGAACTATTTGCCCTGTTTCAGGGTTAATCAAAACTCCGATTTCATAAGGAGCCTTGACAATCTTACGCTCAAGCTCTTTCAGACCGTTTTTGGACAAGTCAATCCTTTCGGGAATTTCAGCCAAAATACGCCCGGTTTCCGCAAGTTTAGGGTTTATACGAGATAGAAAAATTTTCATAACAAATACACAAAATACCTGAATATGAAAATTTGCTATATTGGTTAAATTAATATTCTCTACGAAACAACTTCTTGTTCTGTTTCCTGCTCGGATTTCGCTTTGGACTTTTTAGATTTTGCTTTCTCACAAATGATTTTGTCGTCCGCAAGCGTAAGTTTTATCGTATCACCGGCAGAGTATTTGCCGGAAAGAATTTCTTCCGCAAGCATGTCTTCTATTTTGCGCTGGATTAAACGCCGCAGAGGTCTTGCGCCGTAAGCTTCCGAGTAACCAGCGTCCGCCAGATGGTCTTTAACTTCATCGGCAATGTCTACGGACAATTCACGTTCCGCAAGCCGTTTGAATAAATCTTTCAACATTAACTCAACAATTTCCCTTATTTCTTCCTTGTTCAGGTGGGAGAATACGATTGTTTCATCAATACGGTTCAGGAACTCCGGTCTGAAAGCTTTTTTCATTTCTTCGGTAACAGTATCCTTTAACCTTTCATACTTATCTTTGGACGCGTCCGCACCGCCAACCGAAAAGCCTAATTTTGACTGGTTTGCAATCATGCTTGCGCCGACATTTGAAGTCATAATTATAACAGTATTTTTAAAGTTAATATGACGTCCTTTAGCATCGGTCAAACGCCCGTCATCAAGAATTTGAAGCATTATGTTAAATACATCGGGGTGCGCTTTTTCTATTTCGTCAAAAAGTATAACGGAGTAAGGCTTTTTACGCACAAGTTCCGTCAAATGCCCGCCATCGTCATATCCTACGTAACCCGGAGGAGAACCTATGAGTTTTGAGGTTGAATGTTTTTCCATAAATTCCGACATATCAACTCTTATCATGTTGTCTTCCGAGCCAAACATAGCTTCTGCAAGCGCTTTTGCCAGTTCGGTTTTACCCACGCCGGTAGGCCCCGAGAAAATAAAGCTGCCGATAGGTCTGTTAGGGCTTTTCAAGCCGACGCGGGCGCGCCTGATAGCTTTGGAAATAGCCGTAACAGCGTCATTCTGTCCGATTACGCGTTCATGCAGAGTGTCTTCCAGTTTAAGAAGCCGTTCGCTTTCTCCTTCGGTAAGTTTTGTTACCGGAACGCCGGTCATAACCGCAATTACACCTGCAACATCTTCTTCCGTTACGGTAGGCTTGTTAGCTTCATGTTCTTCGCGGTATTTTTGAGCCATTTCGCGAATTCTATCTTTCATGTCCGCCTCATCGTCACGAAGCTGGGAAGCGCGTTCAAATTCCTGATTTCTTATTGCATCTTCTTTTTCTTTAATCAATGCGCGGAGTTCTTTTTCAAGTTCTTTTCCCTCAGGAGAAAGCGTAGAAACTTTCAGGCGCACTTTTGAGCTTGCTTCGTCGATTACGTCAATGGCTTTATCCGGCAAAAATCTGTCCGTAATATATTTATCGGATAGTTTAACGGACGCAACAATTGCCTCATCGGAAATAATCAGCTTATGGTGGTCTTCGTAACGCGGTTTCAGACCTTTTATAATTTCAATGGATTCATCAACGGAAGGTTCTTCAATGATTACGGACTGGAAGCGGCGTTCAAGCGCGGAATCTTTTTCAACATATTTTCTGTACTCGTCAAGCGTTGTTGCGCCGATAACCTGAATTTCGCCTCTGGACAGCGCCGGTTTCAGAATATTCGCCGCATCAATAGCGCCTTCCGCAGCACCTGCGCCTATCAAGGTATGCATTTCATCAATTACAAGAATAATGTTGCCTGCCTGACGGATTTCGTCCATAATTTTTTTCAAACGTTCTTCAAACTCGCCGCGATATTTTGTTCCGGCGACAAGCAGCCCCATATCAAGCTGGATAACCTTTTTGCCGTCCAAAATATCAGGAACTTCCGCATTAACTATACGCAGAGCTAAAGCTTCCGCCACCGCAGTTTTACCAACGCCCGGCTCCCCGATTAAGACAGGATTATTTTTAGTTCTTCTGGCAAGAATTTGTATCACCCGTTCAATTTCTTTTTCACGTCCTACAACAGGGTCAAGTCTTAACTCCTGCGCTGCAAGCGTCAAATCGCGTCCGAATTCATCCAAACTCGGAGTTTTTGTTTTTCCGCCGGAGCCCGACGATGACGATGAACTTCCGGAAACGCCCGCCGATGCGGACTGCGGTTTAGATTCGCCCAGCATTTTCACAACATTGCTTCTGATTTTGTTCAAATCAACGCCTAAATTTTCCAGCACACGCGCGGCAACCCCTTCGCCCTCGCGGATTAACCCGAGAAGCAGATGTTCTGTTCCTATATAATTGTGTCCGAGCTGTCTTGCCTCATCCCACGATAGTTCCAAAACCCTTTTAGCACGCGGAGTAAACGGGATTTCCACCGCAACAAAGCCGGAACCTCTGCCGATAATTTTTTCGACTTCCGCTCTTGCGTCTTTGAGCGTAACCCCCATAGATTTAAGAGTTTTTGCGGCAACGCCCGTACCTTCGCCTATCAGCCCCAGCAAAACCTGTTCGGTTCCGACAAAGTTATGTCCTAAGCGCCTGGCTTCTTCCTGCGCAAGCATTATCACCTTAATAGCTTTTTCCGTAAAACGTTCAAACATATAATTTATTCCTATACTCTTCTCTTACAATATAGTACATAAAAAATCAAAAAGTTTCAAGTAGGTAATGTATTTATTTGGAACATTTTCCTGATTAACTGCTAATAATACTTTTATAAATAGTTGACAACGGATTTTGCTTTGTATAGAATTACATAAACAAGCTCCCATCGTCTAGAGGCCTAGGACAACACCCTTTCACGGTGTAGACGGGGATTCGAATTCCCCTGGGAGTACCATTTTTGAGCGGCGAAAAAATGGGTTATACATCATTATTTGTATCAAAATATTTGTTCGTGATACGATATTGTAAGGTTTTTAGGATTAATACTCAGCCGGAATTATCCGCTGAGCGGAGCCGGGAATGTTTATGAAAGGTTGTAAAGTGAATATAGAGACTGGAAATAACTTAAAACTTAATATTATAATAGTACTTGTAAGTGTTTTACTGGTTGAAAACATATTTGTTGTAGCGGCGCTACATAAGAAATTGACTAACTTTAGAAGGCCAATATCCAAAAAAACGTTAATTCACCGGAGCGCTGCATATACAAAGGGAGAGCTGGGAAATTTATACCGTTATACGGGTACTTACGAAACAGACGGTTTTATGAACGAGCCGCAGGTTAGCGAAGAACTTAAAAAAATGGGCAAAGCTGATTTGAAACAATTGAAAACCAATTTATCTACCGGAGGCCCCATAGAATTCTTTAATTCTTACTACATAGTTCAGGGTAACAAGGCTCACAGCGGAGATTCGGATATTGCTCTGCTGATGGTTAACAACTACAACAAGAAATTTTACGCGGTAATTGTTTCAAAGCCGAACATGAAGGTTATTACAAATGAAACCGACAGAAAAGAATTCATCGAACATTATGTGAAGTATTGGGTTAATGACAACGAAGACCGTTATGACATTAAAAATATTGAATACATTTTTTTAAAGTAAACACCGCCTTATTGCCGTGACTTATTTTAATATCAATGATTTTTCTTTTGTATAACAGGGCTGCTTTCATACAGGTAATAATATTTTTCAATTAATTTTCTGTCACAAGGTGTGAATAATTTTATTCTGTTTAATAGTTTTAAATTATTCTGCTTGTAAAAATCTTTTGAGAAAGAACACTCTACAACATAAGGATAATTTTTTGAATCATTACCTTCGGATATTACATTGTTTTTTGTGTCGAAATAATAACAGGGATTTTCTTTATTCTTCCTGAAATAAATAGTATTTGTATAGCTGCTTACATAATTGTCATTTTTCCGTTCTTCGTAATGAAGAAAATTTGTGGCAGACTGTTTGTCATCAATTGTTATAATTATATTGTAGTTCTTTAAATCTATATTATTGACGTTTTCCATCAATCCAAAATCTATATGATAACCGTCAAAATTCATCATTTTTAAAACCAGAAGTTCGTCAGCCTGGTTAGCGAAAAACAAGATTCTATTTTCTTTGTCATAATTATACCGGATAAAATCACTGATAACACATTGCGTGTCATAACGCAGATTATGTTTATTAAATTTGGGGGGCTTACCGGGTAAAAACATGGAACACCCGGAAGTTTCGCGCAATTGCCGGATACTATAACCCGCTTTTATATATCTTACGATACGCTTAAACGGTCTTGCCCAGAGGCTGGTCGACACAAAAACCAGATAAAACATTGCAAATAACACTATTACGAATTTATAAGGATTGTTTTTCCTGCAGTATGAATATGCAATAACCGGTGAACTTATAATACAGAAACACACCAGAAACCTCACGCTGTACATCATCCACTGTAACTGCCATGACATAACAATAAGGTTAATTAATAAAATAAGCGCAAATGCAAATAGTATAGTTGTCTGTCTGTTTCTTGAAAATACCGGTTTAATAAGCGCAAAGAGCCAGCAAGGCAGATACATAATAAATCCGGCAATCCCCAATCCCATTAACGGCTCAAGCAAAGATTGATTTAACGGTCTTTTTACGGAATACAGACCGTCAGATATATCACTCAAGTTCATTGCGCCCAGAACCAGATTTCTTATATGCAGAATTTCATCCCCAACGTACTGCGCCCACTTAAAACCCGTAAAATCAATAAAAATAAACAGATACTTTACAAAATTCGCCGGAATTGCTCTCAAGCCGTACGGATTTTTGTGCGCAATTATAAATGCCTGCGAACCGGCTATATTTCCGTAATTAACAAAATTCAGCACATAATTGTACGAGGCGAATAATATGAAGTTAACAACCCCGAACCCGAGAAATTTTAAAACAGGGATATAAAATTCTTTTTTTCTGTAATGCCAAGCCAGCGCAAGCGTTACCGGAACGGCAGCCGGAATTGCCAGCAGCGCCGTAGTTTTTGTGCCTATTGCCAGTGCATAAGAAAGAGAAGACATGAAAAGCGCAATATTGTTATCTTCTTTAACCCCGTATTTAAAAAGGAAAATACCGGTCAATATTAATCCGGCAATAATAATGTCTGTTTCCGTCCCCGACAGCTGGGCAATTACGGACGGAAAAGACGAAAACAAAAAAATAACCCAGAGTTTTTTTCTCATGCTGAAACCGGACATCAGATTATAAACACCAACCAATGCCAGTATATATCCGGCAAATGAAACAAATCCGAACCATGCCTGTTTTTTAATAAACAGAATAATCCATGCGTATAAAATCTCAGAATTAATCGGCAGTATAAGATTTCTGGAATCAGCAATGGTAAAGTGGTTCAAATTCCCGCTGCTTACCCAGAAAACGCTTCTGAGAACATGATAGGCGGACGCGTCTCCGTTAACAACAGGTAAAAAACTCATCAGAAATATTCCCGTGCCAATAAGAATAACAACTCCGATAAATAATACCGCCAAGTACTTATCAAATTGCAAAGCGTTAAAAAATTTCCTGAAAAAGTTTCCGGTTTCAAGCCGCCACAGCGGTCTGCCTGATTTATTCCAAACAAACAGGACACACAAAAGTATTAATGCGTTCATTACAAGAACTCCGGCTTTGGAAATTGCCGAAAATAATGACAAAAATTTAAACGTAAACACAAGATTGGCAAATGCGGCTAAAAGTATATATATTAATCCCAAAACAGATTTTTTCGGACTTATTATACCCGCAATAAGATACGAAGCCCCAAGTACCAATATAAAAGATAAAAACAGCATTCCCATTATTTGATTATAACATAATAGTTGTTAGTAAATAGTATTTAGTGAATAGGAAAGAAAGTTGAAAGGTTGAAAGGTTGAAAGGTTGAATAGTTGAATAGTTGAAGGGTTGAAGGGTTTACCCTCCCCTTGAGGGAGGGTCGAAATTCCTGCAAGGAATTTCGGGGTGGGGTATAGAGGGCCGGAGGTATAGCTAAATTAGTAAATAGTAAACAGGAAAGAGGGAACAGCCAAGGTTATTGGAGTTACGAAAATTTTCACTTGCAAATTTTTGTAAAATTTGATAGGATAGTTGAAGAAGGAGGTATGGTTATGGATAAAACAATTAAAAATGGCTACAATGCAGTAATAGAGGCACTTTCGGGGGGGGGGGGGGGGGGGGGGTTTTTAAGGGCTACAGGCAAAGATTTACGCATTTCGGCAAGAAACCTGTCATTCTGAACCTGTTCCGAAATTTCTATGATTTCCTCTCCATACGGGAGAGGAAGAATTTCTTAATGAACACAGCGTGTGAATTTAGAAATTCAGGTGAGAGGGCGCAAAACCGAATAAATCTTGGTTGGAGCAAATGTCATGGGTTCAGCCTGCCCGCCCCCTCACCCCAAACACTAAGCTCAACCTTCGGTTTCGCCAAGTGTTTGTACCCTCTCGGAGAGGGCCTAAGAGCAAAAGTTTTTACTCTGGCGGAGCAGGCTCAGCCTGCTGCGTTAGTTCGTCATTGCGAGAAGGGCGTAAGCCCGACGAAGCAATCCAGAAAATCAACAGTCTTGACTGGATTGCTTCGCTCCCGCCGGTCGCTCGCAATGACGTGTCAAGCCTTTACTCTTGCAGAGGTATTGATAACGCTATCCGTAATCGGTATAGTAGCGGCGTTGACCATGCCTGCATTAATGGCAAATTGGCAAGAGAAAGCATTCTCAACAGCAAAAGAAGTATTTGACAGACGATTAGAGGAAGCAACCCGCCAAATGAATGTAAAAGAAGCGTTAACCGGCTATACTACAACAGAAACATTCGTGGATGAACTAAAAAAATATCTTAAAATATTACAAGTATGTGACACAGACCCTTCAAGCTGTTTTGCCCCTGCAATAACGAACGGCGACGGCAGTGAAACAGTAGAAACAAAGGACTTAAAGAATTCAAGTGACTTAAACAAAGGGAACTGGGGCACAAAAGCCTTAGGCGTAGGTCTGATAAACGGCTACACGGCAATATTATCCTATAACCCTGATTGTCCGGTACTGGATATAGGAGCAGCGGGCGCGCAAACAACATCATGTTTAAGTCTGGTCTATGACATAAACGGGAAGTCAAAACCAAACAAGCTGGGCAAAGATATTTACACATTAAACGCAAACCCATTCGACACCTGCGGCGGAGTAAAGATAGGGAGTTTATGCGTATCAACATCAAATGAGACATATCGCTCGATAAACACCTGTGACGGTTCTCCTTATATTTCCTACGACTCTAAGGGCAACGCCAATCTTTATTGTTCAAACAATTATTGGGCAGGCGCAAAGAAAGCTTGTGACGATATAGGCATGCACCTTCCGACAGAAAGCGAACTAAACATGCTGTACCAACATAAAGACGAGTTGGCAATGTCAGGCTACTTCTGGTCCTCTGTGGAGTACAGTACAAACAACTACTACGCGTGGGGGCAGAGCTTTCCTGACGGCAGCCAGGACGCCCACCCTAAGAACAGCGGTATCAACGTTCGGTGCGTGAAGTGATTAACAGTTGAATAGTTGAATGGTTGAATAAATTTCAGGTAGAACCCAGTGTTTTGGGTGCAGGCTGCTCCTCTCCATACGGGAGCGGGAAAAGCCACTAACAAAAAAAGCGGCTTAGCCGCTTATTTTTCCTAATTTCCTTGATTATCTAACGATTTCTGTTACAAAATTTGCAATTTCAAAAAATGAATCTTTCACAAATTCTTTTGCCAATGTTTTCAGCGGTCTGTTTTCTATAACGTCAAATACGTAATAAATAGGGTCTTGTGAGTTGTTAAAACGCATTCTTCTGTCAGGTTTATTTATGTAATCTATTTTTTCAGTATCAAAAATATTGTCATTTTTATTATTTTTTTTACGGAGTAATGAACCAAATTGACCGTTTCCGTTTGTTTCATTCTGCGTACCTGCTGCCGTAGGAATCATTTCTTGCTCTCTTTCTAAAAACTTATATCTCTCTTGTATATATAAAGTATTTAACATCAAAAAAATTGCCTTTTTTAGAAAAATAATGTTAAGAAATTGTAACAATGGTAAATAACAGTTTTTTGTCATACAATATTAATTATGAAAACTGTTGAAAAAAAATCAGTTATAAATGATATAATCAGAGAAACAAATCTTCAGCATGCAGCGGTAATTATGGACGGGAACCGCCGGTGGGCGCGTGAACACGGTCTTCCGTCCGCTATGGGACACAAAAAGGGAGCGGAAGCGTTGAAAACCGTTCTGAAAGCCTGTCATAAATTTGGAATTAAATACCTGACGGTCTATGCTTTTTCAACCGAAAACTGGAACCGAAAACCGGAAGAAGTTGATTTTTTAATGGATTTACTTGCAAATACAATTAAAAATGAACTTCAGGAAATGCATGAAAATCAGGTTGTAATAAATTTTATCGGCGATTTGACAGCGTTGAACCGTAAGTTACGCGAAATTCTCCATAACGCACAGGAAGTTACCAAAAATAACACCGGTGTAAACCTGCAAATAGCCTTTAATTACGGCGCCCGCAGCGAGATTGTCAATGCATGCCGGTCAATCGGCAAAAAGATTGCGGCAGGACAGCTGCAGCCCGAAGATATTACGGAAGATACCGTCTCGCAGAATTTGTACACTTCGTCAATCCCTGACCCTGATTTGTTAATACGTACAGGCGGCGAAATGCGTATTTCAAATTATCTTTTATGGCAGATTGCGTATGCGGAACTTGTTGTCACAAAGCAATACTGGCCCGAATTTAACGAACAGTCGCTTGCTGACGCGGTTTATGAATTTTACAACAGACAACGGCGTTTTGGACAATAATGAAAATAGTTTTTGCAACATCAAATAAACATAAATTAAAAGAGCTTCAGGCGATTGCGGCGGCGCAGGGGATAGAAGACGTTGAATTTATTCTTCCGCCTGAAGGGTTCAGTGTGGAGGAAAACGGGGCGACTTTTGAGGAAAATTCGCTCATAAAAGCCAAAGAGGTTAACCGTTTAACCGGAATGATGTCTCTTGCGGACGATTCGGGCTTGTGCGTGAATGCATTAAACGGAGCGCCCGGACTGTATTCCGCGCGTTACGCCGATACGCCGCAGGAAAGAATTGATAAATTATTAAAAGAGCTTGAACCCTATACCGACCGCAGCGCGAAGTTTGTATGCGCAATGACTTTACTGGATGAAAACGGAGCGCATACGGCGGTCGGAGAATGTCACGGCCAAATCGCGCGTGAACCGTCGGGTATAAACGGATTCGGGTATGATCCGGTTTTCATTGCAGATAATACGGGTATTACAATGGCACAGATGAGCGAAGAAGAAAAAAATAAGATTTCCCACCGCGCAAATGCGGTTAAGGGGCTGGCTGAAATGTTGAAAAGATAAGCAATGCAGGCATACCGGTTTCGGGTCTCTAACCCCTAATCGCTTAGCCACCTTCTCGGAGAAGGGCAGGCTGCACTCGACATGTGCTCTACCCGAGATTTATTCGGTTCTGTGCCACCTCACCTGAATTTCTAAACTCGCCTGCGGCTCATTAAGAAATTCTTCCTCTCCCGTACGGAGAGGAGCAAGTTCAGCATGACAGAGAGGTTAAGACGGGCTGCGGCAATTCTTTGCTGTTCCCTGTTTCCTGTTCCCTCTTTCCTATTCACTATTTCCTATTTACTTAGTCACTAATCTTATACATTTGCTTTTATTAATATTTAAGCTATAATAAAACACAAACAAAATGACAAAAGGGAGAGCAGATGCGAAAAAATATAATAATAATTCTGTCTATACTTGTGGCAGCGGTGTTGCTGCGGTTTGGATATTCACGGTTCGGACAGTACACGGCAAATAAAGAGCAGAGAAACAGACCCGCCCCGTCTGTTACCGTTCGGGAAATCGGCGAGAAAAGTATTATCAGAAGTTTTGAAGCCCCGGGCAGGATAGTTTCCAAGTATCAGGTCAACATTGCCGCACGTATTTCGGGGTATTTGCAAAAGAGTTTTTTTAAAGAAGGCGATTATGTAAAAGCCGGACAGGTTTTGTTTTTGATTGAGCCGGCAGAGTACGCAAACATTGCGGCCGCACAGAAAGCTGATGTTGATAATGTTACGGCACAGCTTGTTTATGCTGAAAAACAGCTTGCGCGCGCAAAAGAACTTGTGGAAAAGGATTATATTTCAAAAGCCCAGTATGACGACCTTTTGTCAAAAAGGAATTCTCTGAAAGCGTCTCTTGCGGCTGAGCAGGCGCAATACAATGACGCAATGAGGAATTTGGGTTATACAAGAGTTACCGCCAAAGTAGACGGCCGTATCGGTATAATTAATGTTACAGTCGGGAATTACGTGTCGCCGTCATCGGGTACTCTTGCCGCGATTAACAGTACAAACCCGATTTATGTGACTTTCCCGCTTGAAATTAATGATTTTACAGCACTGTCAGAAACCGACCATAATAATAACAAGCACAGGAAAGTTGAATTAATTCTGCCCGGAAACCGGCTTTATAACAAGTTCGGGGTTCAGGACTTTCAGGATAACAAAATTGACCAGTCAACCGGCACGGTTACTATGAGGGCAACTTTTGAGAACCCCGACAATGAGCTTATTCACGGGGAATTTGTAACCGTAAAGCTGTATTCCAACAACACTGTAAACATTCCTGTGGTTCCGCAGATTGCGGTGCAGGAAAATCAAGCCGGCAAATATGTCTACAAGCTTGATGAAAAAGGTATTCCGCAGCTCACATACATAAAGACATCCGGTCAGGAAGGTGATGTTTATATTGTAGATGAAGGTTTAGACAAAGGCGACAGAGTGGTTACGGACGGAATTCAAAAAGTAGCGCCCGGAAAGCCGATTAATATAGTGAGCGGCAAAAATGAATAATAATGAAGGCTCTAAAGGGTATTTATTTATAAAAAGACCAAAGCTTGCCATTGTAATTTCACTTGTAATAACACTGGCGGGCGCGCTTCTTGCCGGAACGCTTCCTCTGGAAGAATACCCTTCCATTACGCCGCCGCAGGTAGTTGTGTCGGCAACTTACGCGGGTGCAAGCGCGGATGTAATTGAAACCTCAATTGCAGCGCCGGTTGAAGCGCAGTTAAACGGGGTTCAGGATATGATTTACATGTCTTCGACTTCCCAGAACGGCTCTTATTCGCTTACCATATATTTTGCCATAGGCTCCGACCCGAATATGGCGCTGATAAATGTTCAAAACAGGCTTCAGCTCGTAACCCCGCGTTTACCGGAAGAAGTCCGCCGTTACGGTCTTCAGGTGAGAAAATCCACCGGCGGTCCCGGTCTGATGATGATTTCAATAACCTCCCCCCAAAACACTTATGACCCTCTGTATATAGCAAATTACGCTTCCATATATATTGAAAGCGAACTTGACCGTATAAGAGGCATAGATGATGTTTCAGTGTTCGGTTCTTCAAGTTACTCCATGAGGATTTGGCTTGACGCGTCCAAAATGGCAAATCTCGGGATTACGGTCGAGGAAGTCGCTTCGGCAATAAGACAGCAAAACACACAGGCGCCTGCCGGTGATTTGGGTGTGGAACCTATGGTCAATAAGCAGATGGTAAAGCTGACCCTCAGGACAAAAGGGCGTTTGAAAGAACCGCAGGAGTTTGAAGAAATTGTTGTCCGCTCAAAACCTGACGGCTCTCAGATAAAACTTAAAGATATAGCGCGCGTTGAACTCGGCGCGGAAAGTTACTCGTTTTTCTCGCGCATAGACGGAAAACAGTCGGCAATTATTTCTGCAAAACAGCTTCCGGGAGCTAACGCTATCAGTCTGGCGGGAAAATTAACCAAAAGAATTGAAGAATTGAGCAAAAGCTTTCCGCCCGGGATTGAATATGTGATAGAACACGATGAAACAGCGTTTGTGCGGGAATCCATTAAAGAAGTTGTTCAGGCGATTGTTCTGGCTGTTATACTTGTAAGCGTTGTTACATACCTGTTTCTCGGAACGGCAAGGGCTGCATTTATTCCGTTTTGCGCAATTCCCGTATCATTAATAGGCGTTTTTATATTCATGAGTTCTCTGGGGTTTTCGATAAACCTCCTGATTTTATTCGCTATGGTGCTTGCGGTAGGCTTGGTGGTTGACGACGCCATAGTTGTGCTTGAAAATGCCCAGCGGCATATTCAGGAAGGCAAAACCCCCGAAGAAGCGGCTGAGATTACCATGAAAGAAGTGTTCGGAGCTGTGCTTGCAACTTCTCTGGTACTTATGGCGGTTTTTGTTCCGGTTTCGTTTATTTCTGGAATTACCGGGCAGATGTACAGGCAGTTTGCGCTTACAATCGCAACTTCTATCGGACTCTCGGCTGTTGTTGCGCTGACACTCTCGCCCGCTCTGTGTACAATGATTTTGAAGTCCGGTACGGAAAAAGCTGATTTTGAATTTATACAAAAGTTTGATGACTGGTTTAACAATCTCAGAGATAAATATCTTTCCTATGTACAAATATTTGTTAATTCACCTAAGAAAACTCTTACGGTTTTTGTGTCGGTTGTTCTTGTAATTTTGTTTATGTTTAAACTAATACCTACGGGGTTTTTACCGACAGAGGACAGAGGCGCGGTTTTTACGCAAATTCAGCTTCCTGAAGGTTCTTCCGCTTCAAGAACAGATATTGTGGCGCGTGAAGTTGAAAAAGAAATCATGAATATTAGCGGCGTTGGCAGTGTCATTACTATGGTCGGCTTTAACGGCGAAAACACGGCATTTATTGTTGCAAGGCTCGATGACTGGGACAAGCGTAAAACCAAAGAAACTTCTATGGAAAATATTCTCGGACAACTTCAGAAAAAATTTGCGTTTTATCCGTCCGCAACTGTGGCAAGCTTTTCACCGCCCGCTATTTCGGGGCTGGGCATGTTCGGCGGGTTTGAGTACCAGCTTCTGGATAAAAGCGACAGAACTCCTCAGGAATTATATACGGAAGCAATGAAGCTTATTGCTGCGGCAAATCAGGCGCCGGAATTCTCAATGGCTTACACTTCATTCACGGCAAACCTTCCGCAGTTATTGATAGACGTTGATACCGAACGCGCAATGGCTCAGGGAGTGCCTGTTCAGACTGTTTACGATGCGCTTGCGGGATATTTTGCAAAATCTTATATAAATGATTTCAATAAATTCGGACGCGTTTACCGCGTGTATATTCAGGCGGACGCGCCTTTCAGGGAAAAACAGAGTGATATTGATAAAATATTTATACAAAACCGGCTTGGCGCAATGGTTCCGCTTTCGTCCGTTGTCAGGGTTAAGAATATTGTCGGGCCTTACTCAATACCAAGATTTAATATGTATAAATCAGTAACTATTAACGGCATGGCAAATCCGGGCATAAGTTCGGGGCAGGCCATGAAGGCTATGGAAGAATTATCGGCAAAAGTTCTTCCCAAAGATTTGGGGTTTGCATGGTCGGGAAGCTCTTTACAGGAACAGCAGTCTGCCGGACAGCTCGGTATGGTTCTGTCAATGTCGCTTGTTTTCGTGTATTTATTTCTTGTTGCGCTCTACGAAAGCTGGCTGCTGCCGGCGGCGGTGCTTTTAATTTCTCCGGTTGCCCTGATAGGAGCGCTGTTCTTCCAGTATGTATCGGGCTATGCTCTTGATTTGTACGCACAAATCGGGCTTGTAATGTTAATAGGATTAAGCACCAAACAGGCTATCCTGATTATAGAGTTTGCAAAAGACGCTTACGAAAGCGGGCTCGGCGTAAGAGAAGCGGCTATGGAAGCGGCAAAATTAAGGTTCAGAGCGGTAATGATGACGAATATGGCGTTTATTCTCGGGCTTCTGCCTCTTGTGTTCGCCAGAGGCGCAGGCGCGGCAAGCCGCCACTCAATCGGCGTAACCGTTGCCGGAGGCATGTTAACCGTTGCTTTTGTCGGAACTTTTCTTGTTCCGGCGTTCTTCTCTATGGTTGAAGAAGGAAAATTATGGCTGTCAAAGAAAATTAAGGAAACTCGCAGTGAATAAAATAACTTCATTTATAATTATAATAGCCTGTTCATTGCTCAATATTGCATCAGCGGAAGATATCGGCAGTTTTATTGATGAACAAGAATACCCTCAGGCACAGAATGTTTTACCGAAAACGGATTTTGTAATTCAGGGCGGAATTGAAAAGAATATTGATATGACTCTTGAAAGATGCCTTGAGCTGGCATTGGGGAATAATCCGCAGATAAACGCGGCATTTCAGGATATTCTTGCGTCCGATGTGAGAGTTAAACAGGTCTGGTCAAGTTATTTTCCGCGTGTAGGCTGGCAGACAGGTTACACAAAGATACGCCAGTTACAGTTGTCCGATGCATTGGGAAGAAACCTTACTTTTAACTACTGGCTTTTGGGTCAGGTGTCCTTACAGCAGATGCTTTACGACTTTGGCGTAACCCAAAATAAGGCAACCATCAAAAAACTGGATTACGAAGCCTACAAAACTACTCTTGCTGCGGTAATAAACGATGTTATTTTTCAAACAAAAGACGCGTATTACAATCTTCTTTACGCCTTTGAACAGAGGAAAGTTGCGCATGATACCGTTGATAAGTTTGAGGTATTTTATAATCAGGCAAAAGCTTTCTATGAAATAGGCATGAACCCGAAAGTTGACGTAACTATCGCGGAAGTTAACCTCAGTAATGCAAAATTACAGTTAATTCAGGCGGATAATGCCGTAAATCTTGCGGAAGCCAAATTAAATAATATTATGGGCGTTCCGTTTATTGATAAGTACAATGTTAAAGAAAGACTTAATTACAGTCCTCTGAGCATGAATTTCAACAATGCGGTTGATATAGCAAGGAAATCCCGTCCTGAATTAAAAAGCGCTGAGATTAAAGTGGAAAACGCAAGACAGACGCTTCAGCTGGTGAAAAAGTCATACTTCCCGACGCTTTCCGTTGAAGGCCAGCTCCAATACGGCGGGAACACGCCGACTTCCAATCATGGTTACAACTACGGCGCTTACCTGAACTTCCCCACGGTTAACGGAATGCTTATACGCAATGAGATTAAAGAGGCGCGTTATCTTTACGACAAAGAGCTTGCTAACGCAAAGATTACCCAGAACAGCATATACCTTGAAATCCAAAATGCCTATTTAAATCTTGAAGAAAAGAAAAACCAGCTTCCTGTGGCGATTTTGGGCGTCAAGAAGGCAAAAGAAAATTACGAGCTGTCTTACGGCCGCTACCGTGTGGGCGAGGCAAGCCCGACCGAATTAAAAGATGCTCAGATTAATTATCAGCAGGCGCAGTTGAATTATTACAGCGCGCTTTATCAGTACAACTCATGCAGAGCGCAGCTCGAAAAGGCAATCGGCAGAAACATTGCGGAACACGGCGAAATTATTGATTTGGAAAATTAGTGATTAAGAGGTATGGAGGGCCGGCTAAATTAGTTGAAAGGTTGAAGGGTTGAATGGTTGAACGGTTTACCCTCCCCTTGAGGGAGGGTCGAAATCTCTGCGGCAGCAGGCGCGAGCGAAGCGAACGCATTTGCCGCAGATTTCGGGGTGGGGTATTGAGGGCTGGAGGGATTGAGGTATGGCTTTTTAGTTGAATAGTTGAAAGGTTGAATGCCTTCTCCCTCTGGGAGAAGGTGGCGCGAAGCGCCGGATGAGGGTTTTATTGTTTATTAATAAGTGACGAAGTGAATAGGGAATTAGAGGTATAGAGAGCCGGAGGTATAGAGGTATAGCTAAAATTAGTAAACAGGAAAGAGGGAACAGCAAAGGATTGCCCACCATAACCTTCCTGTCATGCTGAACGACCGGATTGACCTCCGGTGTTTCAGCATCTGCCTTCTGTACGGGGAAGTAAAGCTTAATGAAGTTGAAAGGTTTAAAGGTTGAATTCCTCTCCATACGGGAGAGGAAGAATTTCTTAACGAACGTGTGAGTTTAGAAATTCAGGTGAGGGGGCGCAAAGCCGAATAAAACTTGTGCAGAGTACATGTCGTGCCTATGCCTGTCCCCACACCCCAAACTCAACCTTCGATTTCGCTAAGTGTTTGCACCCTCTCCCGCAGGGAGAGGGAAAAGCAAGTTCAGGATGACGGGGAGGTTAAGGCGGGCAATCCTTTGCTGTTCCCTCTTTCCTGTTTACTATTAACTAATTACCTGATTTATTAAGAAAACCACACAAACCTCCAAATGTAACGATTTGTAAAAATAATTTTAAAACAGTTGCAAAATAGCGGATAATGCCTTATAGGATAGGATAGGATCCCCTATTGTCAATATTTTTCTCCGAATTTTTTTTATAAAAATACGGGATATTTAATTTAAAACACTAAAGGAGAAAAATAATGACAGGAGAAATTACAGCGCAGACTTTAACGATAAAAAAAGGACAAGGTCTTACATACGCACTTTTAGATTTGGTAAAAGCGCAGAAAATGGAAATATCCGACGGCAAAATTACACTTGCAGAGTGGAATGCAACGATTGATAAACTTGCGGAAATCCAGCAGGCACGCCGGCAAGCAGGTAAAGCATCAATATTTACCGGCGGGACTGACAAAAATGATTACCAAACAAATTTCGTTGTACATCCAAACCAGCAAATAGAATTTAGCGCAGAAGAAATGGATATGTTGTACACAGCCATGGGCGTTTCACTTGCGTCCGGGACAAGCACCGGTACCCAAAATAAGCGTGTTACAGAACCATGGGATGATGGTGGTGAGGAGATTACTGAATATGATACATCCGGCAAGAAAATTAAGACAATTTTGCAAGAGGCAGACGGCAGGATAAATAGTACTTATGAGTATGAATATGATACCTCCGGCAACGAAATTAAGAGGATTGATAAAGACGGCACCGGCAAGATAACAGGTATTTACGAAATGGAATATGATGCCTCCGGCCACGAAATTAAGACAATTTATAAAAGCGGCACCGGCAAGATAATAAATATTGCCGAAATGGAATATGATACCTCCGGCCACAAAATTAGGGAAATTGGGAAAGACGCCTCCGGCAAGATAGAGTGTACTTATGACAATGAGTATGATGCATCCGGCAACCAAATTAAGAGAATTCGGAAAGACGACACCGGCAAGATAACAAATATTTACGAAATGGAATATGATGCCTCCGGCAACCTAATTAAGAGGATTGATAAAGACGAAGACGGCAATATAATAGAAGATTAACACTCTTCTCCTGATTTTTCCTGCTAAAAATCCCCCTTTGAGGAGGATTTTTTTTAAATATTACTAATTATTACTAAGAAGCAGGCTGTTCTGCCGGTTTTATATTTGCAACATCTTTTTCGGCATTTCTTGTTTTAACTCTTTCAACGTATTCATTAAGGACTTGTTCTTTTGCTTCCTTTTTAATTGTTTTTTTATCAATGTTGTTGACTTCTGCCTCTACCTTTTTAATAAGCGCTTCCGCTTTTGATTTATCAAAATTTTCAGGCAGCTTTTCGAGTACTTCTTTGGATAATTCTTCGCCTTCTTTTGTGCGGACTGCCTGTTTATATGCAGCATATTGCTCAGAGTCAAGACCGTTATTTTTCAGAATAGTACTTACTTGTTCACCCACTTTTTTCTTAACGACGGTTCTTGTTTTGAAGTAGTTGTTAATTCTTCCGATAAGATTCGGAGCTATTTCTCCGTCTTTATTTTTTCCGAACAAAAATGTCCATGCTTTTTTAAACGCATTGCCTATTTTTTTAAAAAAGCCTGTTTTCTTTATTTTTTCAGCTCCTTCTTCAAGAACTTCCGTTCCTTTTTTGAAAATTTTTGATTTTGATGTAAAGTTCACATTGGAACTTGCTTGCGTGTTATACATTGATACAGGACTAATCATCATAATTTTCCGCCTTTCATTTTCTACACTTGGTAATTATCATAAACCATCTAAATGAAAAAGTTGCCGGATTTAGACCCAAATATTACAATTTTGTTACAAATAGCTTATAATTTCGTCTCAGAGGCTGGGGCGTGTCGACATTCAATATAAAAACATCACGCTGAACGACCGTCACGTCATCCTGAAACAAAATTGAGAAGATAGTGCGATTTGCCAAGTGCCAGATCCTGAAACAAGTTCAGGATGACAGGATGGTTATGGTTTAATTTTACCAATCCCAATCACTTATTCACTGATATCAGGGTAACGGAAATCGAATTTTAATGTCGACACAACCTAGTGGCCGGAGACCGGTATGGCTTCCTGCACTGCATTTCTAATTTCAATAAAACCCTCATCCGCCCTCCGGGCACCTTCTCCCAAAGGGAGAAGGGATTAAACCTTTCAACCCTTAAACCCTTCAACTAAATTTACGCACATCCTGAATATCCGCAATTCAGACAGATAAAGCAGCCTTCCGCCATTTGAATTGAAGTGCCGCATTCAGGGCAGGTTACGGTTTTAACTTCGAACAACTCCGTTTGTTCAGGCTCTTCAGCGGAAGTTTCCTCTGTCTTCTTTGCGTCCAGATTCATCGGCTGGAACTGGCGTGAATTGTTTCTGTAAACTGTCATTCCTTTTAAGTTGTTCTCATACGCTAAAATGTAAGCTTTTTCAATATCTTCACGGGTAGCGTGTTCTTCAAAGTTAACGGTTTTAGAAACGGCGTTATCCGTGTGAAGCTGGAATGCAGCCTGCATTTTTACGTGCCATTCGGGCGAAACATCATGCGCCGTTGCAAACCGCTCCTTCACCTCGTCTGAAACGCCCCATACATGCGCAACAGAACCGTCTTTAGCAACTTCCCGCATTAATTCTTCCGAATACATGCCGTTTTCAATCATGTATTCTTTAAAGATAGGATTAATCTCAAGCATTTCGGTTCCGTCCATTACGTTTCTTGAGAACACAAGCCCGAAAAGCGGCTCAACCCCGCCGGAAGCGCTTGCTATCATTGAAATCGTACCGGTCGGCGCAATACATGTTGTTGTAGCGTTTCTGATACCGTGCGTCTGAATTTGTTTGTCAAGCTCAAGCCACTGTTCATCCGTAATAAGCCCTGCCGATTTGCCTTTATACTTGCCATAAAGATAGTTTTGGCCGTCATAGACGCTTCCTTTAAAGTTATTAAAGCGTCCTCTTTCTTTTGAAAGTTCAATTGATTCGCTTTTGGAAATATAATCTATGAACTCCATAATTTGGGAAGCCAGCTTTGTACCTTTTTCCGAAGCGTATGAAATTCCCATCATCATAAGCATATCTGCCCAGCCCATTACGCCGAGTCCGATTTTACGGTTATTATTAACCATTTCGGAAATCTGCGGCAGAGGATAATTGTTTACTTCAATTACATTGTCCAGAAAACGGATTGCCGTTCTGGTGGTTTCGGCAAGAAGGTCAAGGTCGATTTTCTTTTCAGCCGTAACCATTTTCCCGAGATTAATCGACCCGAGATTACAAGCTTCAAAGCCCAGTAAAGGCACTTCTCCGCAAGGATTTGTGGACTCAATCAGGCCGACAACGGGAGTCGGATTGTCGGCATTTATTTTGTCTATAAAAACAATTCCGGGTTCGCCGTTTCTCCACGCTCCGTCAACAATCATGTCAAATACTTTTTTGGCGCTCATTGTGCCGACGGTTTCGTTTGAATTAGGGTGGATTAAGTTGTAATCCTGTCCGCTGATATAAGCTTCCATAAAGTTATCTGTAATAGCAACGGAAATATTAAAGTTATTTAATTTATTATTATCATTTTTGCAGTTAATAAATTCAAGAATATCCGGGTGGTCAACTCTTAAAATCCCCATATTTGCTCCGCGCCGCGTTCCGCCCTGCTTAACGGCTTCGGTCGCTGCGTTGAAGACTTCCATAAACGATACCGGACCTGACGAAACTCCCATTGTTGAACGTACAACGTCATTTTTAGGGCGCAGCCTTGAAAATGAAAAGCCTGTTCCGCCGCCTGATTTATGGATAATCGCCGTATTTTTAACAGTTTCAAATATGCTCTCCAGAGAATCTTCCACCGGGAGCACAAAGCATGCCGCAAGCTGGCCTAATTCACGGCCTGCATTCATCAGTGTGGGCGAGTTAGGCATGAAGCAGCAATTTGTAATTGATTTGTAAAATCTTTCCGTTAATTCATCAACCTTTGAGGGAACCGCATCGAATTTGTAATCCCCTTCGGCGATTGTCTGCGCAACACGTCTGAACATATCAGCCGGTGTTTCCGTACAATTTCCGTCTTTGTCTCTTTTTAAGTATCTTTTTTCCAATACTTTAACTGCATTTTCAGATAAATCTATATTATCTGATTTTAACATTGTGTTTAATTCTGACACTTCAATCCCCTTATAAATTTTGGCATGCTTTTATTGTACATCAACCGTTTATATCATGGCAACTATTTTATAATAAAGTTAGTAAATAGTAAATAGTGATTAGTAAATAGGGAATAGGAAAGAGGGAACAGCGGAATTCAACGGTTCCCTCTTTCCTGTTTACTATTAACTTAGCTACCTTCTCCCGCCGCGTCATTGCGAGCGACCGGCGGGAGCGCGGCAATCCAGTCAAACTTTCAACCAATTTAGCTATCCCTCCAGCCCTACTATACCCCACCCCGAAATTCCTTGCAGGAATTTCGACCCTCCCTCAAGGGGAGGGTAGTTCAGCCTTCGCCTGTTCGCTTTGTAAACCGTTCAACCTTTCAACCCTTCAACTAAAAAGCCATACCTCTATACCTCCAGCCTTCTATACCTCTAATTTCCTAATCCTCTGGTCTTTTTTCATGTTTATAGTACAATAGGGCTATGAAGCAATCAAAATTGACCCTTTTAATATTTTTATCTTTAATTCTCGGAGTAATTGTAGGCTGTTTGGCGCCGGAAACCGGCGTGAAAATGCGCCCTTTTGCGTTAATCTTTTTGAGAATGGTAAAAATGATTATAGCGCCTTTACTGTTTGCCACGCTGGTCGTAGGCATAGCCGGACACACGGACGCAAAGCGGCTGGGAAAAGTCGGGCTGAAAACTATTGTTTATTTTGAAATCGTAACAACGCTTGCGTTAATTATAGGTTTGGTTACGGCAAATATTTTAAAGCCGGGAACAGGATTTGCCGCAGATACCGTATCGTATCAGTCCCACCTTGCGGAAGCCGGCTTGATGGCAACAGCGCATACTTCCGTCAGCGAACTCGTTATTAATATATTCCCGACAAGTATTTTTCAGGCAATGTCAGAGGGTAATTTGCTGCAAATAGTGATGTTTGCAATATTTTTTGCACTTGCAATTGTCGCTGTGGGAGAACCGGCAAAACCCGTTCTGAAAATCCTTGAATCCGTTTCCAAAATTATGTTCAAATTTACGGAATATGTTATGTGCTTTGCTCCGCTGGGAATATTCGGCGCAATTGCGGCAACTGTCGGGGAAAACGGACTCGGAGTGTTAAAAAATTATGCAAAAATAATCGGGGCGTTGTATCTGGCGCTGTTAATTTTCGTGGCGCTTGTCCTGATTATAGTCTGCAAGATTGTAAAAATTTCTTTCAGAAATTTGTTTAAAGCAATTCAGGAACCCGCTCTGCTGGCTTTTACCACTGCAAGTTCCGAAGCGGCATTTCCTAAAGCAATGGACATTATGGAGCGTTTCGGGGTTCCGCGTGATATTGTGGGCTTTGTAATGCCGACGGGATACACTTTTAACCTTGACGGAAGCACGTTGTATCTGGCTCTGGCAGTTGTATTTTCATCCCAGATTGTCGGAATACATTTGGGATTTGAACAGCAGCTGGTTATCATGCTTGCATTAATGCTTACCAGTAAAGGGATTGCAGCTGTTCCGAGAGTGTCGCTGATTGTGCTTGCGGGAACGCTCGCAAGTTTTAATATCCCTATTTTAGGCGTTGCCATTCTGCTCGGGATAGACCAGATTTTAGACATGGGCAGAACAACCGTTAACCTTATCGGCAACTGCGTTGCTACGGTTGTTATTGCAAGATGGGAAAATGAGTTTGATTATGATAAAATGAACGAATTTGTAATAAGCAATTAAGGAACACAAAAGATGACCGAATATAAAGACACGTTAAATCTGCCTCAAACCACACTGGCAATGCGCGCAAACGCTGCTGTCAGAGAAGTTGAAATTCAAAAATTCTGGGAAGAAAACAAGATTTACGAAAAAAGTATTGAGCGGCGCAGCAAAGAAAACAAGTTCATACTGCATGACGGTCCGCCGTATTTGAGTTCGGATAAAATCCATATCGGAACCGCTTTGAATAAAATTCTAAAAGACATTTTGATTAAATATAAATCTCAGGCGGGGTTTTATGCGCCCTACGTGCCGGGTTATGACGGGCACGGGCTTCCGATAGAGAACGCTGTTGTAAAAACCGTAAAAGGCGGCAGAAGCGCGCTTACACCTTATGAATTGCGTCAGAAATGCCGTGAATACGCGCATAAATCTCTAAAAGGACAGGAAGCGGCTTTCAAGCGGCTCGGCGCATGGGGTGACTGGGAACATCCTTATCTTACGGTTGACCCTTCTTATGAAGCGACTCAGGTGCGGGTTTTCGGGGAAATCTTCAAAAAAGGTTATATTGAAAAAGGTTTAAAACCGGTTTACTGGTGTGCGGACTGCGAAACCGCGCTTGCCGAAGCGGAAGTTGAATATGCAGACCACACTTCAACGTCAATCTATGTCCGCTTCAAATTTGATGAGGAGGCAGCCGCTAAAATATTAAAAAAAATCGACCCTTCAACCCTTCAACCTTTCAACCCTTCAACCGATATTTACGCCGTTATTTGGACCACAACCCCGTGGACAATACCTTCAAACTTAGCAATATCTTTGCACCCCGAACTGGATTATATATTCTTTGAACGCGGCGGGGATATTTACTTTGCGGCGGAAAAGCTGCTCGATAACTTTTTGGAGAATGTCGGCTGGAGCGGGCATGAAATCAAAGTTCTGGGAGTTTTAAAGGGTAAAGAATTAGAATATTTGAACACAAAACATCCTCTTTACGAAAGGAATTCACCGGTAATACTGGGGGAACATGTTACGACCGATGCAGGTACAGGCGCCGTTCATACAGCGCCCGGACACGGGCTGGAGGATTACGAAATCGGTATTAAATACGGATTGGACATTCTGTCGCCGCTTGACTCAAAAGGGGTTTGGACGGCGGAAGCCGGAGATTTGGAAGGAATTCCTTATTACAAAGGAAATTCGGTTGTTATAGAAAAATTAAGAAACTGCGGCGCATTGCTTGCAAGCGCGGACATTTCGCACAGCTACCCGCACTGCTGGAGATGCGGCAAACCCGTTATATACCGTGCAACGCCCCAGTGGTTTATTAAGGTGGATAAATTCAGGCAGGAAAGCCTGGACGCAATTAAACAAGTTCAATGGATACCTGCCGGCGGAGAAACACGGATTTCCAACATGGTTGCCGGACGCACGGATTGGTGCTTGTCCCGTCAGCGCGCATGGGGTGTGCCTATTCCGGTTTTCTACTGCAAAGACTGCGGTGAATACATTGTTACGCCCGAAACAATCGAACACATAGCGCAAATTTTTGAAAAAGAAAGCTCCGATGCATGGGTCAAATACAGTGAAAAAGAACTTCTGCCAGAAGGCTTCAAGTGTCCTCACTGCACAGAAAAACCGGGTTATACAGACTGGACAAACAAGTTTGATAAAGTACCTTCATTTCAAGAAATAGAAGAACATGTACGGGATTTAATCAAAGAAGGAACAATATTCACAACCCTTTCGCCCGATTGGAGTATAGACATTAAAGGCGGGAAAAGGATTATTGACAAAATTACCAATAACGGAAATTTTCAGGGATTAACAAATCCGGCAAATAAAAGACACAGAAAGTATGTCAGAAATTTAAAGGAACTGATTAATAATGCGCGGTACGTCTATGGAAGCAAAAATCATAAATTGAGCGAAAAGCCCGATATTATTGAATATCATTATTTTAAGGCGGATATTCTGATTAACGGCAATGTTTATACTGTCCTGCTTGAAACTGAGAAACACAAAAAAGACAATGAAACAAACGCTCAAGCCGTACATTTATATAACATAAAAGAAATTAGAAAAGCCCCTAAAGGCCGATACGCTAAACGTAACTACAATGTTTCTTTACGAAACCCTTCACGGAGCTATAACGGTATTATAACTCAATCGGATAAAAATATCAAGGGGTTTGTTAAGGAAAATGACATTATGGATGTCTGGTTTGACTCTGGCATAAGCTGGCAGGCTGTTGTAAACGCCCGCAGCGAAGAACTCGGAACAACCCCCGTTGAAATGTATCTTGAAGGTTCCGACCAGCACAGAGGATGGTTTCAGTCGTCACTGCTGACAGCGGTTGCGGTTGAAGGCAAAGCCCCTTACAAAACAGTGCTTACGCACGGGTTTGTCATGGCCGCTGACGGCAAAAAAATGTCCAAATCTTTAGGGAATTCCGTTGCGCCGGAAGAAATTATCAAAGTTTACGGCGCAGATGTACTGCGGCTCTGGGCGGCATCGATTGATTACAGAAACGATGTGCGGATAGGAGAAACTATTATAAGCCATCTTGTGGAAGTCTTCAAAAAAATACGCAACACCGCGCGCTTTTTGCTCGGAAACCTTTTTGACTTTGACCCTGCGGCGGATTACGTTGAGTACAAAGACCTTAAAGATATAGACAAATTCGCACTGGGCAAGTTAAACAGGCTAATCTCAAATGTAACGGAATCGTTTGATAATTACGAATTTTATAAATATTTTCAGCATTTGCAAAATTTTGCGGCAGCGGACTTAAGTTCATTTTACCTTGATATTGTGAAAGACAGACTTTACACAGCCGGCAAAAAATCCGTTTCGCGGCGGGCATGCCAGAGCGTTTTACACGAAATTCTGCAGGCGCTGGTAAGACTGCTTGTACCTGTCATGCCGCATCAGGCGGAGGACATCTGGCAAAACATGCCGGAATGCCAACGCAGCGGCTTGCAAAGCATTCTGCTGTCCGGCTGGGTTAAAGTTAACCCGCAGTGGGATAGTGCGGATTTGGAAGCTGATTTTACGAAAATTCTCAAAGTGCGTGAAGTCGTAACCCGTGCAATTGAACCGCTTCGGGCAGACAAAAAAATAGGAAGCTCGCTTGAAGCTGCGGTTTATATCAGTTCTTCAACACTTGAGCCCTTCGCATCTTCAACCGATTTAAGCGATATTTTTATAACTTCACAGGCATACGTTACGGACAAAAAACCGGAAAATGTCTTAAACGAATATACGGAAGAAGGGTTTACGGTATGGGTTACAGCCGCAGAAGGCGAAAAGTGCGAACGCTGCTGGAAATACCGTAAATTAGACAAAGGTATTTGCAGTGACTGTGCAGACGCAATTGCGGTAGAGTGTTAACTCTTTATAGATAAAGAATCCGAGATTGGAAGTTCCTCTCCCTGCGGGAGAGGATGAATTTCTAAATTCGCCTGTGGCTCATTAAGAAATTCAGGTGAGGGGGCGCAGAACCGAATAAATCTCGGGTAGAACACATGTCATGGGCGCTACGCCTGCCCCCTCACTCCAAACACTTAGCTCAACCTGCGGTTTCGCTAAGTGTTTGTACTCTCTCCCGTATGGAGAGAGCAGTTTTGTATTACGAAAACAACCGCAGAATTTGCGCCTTGAATTTTAAAGACTCCTCTGTCTGTTCTTTCATAAACTGATTAAGTATACCCATGTTTTTAAAAATTTTCCTTGAAATTATATGCTCCATACGGCAGGAGGTTTCCAGCGCTTCCTGTTCCGAAACCCCGAGAATATTCACGAAAAATTCCAAAATGGTCTTATGTTTTTCGAATATTTTTTCAGCGGTTTTTTTGCCCTCCTTTGTTAGTGTAATCGGCGCATAAGGAACATAATTCACCAGTTTTTTTTCGGCAAGCGCATTCAATGCACCTGTTACGGAAGCTTTACGTACACCGAGCACTTTTGATATTTCCGTCACTTTTGCAGCGCCGTTTTTAAGAACCTGTATGTAAATCGTTTCTATATAGTCTTCCAAGCTGTATGATAAATCCATACATTTATCATACTAAAAAACTGTGATACAATCAATTCTATGAAAATATTTGTTGCAAAGATTAAAGATTTAGCGGACTGTAAACATAAAGCCGGACGAATTTTGACGCAGCAGGCCGCACAAAACATTTACGGAATTACCGATACGCAAATAAGGATTAAAAATAAAAAGCCTTTATTTGTTAATGCCGGACTGAATTTCAACATTTCACACTCGGAAGATTTTGTCGGCGTCTGCTTTGATAAAGAACCTCTGGGGTTTGATATGGAATATATGAAAAAACGGGATTTTAACGCGCTTTTAAAACGCTATAAACTTCCGGTAAAAGACGCCAAAACCATTTTTTACAGGTTCTGGTGCGGATATGAGGCTAAATTGAAACTTCAGTCACCCGAAAAAACTTTGATTACCTTTAAACTTTTTGATGATTACATGGCTGCGCTGGCTTCCGCTTCCGAAAAAGAGATTACGGTTAAAGCGTATATGTTTCCCTCTATGGAGGAAATTGCCCTGACGGAATTTTTTAAGCCTTTGGACATCAGGCTCTAACCGTTCAGCCGGAGACTAGGGGTTAGAGACTGGAAACTAGTGTCTTTTCAACCATTCAACCATTCAACCTTTCAACTAAAAGCCATACCTCTAGCCCTCCATACCTCCTATGTACTAACCCCTATTTACTAATAAACTATTGACAATGTCTTTGCAATAATTAATAACAAATCATGAAGAAGCTTTGTTTAACGCTCATAATACTTATATTTGCGGATTTTGCGTGCGCACAGACAACTTTAACCGGCGGAGTTAAATACAGTGTAGAGTCCGTAAGGCGGGAGCTTCTTTCGCAGCCGCAAATCCCTGTCAATCAGGAACTTTTATATGCGCATATTTACGACTATAAAAATAAAAAAGACCGTATAACAGCGGCTTTTTCGGATTCTACCTATGCGGTTATGTATTACGATAACCCTTTATATGTCTGGTATTACCGGCATGACGGAATTTTGCTTTACATTGAGAAAAAAGACAGCGCGGATTATCCCTATAAGGCCTACAAATATGACGTCTCCGGTAATCTGATAAACATGAGCATGCGGGTATCGCAGGCTGAAACCTTCATCTACAACCCGGACGGAAAGCTGATTGCGCACTGGATAAACGCCAACGGCTACAACGAACAGGGAAAAATAATTATGACACGTGAATATTTTTAGGATTAAGAGGTATAGCTAAATTAGTTAATAGTAAACAGGAAAGAGGGAACAGTAAAGGATTGTCATTGCTGTACATGTCAAGTAATTAGTTACATTAATTATTAGTGAATAGTGGTTAGTAAATAGTGAATAGGATTAGTAAATAGCCATACCATAACCGTCCCGTCATTGCGAGAAGGGCGTTAGCCCGACGAAGCAATCCAGTCAAAATATTGAATTTACCGGATTGCCGTCCCGCTTTCGTCTTGTCATGCTGAACGACCGGATTGTTTCAGGTTCTGGCCACCGGTAAAAATATTCAATACCATTTTACTTCCCCGTACAGAAGGCAGATGCTGAACCGAGTTCAGCATTGTATAGGTTAGGTAAATCGGTGACAAAATTGTTTTTTTCTTAACATGAAAGAATAAAAGAAAAGGAGATAAATCATGCACACAAATACAATTGAAATCCTAACAACTATTACAAAGAATTACATCAGGAATTGGAAATTTCTAATCAGAGAGTATGAATAAAAGAAGGAAAACATCCTCAATTCAGATTTGTAACCGACTTTTACAAGTTTCATAAAACTAATAGACAGAATTTTTTGAAGTTTTATCACAGATTCAAAAACACAGGAGACGAACTTCTGTTGCTGCCGCAAAGGCGCGGCCCTAAATATGGAAGCAGACGCCCAAATCTGTTCATTGAAAACAAGGTTCTTGGAGAGCGCTGCAAAGGCATCAACAAGTTTGAGATACATGAAATTTTAAAGGAAAAACTTAAACAATTTGCACCATCGCCATCAGGAGTTTACAATATATGTAAGAGGTACGGACTAAATAGGTTAAC
>JAISCP010000153.1 GCA_031265495.1 Heliobacteriaceae bacterium | reverse complement strand
CTCTGTCATTGCGAGCGCAGCGAAGCAATCCAGTCAAAAACGTTGAATTTACTGGATTGCTTCGTCCTCATTTCATTCGTCCTCGCAATGACGAAGCAATAGAAAGTTAACAATGCCCTTCTGTACGGGGAAGTAAAGCTTAAAGGTATTGAATATTTTTATCGGTGGCCAGATTCTGAACCACCGGAAGTCAATCCGGTAATTCAGGATTACTCGGAAGTTATGGCGTGATTTGTCATGTGCAGATGCTGAAACAAGTTCAGCATGACAGGGAGATTGTTCAGCATGATGCGGGCTGTTTCCTCTTTCCTATTTACTTAGTCACCAATGCAAAATTGACATTAAAAAAGCCCCTGTTACGGGGCTTCTTATTAATTATTACTTAAAACCAGCCTGAAAGTGGCAAGATTTTTTACCGAGAGCATTGCGTGCTTGTTGTCCTGCTCTTTGGAAATATCAAATATCCGTATAATACGCCGGATTTCTTCTAAATCTTTTCGTGTTTCAATCTTGTAGACGTTTTCAATCGGGTCTGCAACAACTGACATCATTGTATTGAGTTCTTGTTCCTTCATAAATATTCCTTTTACGTATTCCTTTTTCTTATATTTATATAAAAAATTTTTGCTCCGAAAAATTGCCTTTTTTGAATAAAACCTTGTAATATTTTGTTACATAATTTTTTTTGCACAATATTGCGCAACAGGACACTGCGTACAATCGGGTTTGACCGGCTTGCATACGTTTTGTCCGTGTGTTACCAAAAGGGTGTTTATGTCTATCCAGTATTTTACCGGAAGTTTTTCACGCAGTGCAAATTCTGTTTCTTCGGGAGTTTTGGTTTTGACGTAGCCCAGCCGGTTACAAATCCTGTGAACGTGTACATCTACGCAGATTGCCGGCTTGTTAAACCCTCGTGCAAGAACCAAATTGGCTGTTTTGCGCCCCACGCCGTTGAATTTTATCAGTTCTTCAATGGTGTCCGGCACTTTTGAATTGTATTCTTCAACCAGTTCTTTTGAAAGCTGAACTATTTGCCGCGCCTTGTTTGTGTAAAACCCTACCGGATAAATTGCTTGTTCCAGTTTTTTAACATCAATTTTTGCAAAGTCTTCGGGAGTTTTGCCGAGTTCAAACATTCTTAAAGTCGCGGGATAAGTGGTTTTGTCATTGGTTCTGAGGCTCAGAATACACGAAATCAACACCAAATAAGGGTCTGTATAGTTTTCCATCAAGTGTACAAAATCACTCATGGGCTGTTTTGCCTGCTTTAAAGTTTTTATAATTTGGTCAATATCAGTCATGCAAAATTTCCTTTATATTCAAACGGGTTTTTAATTTTAGCGCATAAATATTTTCATTGTTGAATTTTTGGAGTTTTACCGCATCTTTTTCCGTTGTTACAATAACGCCGGATATTTTGTCAATGTCTTCCGGCTCGTACCGGTGGTGGTCGTCAAAGCTGACGGTGCGTACAATATTGTAATCCGCAAGAAAATCATAAAACTGCTGCGGCTGGCCTATTGCGCAGATTGCAGTAATTGAGGCGCCCGCCTCAAGGCGGGCGCCTGTCTTAATATTATAAATATATTCAGGCTCCGTGCAGCATACGGATACCGGAATACTCATTTTTTCAGCCAGAATTTTCGCAAGTTTTTCCGCCTGAGAGTGGTCTGTATTTTTACTGACTACAATCAGATTGTCAATTCTCGGAAAAGCTTCTTTTCCTTCCCTGAGCGGTCCGGCAGGCAGGAGTTTTTCATTTCCGAACCTCATCTTGCTGTCCGTTAAAACTAAATCCAAATCACGGTGGAGCTTCCGGTGCTGAAAGCCGTCATCCAGAATGATTTTTTCTGCGCCGAAACGTTCTGTTGCGTATTCTGCCGCCTTAATCCTGTTTTTTGAAGTTATAACAGCCGCATTTGTGTTTTGCGCCAGCCAGAACGGTTCATCGCCCGCTGTTTCGGCATCGTAGAAAATTTCTTTGCCGTCGGATATTACGTTAATCTTTTTATTATTAAGCTTTCCGCCGTAGCCTCTTGAAATTATGACGGTTTTTTGGTCTTTAAAATACCGCGCTATTTCCGCAGTTACCGGAGTTTTGCCAACGCCGCCGGTGGTAATATTTCCGACTGAAATTACAAAAGCATTGACTTTTACGGGTTTCAAAATACCTTTGTCATAAAGCAGATTTTTCAGCCGGCTCAGCGCCCCGTAAAACAGCGAACAAAAATCAAGAAGCTTAATATTTTTTGCGTCTTTGTTATAGTGCATTTCAGTAAATTGTGTTTTTAAATTCATATTACCTAAAACATTAGCCTGAATAACAGAAATCTTTTGTTCAGTTTTTCTGAGAATTTTTTCAGATTACTTGTAGTTGTTGAGGTGTCATCAATGATTTTTTGTAACTCTGTTTTATTTTCGGGTGTAAGTTTGTTTACCGTGTCAAGCGTTGTTGAAATTTCAACCATGGCATTATTTATGTTGTTTATTGTTTTGGTCAGATCGGATTTGAGCTGGTTATCTGTTGTAAGGGTGCTCACAAACCTGCTGATTTCGTTAAGGTTGTGGATAACTGCGCGGATATCCGCTGCCATTTGTTTTGATTCCTGTTCATTGCCCATAATTTTGTTCAGGTTATCACTGAGTTTTGCCAGCGAGCCTGTTGCGGAAGTTATCGTATTTTTAACTTCAGGGTCGCCTATTAGGTAATTAATATTTGCAGACAGTTTATGAAAGTCCGTTGAAGTCTGGTCAGCCATTTTCATAAGTTTTTCCAAATCCCCTTTGGAAGCGTCTATAAGCTCGTTAAGTTTTGTCATCATATCGCTGGTCTGGGCGGTTAAGCTGTTTACATTCGCCACAGACATTTTCAGTTCGGCTATAACTTCATCAGACAGAAGTTCATTAATTTTGCGGTTGGTTTCGGTTAATGATTCAGCCGCCTTGTACTGCCAGTCCATGAAATCAGCAATTCTCATCGGGTTAACGACTGTATAAGGCGAGGTTTGTTTCGGGTAAGGAAGTACAACATCATCAAGCGTTGAAATTCTCAATTTTGTTTTACCGCTTACTTTTACGGCTGTTCCTTTCATGAATTCCGGCAGGATTAAACCGGGCAGATTTACCATGTAATCAACTTTATACGCATGGTTTGTTTTTATATCTTCCCGAAAATTGTAAGGCAGAGCATCTTTTGCAATAATGTCAATGTGCTTAATCATACCGACATCATAGAAGCTGTCGTCAAGTTTCATTTGCACGGGGTCATCCTGATATAAAATATCTTTTGAAGTCATCGGCAGGTAGAGCGTTCTGACTTTTGGCGGGGTAATTTCCAGAAACAATTCACCTATAAGCCCTGACTGCTGAATTGAAAACATAGAGGCTTTAGGGATTTCTATATTAGGTTCTGTTATTACGAATTTAACTTTAACATAACTGTTGCTGCCGTCTATTACGGGTGCAATTTCTTCGACTTGTCCGACTTTCAGCCCCATCATCTGTACACCTGCGCCCGGGCGCATTCCGTTAACATCGTTAAAGCGGATTTCCACTCTTTCGGCTGAGGAGAAAGACCTGCCTTTTACCCGTAAAACCACCCCGAGCAGAAGCACAAGCGCAATCAGGGTTAATAAGCCAACTTTAAATGATGATGAAAATTTCATAATCCTTCCTTAGAGTTAATTACTATAATAGCAAAAAAATAAATTATTTGCAAAATTATACGATTTTGTTTATGCCGGCTGTGTAGTTCCATAAAAAATCCCTTCTGCTTTGCGCTCTCGTCACGTCATCCTGAACGACCGGATTGACCTCTGGTGTTTCAGGACCTGGCCACCGATAAAATATACAATTTCTGTAAGGTTTTCTTCCCCATACAGATGCTTAAATAAAATTGAGAAGATAGTTTGATTTGTCATGTGCCGGATCCTGAAACAAGTTCAAGATGACAGGATGGTTATGGTATGTTTTTAACAATCCTATTCGCCAATATCATGTAACTAGGTAGTGTTGACACTAAATATAAAAACGTCATTCCGGGCTTGACCCGGAATCTATCAATTTCAATTAAACTGATAGACCCTGAATCAAGTTCAGGGTGACGGGAATTAGGTTTTAGTGTCAACACGACCTAATTACTTAACATGTACAATGTCAGGATTGACGCAGCGGGGAAAGTTAGTGTGCGTGAAGCGATAATTGCGAAAAAAATTTGTTTGTATTATGATAGAAGTTAAGAGGAATGCAATGGCTTTTAACGAGACTAAAACACATGAAATCACAGTTGACGTAGTAATTTTAACGCTGAAAAACCATGCGCTTCAAGTACTGCTGGTCAAACGCCGCAATGAACCGTTCAAGGGTAAATGGGCAAGTCCGGGCGGATACGTAAGGTTATCGGAAAATTTAGACCAGGCGGCTTTGCGCCTTCTGAAAGAGCGTACTAATGTTGATAACATTTATCTTGAACAGCTTTATACGTTCGGAAATCCTCTGCGTTATCCGAATGCAAGAGTTATAACCTGTGCATATTTTGCGCTGGTAAGAGCCGAAGATATAAATATTATTACAACTCCGGAACTGGGCTGGCATAAAGTTTCGGACCTTCCGCCTCTTGCTTTTGACCACAGAGAAATTATTGATTACTCACTGAAAAGAACCCGTGAAAGATTAGAGTTGTGTCCTGTGGCTTACCAGCTTTTGAATGAAAAGTTTACTCTGACTGAAATGCAAAAAGCTTATGAGCTAATTATGGGCAAAAAGCTTGATAAACGTAATTTCAGAAAAAAAGCGCTTTCGACAAACGGTTTGAGCGAGCTTGACGAGTACACAAAATCATCCTCAAAAAGACCGGCAAGGCTGTACAAATTTGAAAGTATTGAGTTAAACTCAAAACGCGCCCTGTTTATATCTAAAGCTAAACAGCTGCGCAAAGCGTAAATCCCGTTAATAAAAAAAGGAAAAGAAATAATGACTACATTCATTTGGACAATACAAATTATCTCATCAATGCTGCTTATTGCATTAATCCTGCTCCACTCCCCCAAAGGAGACGGGATTGCCGGTATTGGCGGAGCGTCGCATCTTTTTGCATCGCAAAAGAGCGCTGAAAAAGGGCTGAATAAAGTAACGGCAATTATCGCGGCAATATTTCTTATCTGTACTTTTCTTATTGGCTGCGGTATTGTAAAATGACGGAATTAAATATTTTGGTAACAGGAGCTTCGCGCGGTATAGGGAAAGCCGCTGCACAGGAGCTTTCCGGCAGAGTTTATGTTACGGGCAGGGATGAGAATGCGCTGAAATTGTGTGACAGCGCAGGATACTGCGTTTGTGATTTGGCGGAGAATATTGATGTGCTGGCAGGCTTTATTGAAGATAAAAATATTGATGTTCTGGTTAATAATGCCGCTGAATACATTTACGGCGCAATAGAAGAAGCATCCAAAGAGGATATTCAAAGACTCTATGCGGCTAATTTAATGGCTCCGGCGTATCTTATCTCAAAAGCGGTTCCTCACATGAAATCTAAAAAATGGGGCAGAATTGTGAACATTGGTTCAATTTCCGGAGTTATGGGGGAAGCTTACGCCGGTCTGTATTCGTCTTCTAAGGCAGGTCTAATCGGCTTAACAAAGGCGCTTGCGCTTGAACTTGCACAGTATAACATTACGGTTAATACTGTCAATCCGGGCTGGGTTGATACGGACATGGGACGGAATTCCGCCGGAGAATTTTCAACTGAAGAAATTATTGAAACAATTCCGCAAAGGCGGTTTGTGGAGCCTGTTGAGGTTGCAAAGCTGGTTAAGTATCTGGTATCGGAGGATGCACGCGGGATTACGGGGCAGTCAATAAATATTTGCGCGGGTTTGAGTCTGGGGATTTAGCGCAATATAATATCCGCTGCGTCTTGCGGGTTAATTTTCAGACAATCAAGGCTTTTGCAGGTGGTCCGGCGGCGCTCCCACAAACACGGGTAAATTTCACAGCTGCAAGGGATTTTAAGCACAATAACATCCGGCGGAATTAATTTTTTATGGTCGGTCGGACCGAAAATAGCGTAAGTTTTTGTTTTTAATGCAGCGGCAATGTGCAGCGGCGCAGAATCCGAGCATACAAATTTTTCCGATTTTGCAATAAGTTTTGCCAAATCGCGCAGACTTTTTGTTTTGCCAAAATGATTTTCAAAATTTCCGCTGTCCTGAACTTGTTTCAGTATTTCTGTAATAACTTCCTCATCATCCGGTCCGCCGGCGAGAATTACGTGTTTGCCGTTCTCAATAAGGAGATTGGCAATCTGCGCCCAGATTTCAGCGGGAACTGTTTTAGTAATGCCTTTCTCAACACTTAATTTACTCACGCCCGGATGAATTAAAACGGAATTGGGAATTTTCTCCGTACACTCAACATTTATTTCAGGCAGAAGCGTTCTTTGGTCCGTAAGCGGGGAAATCAGGTCATGGTACATTAAAGCGGCATACTGATTTTTGTTCAGGGGCGCTGCCTTTGTCAAAATCCTGCGGCTCAGCGCGCCGGTGTCGTAGCCGTAACGCTCCTTAATCCCGGTAAGCCGTAACAAAACAGAGATAAATTTATTGCTTCCCGATGAAATAATTATGTCGAAATTCCCTTTGCGGGCAAACCAAATAAGTTTCAGCAAATCAGGAATTTTTTTTTCGCTCGGAAACACTTCATCAATAACGTCCGTCAGGTCTTTAATTCCTTTGCTGCGGGATTCAAGCGCAAGGGTAATTTTTGAGTGCGGGAATTCTTTTTTGAGCGAAATCAGCGTTGGTAAAAAGAGAATTTCATCGCCGATTCCGCCGAAGTTTAATGCTAAAATGTTTTTACTCATAGGGTTTATTATAGCAGAAAATAGTGATTAGTGAATAGGGTTGAATAGTTGAAAGGTTGAAGGGTTTACCCTCCCCTTGAGGAGAGTGTTCATTTTGCATTGCTCTGTCATTGCTGTACATGTCAAAGCAATAAAAAGTTAACACTCTCTCCGAAGAGGGGAATATCAAAGGATAACCGCTCCCTGCCTGAAAATTTTTATTTCATCATCAAAAATTCCCGCAACGGTCGACTCCAAACCTTTTGCAGGGTGTCCGTAATCAGGAATTACTAAGTCAGCAAGTCCGTCTAAATTCTCAAGCGTCTGCTCGTAAGTTTTTGCGGAAGGCTGATGTGAAAGGTTTGCGCTTGTGGTTGCAAGAACATAGCCTTTGCAAATCCGCCGGAAAGTTTCGTTATCAGGCGCTCTGATTCCGACCGTATCAAGCCCTGATGTAATATAATCCGGTGTATTTTTGCTTTTTTTGAGTACAAGCGTCAATGCGCCGGGAAAATGTTTTTTCATCAAAAGATGTCCTGCTTTAGGAATTGGCTCAACATAATGCAAAAGCGGATAAATGTCATGCGACATCAAAATTAAAGGTTTTTGGCTTTCACGTTTTTTAATTTCGTAAATTCTTTTGACCGCTTTTTGCGAAGACGGCAGACACCCTAACCCCCATACTGTGTCTGTAACAAAAGCGATTACGCCGTCATTTCCCAATATTTTTTCGATATTGCTTTCTAACATTTCAACGTCTCAGCCTTTCTTTAAACGCCAGCGCGTATTCCGTTCTAAATAGCAGGTTTAGCCCAACGTAAACAGTTAAAAGTATGATGCTTACACAGGATATTTTCAGGATAAGCCAAAGAGGTTCCGAAACAGGTTCGGGATGATACAGGTCGAACCCTGCGGCGGCGGCAAAGCATACGGCAAGAGAAACCGCTCCGGCTGCAAGCATTTTAGCCAGATTTTTGAATAATTCTTTGTATTTTAAAGTTATGCGTTTTGAGATTAAAACCCCGAGCAGGCATGCGTTGAAAAGGGTTACGAGTGAGGTGGAAAGCGTTACGCCGCCAATTCCCAGCCCCATTTTTTTTATAAAAACAAAATTCAAGGCAAGTTTTAGCAGAATTGAAGAAAACGCGATTATAAAAGGGGTTTTTGAGTCGTTAAACGAGTAGTAAACCCTTGTGACGGAATCTCTGAAAACGTAAGGCAAAATCGACACGGACAGGAACCAGAGCGCTTCCGTAACCATGAAAACAGCGTCATTGTCAAAGGCGCCGCGTTTAAAGATGAGACTTATACAATCGTATCCGACAGCCAGAATTCCTATAATGATGGGGATTCCAATGAGAAACAGGGTTCCCACGCCTTTGTTAAAATATTCGCGGATGCCGTTGTAATCTTCTTTTGCCACAAGTCTTGAGAACAGCGGAAACAAAGGCACTAAAAATGCAGTAACCAGAATTCCGACCGGAAACTGAAAAACCCTGTTAGCGTAGCCTATTGCTGTCCACGCGCCCTCGCGGATTGAGGACGCAAAGAACATGTCCACGTAAATATGCAGCTGCCCGACTGTTGAACTCAGCACAGCCGGAAACAGCAGTTCGCAGATATTTTTGTATTCAGGGTTATTGAAAAAATGGAAATCAGGTTTGAATTTAAATCCGATTTGGCGGATTTTGGGGTACTGCAAAACCAGCTGGCAAATGGCGCCGATAGTTGTTGCCCAAGCAAGAACAACTCCCGTCGGGTCGTTTTTGGCTAAAACTACCATCAGGATTATGACCAGACTCAGGATTACCGGTGAAATATTCGGCAGCATAAAGTGCTTGTAGGTAACCAGAATTCCGTAATAAATTCCGGCAATCCCGCCTATCACAAAAATCGGCGACATAATTTCAAGATGTTTTGCGGCAAGTGAAATCAATACAGGCGAACCTTCCGAAATTATCAGCTGCATAATTTGGTCTGAAAAAGTGAAGAACAACACTCCGAGAGCCGTGAAAAATATTATTGTTCCGGTCAGAAATGTGTTGTACAATTTGTTGACAAGTTCGGACGGTTTTTCGTTAAGGTTCGGGATTAATTTGGAAAAGACCGAAACAGCTGCGCTGTGGAAAGGCCCTCCCACTCCGCCGAGCAGTATCAGGGCAAGCGAAGGGATTTGATACGCGTAAAAGTATGCGTCCGAAACCGTAGAAGCGCCGTAATAGTTCGCAATAATTACATCCCTGATGAACCCGATTAACTTGCTGAAAATCGTAACCGCAGCAATAAGCGTTGCCGCTCTTAATATACCGGTTGTCTTGCCGTCTTCAAAATTATCAGATTTGTTTATCATGCTACCAGATACTCTCTTTAGGCTGTTCCAATTCTACGTAAAGTTTAAGTGATTTTTTGGCGCTTTCATCGGGCGGATAATAAAATATGATTGTATTTCTGCCCTGCTTAATATATTCCGAAATATCCGTTTCCTCTGTTTTTTTGCTGTGTAAAAAACCGCTGTGAAGTTCAAACATGTGTTCTTTTCCGTTTATGTTTGCAATAAATTTGGAAACCTGAGATTTATTATCTGTAATTATAACAGCTTTTTTTTCTTTTTTGGAGTTTCCCGCGTAGAAATTTTGGGTTACGCAGGGAAGCGCCGCGCTGATTACTACGGGCTTTGTTCCGAGCGAAATCCCTGCATAGTAGCGCTGTAAGATTGTTTCGTAAGGTAATTTCAGTTCGGAACCCATAAACCCGGCCCCGTACTGGCTCATTCCTACTCCGTGTCCGTATCCGCCGCCAAAAGCTTTTATACGGATAAGTTTTCCGCCGGAGTCGTATTCGTGTTCAAAAACAACATTTGCGGAAGGCAGCGCAGAGCCGTTTTGGGTGAGTAATCGTCTTATAGCAAGTTCTTTTTGCACTGTGTAACTCTGCCCGTTTGTTACAATTTCAAGTTCAATAATTTTACCTGAATTTCCCCGTCTGACGGCTTTCAGTTCTTTAATATCCTGCCCTGAAGTCATATTTTTCAGCACTTCTTTTAATTCTTTGGCTTCCCATTCGCGTTCCCAGCGGAAATACGGCGAGCGGATATCATAAGAGTCGGGTTTGGATTTGTAATATTCCCTTGCGGCTTCTTCGGTATTGAGCGGCGTTTGGCTTAATATATCCGGCGTTGCAGCCAGGTAAGGCCTATCGCGGAATTGTTTTGAACACGGATCAGCAAAGACATTCGCATAGCTTTCCGTATAACCTCCGGCAGTGGAGCTGTACTGGGCAAGGATTAACTCTCCGTTGTAAAGCGCCGTAATTCCTTCCGTTTCGTTAACAGCCTGCACCGCAAGCGGGCGTTCCGTGTTTGCTCCGTAGTAAACCTGGCTTGCAACAGAATCCACAACATCATAATTTACGGATGTTTTTATGCGCGGTGCGAGTACGTAATTGCGCGCGGCAACACTCTGGGCTTTCAAGGCTTCCAAACCGAAACTTACGGGCATTTCGTTCGGTACAACGCCTTTCAGATAATCCTCAACTTCTATGACGTTTATCAGGTTGAATTTTCCGTTCACCCGTATAATTTCAAACGAACCCCGATAAAGCGCCTGTTTGCCGGCGCGTTTGAGGTTCTCAACTCCCAAAAGCCCGTCAGGACAGTCGATTTCAACCTTGCCGGATTGACCGCCGTCCAAAACCTGCGGCAAAACATGCTCATTTTCATAAAAGTACAGTTCGTCATCTATATATTTGAATTTTACCGGCATATTTGACGGAAATTTCCCTGCTAAGCGTCCGTTGTCATACACCATTATTTCTTTGGTTCCGAAAACGGATATTTCGCTGTAAGTATAATTTTTGAACGCGGAATCCCCTATTGCTGCGCGGACGGTTTCCGAATCGGGAATTCGTTTTATCTCGGGTGTGTAAATTCCATGACCCCGCAGCGCAGCTTCGGAAACCGGCGGAATATGCTGTGCAAACGCAGGCGTTAACAGAAGTATAGAGGTATAGAGGCATAGAAGTATGGTTGAATGGTTTATAAAGCGGTTAAATATCGTTTTGTGATTTCCAGAGGAGACAGCAGGCAGCTTTCTGTGAAGAAAATGCTCCATACTCCATGCTTCTATACCGTCCGCTACTTTACTTCCCAAGTTGTTCCCTCTTTTGAGTCCTTTAAAATAATTCCTGCTTCATTAAAAGCAATCCTGATTTTGTCCGCAGTATCCCAATCTTTCTCATCACGCGCTTTTTTTCTGTAAACAAGAATTTCTTCCATTGAACTGAAATTTTCACCCAATTTTGCACTAACATACCTAATCTTTTCACTAAATTCTTCTTCTGTCAAAGCCTGTTTTTCAAATGTAAAGCCGAGTACTGACGCAAGTTTGTACAAAATAGTGAATGCATGCGGCTCATCTTTGTTGGCTTTGTTTGCAAGCTCAAAGAGTACGGCAAGCGCTTTTGCGGTGTTCAAATCCTCGTCCATTGCTTCAACAAACAGTTTATACTCATCAGCTGCGGTTATATCGAAATTAGCGTCAATTTCCGTGCGTTTCGCGTTCATTATCCGCTTAACCCCGTTTGCTGCCGCGCTCAAAGCCTCGTCCGAGAATTCAACAGGCATTCGGTAATGATTTGTTAAAATAAAAAAACGAATGGTATTTGCATCGTACTGTTCAAGCAGATTGTCGATTGTGAGGAAATTCCCCAGAGATTTTGACATTTTTTCTTTATTTATCGTTACAAAACCGTTGTGAAGCCAGTAGTTTACGAATTTACATCCGTTTGCGCATTCAGACTGGGCAATTTCATTCTCATGGTGCGGAAAAATTAAGTCAGCTCCGCCCGCGTGAATATCAATGGTTTTACCCAAATACCTGCGGCTCATTGCGGAACATTCAATATGCCAGCCCGGACGGCCTTTGCCCCAAGGGCTTTGATAACCGTGTTTCTCATCTTTTTTCCACAGCGCAAAGTCCAGCGGGTCTTCCTTAACGTCATTCGCTTCTACTCTTGCTCCGCTCTCTAACGCATCAACAGGCTGTTTCGAAAGCATTCCGTACTGCGGAAATTTCTTAACCCTGAAATAAACATCTCCGTTAACCTCATAAGCATAGCCGTTATTAACTAAATCTCTTGTAATATCAATCATTTCACCGATTGTTTCGGTTGCAAAAGGTTCAATGCCGGGCTTTAAAGTGTTTAGCGCTTCCATGCTTTTTACAAATGCGTTATACCACCGGTTTGAAACTTCTTCCGGCGTCTTGCCTTCAGCGTCTGCTTTTTTGAGAATTTTATCATCCACATCGGTTACGTTGCGCACATAGGTTACGTCGTAATTTCTGAACTTTAAATACCTGTACAAAACATCCCAAGTGATATAGCAACGCGCATGCCCGAGATGTGCGTAATCATAAACAGTCGGGCCGCAGACATACATGCTCACCTTGTTTTCAACAAGCGGCTTGAATTCTTCCAATTTATTCGTATATGAGTTATGCAGTTTCATAGAAAAATTTTAACATAAAAATGTGAATAGGTGACTAAGTGAATAGGTGATTAAGAAATTCTTTTGTACTCTCTCCCTGCGGGAGAGAGTACAAACATTTAGCGAAACCGCAGGTTGAGCTTAGTGTTTGGAGTGAGGGGGCAGGCTGCATGACAAACAAAAGCGAGCTTGTAGTTTGACATGCCAGGCATAGCGTAGCATCCATGACATGTGTTCTGGATTTATTCTGTTTTGCGCCCCCTCACCTGAATTTCTAAATTCACACTATGTGTTCATTAAGAAATTCTTCCTCTCCCGCATGGAGAGGAGCAGGCTGTGACAATTCTTTGCTGTTCCCTCTTTCCTGTTTACTAATTTAGCTATACCTCTTAATTTCTTGATCACTTATTCACTTAGTCACCTATTCACATTTTTATTTTACAGCTTTTTTAACATATTTATTTTCTATGCCGACTTCACCCAAATCTTTTGTATACACCCGAAAAAATTCATTTGGTTCAACGACAAGGTTATTCAAATTGGGTGCATGGAAGTTCGGATTATCACGTTTAATAACACCGTCTTTCAAAGCTAAAGATTGCTTGTATTCACCCATAGTAGTTTTTCCGTCTCCGTGTATTTGAATATACGGACCGTTTTCATTGCCCTTATTTTCATTATATATAATATTAAAATTTTGGGCATTATCTTTTATAAAAGTTAAAGCTTGCTTTTTGTTTTTTTCATACTTCTCTTTTGCTTGTTTGTACATAGTCATAGTTTCGTCATAGGTCATTGGCTTTATTCCGCCATACCCTATGCTTGAAATCGGAATTTGAACCGTGTCTTGAGGAACATCCCCGTCATCCAAATGAAAGTGGGGCTCCATACTCGGATTTGCCGCATCTGTTAAAGCATAATCCCTGATGTGAAACATTGCTTTAATATCACCGTAAGACAGTTTATTATTTTTATCCAGATGTAATTCAATACAATTGGGATCCATCAGATTCCAATTAAAACTTAATTGGCGAATATATCTGTCAAAACTGTTTTTAACATCAATACGTATGGATTTTTCTTCTTCTGACATTCCGGCAGAAAATTGAATTTGATAGTCATTATTCTGCGGCTGTAAATCTGTTTTTTGACTTGCAGGAACTGAACCTGTTCCCATGACTCCTTTTATCTCCATTTTTTTTTCCTAAACATTTAAAGTAAACCATTAATATTATACACTTTTTCGTGTATATTGCAAATTTTTTGTTTACAAACTTAACAAAATTTTTCTAAAAGGTTCAATCAGGTCTTCAGCGGGACATTTATCGTCAAGTTCCAGTGTAATCACGGGAATTCCGCGCTCAACGCCCGCCCATGTTCCAAAGCTTCCGGGCGTTGGGTAGCCGATGTCTTCCGCTGCGGGGTAATTGATTATTTCGGATATTTTTCGGGCTGCTTCCTGCGCAGGCCCGTCATAATTCACTGCTTTGAGCGGCGCATGCAAAGCCAGAATTGTTTTGGGCTTATATTCTTTAATCACGTCCATAAGGAATTGTGTTTCAATTTCACTGCCGGGAGTTTCGCCGCCGAAAAATTCGTTTTTTTCAGTTAACTCCCAGTTTGCCGCCGGAAAGTTCCGGTTTAAATCCACGCCGTTTGCGTTCGTGCGTGTGCCGGCCGCAAGTCCATCAGGATTGAGGCATGGAATGAACAGGGCTGAACACGGTTGAACGGGGTTATTTATATAATTTTCTATAAGAAATTTTCCCTGCGGCTCGTCCCCGTGAAAAATCCCGATAATCAGGGCTGAAGGGTTATTGCCAAGTAAGACAATATCATTGCCGAGTTTTGTTTTTACTTGTTTTAAAACATTAAACTTTTCAACCATTTATCCGTCCTTGCAGTCAAACAGCGCATTAATAAATTTTTCCGCGTTAAACTCTTGCAAATCTTCAATTTTTTCACCTGTTCCTATAAGTTTCACAGGCAGTTTCATCTCTTTTGCAATCGCCAGAATTACCGCCCCTTTTGCCGAGCCGTCAAGTTTTGTAAGCGCGGCGGAAGTCAGTTTTACTGCATCCGCAAAAACTTTTGCCTGCTGAAGCCCGTTTTGTCCGGTGTTTGCGTCCAAAACCAGAATGCTTTCCCGCAAAGCTTCCGGTGCATTTTTGTCAATGACGGTTTTTATCTTTGAAAGTTCTTCCATTAAATTGTACTTATTTTGCAGACGTCCTGCCGTATCAACCAGAATTACATCGTAATTCTCTTTTTTCGCCTTTTGAATTGCCTCGTAAACCACTGATGCAGAGTCTGCGCCGTCTCTGCGTACAATATCCGCACCTGCGCGTTTTGACCAGATATCAAGCTGTTCTTCAGCTGCGGCGCGGAAAGTGTCTCCGGCTGCAACCAGAACTTTCCTGCCTTCATTTTTAAATTTGTACGCAAGCTTTCCTATTAAAGTTGTTTTACCTGCGCCGTTTACCCCTGTAATGAAGTATATATTTAATCCGTCGGAATATCTTAATTCATTGCTGCCGGCTGATTGCAGGGTTTTCAAAAATTCTTCCTTTAGAAATTCCTTTACCGCTTCGGGTTTAATACGGGTTTGGTTTCGCAGCGTATCGATAAGTTCGGCAGCGTAATTCACCCCTAAATCCGCGCTGATAAGCATATCTTCCATTTCATCCAGAACAAAATCCGACAATTCTTCTTCTGTTTCCGCTGTGTTGACAAGGTTTCCCACAAGCGTCCGCGCCGTGTTTTTAAAATTTTGAAAAAAATTAAACATAATTATTTACCACTTGATTTTTTAAAAAAATGAGTTATAATGAAAACATAGGGAAAAGGATTAAGCCCTTATTCGACTTAACCCTTTAATCGCCCCTATACAAGAATCAAAATTATTTTGATTAAAAGCTCTAGCGTTGCTAGGGCTTTTTTCACTATTTCTCTGCTCATACTGCCTCCTTTCTTGCCCTTTAAATCGCATAAAAGGTTGTAGCAATTGGAGGTTTGGGCTATCCCTATTAAGTTTTCAAGGTTCTAGTTCAGTCCGTAATCAACAATGACTTTTGCCAGAATACCGTTAATAAAAGACGCGCTGTCATCCGTCGAATATTTTTTCGCCAGCTCAATCGCCTCGTCAACAATAACCTGAAACGGTGCGTCTTTCACGTACAGAAGTTCTGTAATGGCTATGCGCAAAATGTCTTTATCCATTTTAACAAGCCGTTCAAGGTTCCAATTTTTTGCGTATTTGCGTATAATTTCGTCTGTTTCGGCATTGTGGTTTAAAAATTCCTGCGCAATTTTAATTGCGTAGCTTTTAACTTCGTTCTGCGTATCGAGTGCTGCAAATTCAGCTATTTCAAGCGCAAACAGTGTTTTTTCGGCTATTTCGGTCATTTCTCCGAGCCTGCCGGAAATATCGGAAGTCATTGGCACGGGCAGGTTTGCAACACCGATTGGGCGGGAAAGATTTATTTCGTGGTCAGCTTCGTACGTGTCGATTTTATCTTTCATTTCAATAAGCGCGCTGAGCGCTGTTTTCAGGTCGTCTTCGGCGCTGCTTGTGAGAATACGTACGGATTTCAGAATAATATCTTCCAAATCTTCTTCTGAATACTTTCTTTTGTCAAACTGTGAGAATAATATAAAAGCTAATTCCCGTGATGCTCTGCGTGCCTGCATGATTTGTCCTCTTTCTGTTACAGGACAATTCTAGCACAAAAAATATTAAGTGAACAGGAAAGGTAGTTGAAAGGTTGAAAGGTTGAAGGGTTGAATAGTTGAACGGTTTACCCGGCCTACTCTCTCCTGCAGGGAGAGAGTATTTTAATACTGTGTGTTCATTAAAAAATTCTTACTGTAAGGAAAAAAACGTTTCCTGTTTCCCCTTCGCTTAGGGCGTGTCGACATTCAATATAAAAACATCACGCCGAACAACCATCCTGTCATGCTGAACTTGTTTCAGCATCTGCACATGACAAAAGCACACCATAACCTATACAAGAACGACTGTATTGTTTCAGGTTCTGACTACAAAAATATTCAATACCTTTAAGCTTTACTTCCCCGTACAAAAGGCAGATCCTGAAACAAGTTCAGGATGACAGGATGGTTATGGTGTGCTTTTACCAATCCCAATCACTTATTCATTGATATCAGGGTAACGGAAATTGAATTTTAATGTCGACACTGCTTAGCCGCTATTTACATTGAGTTTTGTTATTCCAGCTCAGGTCGTTGCAGTGCAGGTATTCCATGTTTTCATTTAATAATACCCATGCGGTGCAGCCTTTGCCGTCTTGCTGTTCATTTCCGGTACATTCTAAATCTTTGAGCTCATGGCTGCTCTCTGTCGGAAGACCACTTGGTACAACTTTGTCAGGGTAAAATCTGAAAAAGAAAATGTTTTTCCCGTAAGCGCTTGTCCCGTGCATGCTGCCTGTGTCTACAACGGCAATGCCGGTATTAGTGTCGGGAACCCCCTGTAACAACACCGGCGTTCCGTCTGTCAGGATAAATGTTGAAAATATTCCCCTTGGTTTCCCGTAATTGAACTCAGGAGTGTCAGGAGTTCCGTCAAGCCTTGTTATAGAAACATCTTTAAAACATCCGCCGTTAAACCCGCAGTCTTTTGAAATGTTTAAATATGGCTTCATATTTTCAAATAATGTTTGCGTAGCCTCATTGCCTGTTTTGCCCTCGACCCATGTATCAATGCCGCTGCCATTTTCCGCTTTGGCAAGCATATATGCATTAGAAAGAACAGAATATGCTTTTTTTAGCTTTGTAACGGTTTCTTTTTCTTTAGATTTTTGAACCAATGCGGGCATGGTCATTGCCGCAACGACCCCGATGACGCCAAGCGTTATCAAAACCTCCGCAAGTGTAAACCCTTTTAGTCTCATCATTACCTCCTTGTAATAAATATTATCTATTAGATTATATCATTAACTATAAGATAATAGAAGCAAACGAATTTGTCAAACTGTTTACTAAAAGTATACAATTTGATTTATGTTAAACATTCAGGAAGAAATAAAAGTTTTGCTGCTTCGCAGGGGCTTGTCCATGACTAAAATGATTGCTCAGATGAATAAGACAGGTCATAATCCGGCTACTGTGGGCGGTTTGTCTAAAAGTCTGACTACAAAGTCCGTAAAATTTGACAGGGTTCAGGAAATTTTGGATTTCCTCGGGTATGAGCTGGAAATCAAAAAGAAATGCCGTCAGCCGGGTGAATAGGATTGAATAGCGAATAGGGTTGTTCAGGTTAGGTGGCGCAAAAGCGAATAAATCTCGGGTAGAGCACAGTGTTTTGGGTGCAGGCTCAGCCTGCCCACCTCACCTGAATTTCTAAATTCACACTGCGTGTTCATTAAGAAATTCTTCCTCTCCCGTATGGAGAGGCATTCAACCATTCAGCTCTCTTTCCTGTTTCCTGTTCACTCCTATTTACTAAATACTATTTACTAACAACTAATCACCATATATTGCAAAAGATTTCCCTGCGGTACTTGTCAATACTTTTGTATTCCAATTTCGGGTTTTTAATGTAAAAACTGAGCGCTTTCAGGTAAGCCGCCGCTGTATCCGTTGACGTAAAACAAGGCGTAGAATACAATTCCGCAATTGTTCTTATCAAAAATCCCCTGTGTTCAGAGCCGACACGTACGGTATTGGAGTTAGTTGCAGGAGTATTAATGATAAATGCAAGCTGCCGCTTTTTCATGTGTTCCTGCATTTTTTCCATGTCAAAATTTTCAATCTCTCTGGACTCAATGCCGTGCTGTTTAAGGAATTTATGTGTTCCGGTCGTGGCAACAATTCTGTAACCCAGAGCGTTAAGCGTGCTGGCGATTTCAACACCTTCGGGCTTTGTGTGGTCGTTGAGCGACAGCATTACATCCCCGCGCGTTTCGGGGAAATTGTACCCCGCTGCAAGAAACCCCTTAACAAGCGCTTTTTCGTAAACATAATCAACGCCAAGCACTTCTCCGGTTGACTTCATTTCCGGCGCAAGCGCAGGGTCTATGCGGTTAAGCTTCTGGAACGAAAACACCGGCACTTTAACGCATACAAGGTCGGTTGTTTTCTGTAAACCGGGTTTGTACCCCTGTTCTTTAATGGATTTTCCCAGCGCAGCGTTTACGGCAATATCAGTCATCGGAATATTCGTAACTTTGCTCATAATCGGCACTGTACGCGATGCGCGGGGATTAACCTCAATGATATACGCCACATTATCTTTCAGCACGAACTGTATGTTCATAAGCCCCTTTATTTGAAGCTTTTTCGCAATCTTTCGGGCATAATCAACAAGGCTGTTCAGGACTTCTTTTTTAACATTCTGGGTCGGATAAATCGCCATACTGTCGCCGGAATGCACTCCGGCGCGCTCTATGTGTTCGGTTATTCCCGGAATTAAAACGTCCTCGCCATCGCTTACCGCATCAAGCTCAAGTTCTACGCCTTCAATATACTGGTCGATAAGTACAGGGTGTTCGTCCGAAAACTGTAAAGCTGATTTGAAATATGTCAGAAGCTCGCTTTCGTTATAAACGACCTGCATGCCGCGTCCGCCGATTACGTAAGAAGGTCTTACCAGCAGCGGAAATCCCAGTTTTTTCGCCGCCTGAAGCGCCTCTTCGGATTTTTTTACGGCAACGCCTTTAGGCTGAGGTATTTGCAGTTCCTGCAGCAATGCTTCAAAAAGCTTTCTGTCTTCCGCTGTATTAATGGACTCCAGCGATGTTCCCAGTATCGGAACCCCGCGCTTTGCAAGCTGTGGAGCAAGATTTATCGCCGTCTGCCCGCCGAATTGAACCATTACGCCGGCAGGCTTTTCCCTTTCAATAATATTCATAACGTTTTCAATATTCATCGGCTCAAAAAACAGTTTATCGGCAACGTCAAAATCAGTGGAGAGCGTTTCGGGGTTGGAATTCACAATCAGCGATTTACAGCCGTTTTTCCTGATAGCCCAAGCCGCGTGAACGCAGCAGTAATCAAACTCAATCCCCTGTCCGATACGTATGGGGCCGGAGCCGAGTACCAAAATTTTAGTTGAAGGGTTTGCTTTTTGTTCAGTTTCTTCGTTATACTCGTCAGCTTCATTGTAAACCGAATAATAATACGGCGTGTACGCCTGAAACTCTCCCGCACACGTATCAACCACACGGAACGCGGCACTGATACCGTTGTTATCGCGGAGTTTTTCAACTTCTTTAAGAGTTTTTCTTGAGGTCACAGCGATTTCTGTATCCAAAAATCCTTTTTCTTTAGCCTCCAGATACAACCGGGCGGTGAGGGGTTCTTTTTTAAGCCTGTTTTCAAAATCACAAAGATTTTTTATTTTAGCAATAAACCACATGTCAATTTTGGTAATTTTATTAATTTCTTCAATACTTATACCGCGATTAAGAGCTTCGGCAAGCCTGAAAATCCGTCTGTCGTCCTGCACTGCAAGAATTGCTTTTAATTCTTCATTGGAAAAATCAGCGTATCTTTTTCTGTAAAGTCCGGTATTTTTGCTTTCAATTGCAGTTATGGCTTTTTTAAATGAGCTTTCAAATGTTCTGCCGATTGCCATAACCTCGCCGGTTGCTTTCATTTTTGTACCCAAAACTCTGTCTCCGTGTGCGAATTTATCAAACGGCCATTTGGGAATTTTAGTTACAACATAATCAATAGCCGGTTCAAAAGCCGCGGCGGTTTTTTCCGTAATAGCATTTTTAATTTCGTGAAGATGGTACCCCATAGCGATTTTCGCCGTAACCTTTGCAATCGGATATCCGGTGGCTTTTGAGGCAAGCGCGGACGAGCGGCTTACGCGGGGATTAACCTCAATTACATAGTACTGGCTGCTTTTAGTATCAAGAGCAAACTGGACATTGCATCCGCCTTCGATTTTCAACGCCCGTATAATCTTTATGGAAGAAGTCCGCAGCATTTGGAATTCTTTATTTGTAAGCGTCTGCGACGGCGCAACAACAAAGCTGTCTCCTGTGTGAATTCCAATCGGGTCAATATTTTCCATGTTGCAGATAGTTATGCAAGTATCGTTTCCGTCGCGTATAACTTCATATTCAATCTCTTTGTAGCCTGCAATACTGCGCTCGACAAGCACTTGTGAAATAGGGCTTCTCAGCAGGCCGGAGTGTACAATTTCTTCAAGCTCCCGTGCATTAGAGGCAATTCCGCCGCCCGAACCCCCGAGAGTGTATGCGGGGCGGATGATTACCGGAAAGCCGATTTGCGCAGCAAATTCTTTTGCCTGCTCAAGACTTGACGCAATAATGCTTTCAGGTACAGGCTCGTTGATTTCGCTCATCAAATTCTTGAAAAGCTCCCGGTCTTCCGCTTTCTTAATAGCTTCAATTCCGGTGCCCAGAAGTTTCACCGAATATTTTTCCAAAATACCTTTTTCATAAAGTTCAACCGCAAGATTTAACCCTGTCTGCCCTCCCAGCGATGCTATAATCCCGTCAGGGCGTTCTGTTTTGATAATACTTTCCAGAACTTCAATCCGCAGAGGTTCGATATAAACTTTATCGGCAATATCTTCGTCCGTCATAATTGTGGCGGGGTTGGAGTTTACGAGAACAACTTCAACGCCTTCTTCTTTGAGCGCGCGGCACGCCTGAACTCCCGCATAATCAAACTCCGCAGCCTGGCCGATAACTATCGGCCCGGAGCCGATTACCAGAACTCTTTTTATGTTATCTTTCATTTTATGTCCTTTCAAGTTTTTTTTGTTTTGCTTTTTATATCTCTTCCCTCTCCCTCTGGGAGAGGGTGCCCGTAGGGCGGGTGAGGGTTTTATTAGCTTTTTATTTAATATTTTTTAGATGAACCTATTCACCTATTCACTTAGTCACTCCTCTGCTTGTTTTGTTGAACGCGCTTAACGATTTTTAAACCATTCAACCTTTCAACCGCTTTGCTTTTTATATCTCTTCCTTCTCCCTCTGGGAGAAGGTGCCCGTAGGGCGGATGAGGGTTTTATTAGCTTTTTATTTAATATTTCTTAGATGAACCTATTCACTTAGTCACTCCTTTGCTTGCTTCGTCATTGCGAGGAGCAAAGCGACGAAGCAATCCAGTCAAAAACATTGAATTTACTGGATTGCCGCGTCGGGCTTACGCCCTCCTCGCAATGACATATCAATGAAAAATTGACACTCCCCTCAAGGGAAGGGTAGTTTAAATTTTCAATTTTTACTTGTTTTGTTCGCTTCAAGTTAATTCTACCTTCTGACGCCTTTGCCGGGAATTACTTCATTATTTATCAGCTTTACCCATTGCCGGCTTTTATTTGTTGTTACCTGTCTCCTTTGCTTGTCTTGTTGAACATGCTTAACGGTTTTTAAACCCTTCAACTTTTCAACCTTTCAACTCCTTTGCTTGTTGTCTGCCTTATTCCGTTTATCCATTTTGTGAATATTTCATTCGCGTCAATCGGGCCGGGCGCAGCTTCAGGATGAAACTGCACCGCTTCAATATACGGTTTTTCACACCGAAAGCCTTCTATTGTGCCATCGTTAAGGTTTTTGTAAGTCGCTTTCATATCAGGCGTAAACGAATTTTCATCCACTGCATAGCCGTGATTTTGCGAAGTCAAAATAACTTTATTTGTTTCAAGGTTGATTACGGGATGGTTTCCGCCTCTGTGGCCGTATTTCAACTTGTAGGTCTTTGCTCCGAGAACTATGCTCAAAATCTGGTGTCCCAGACAAATCCCGAACAGCGGAAGTTTTCCGGCAAGCTCTCGGGCGCATTCAATGGCGCAAACCGCGTCCTGCGGGTTTCCGGGACCGTTGGAGAGAAGCGCGGCGTCAAAGTTTTCCGCTAAAATCTCTTTCGCGCTCACGTTGGCAGGAAAAATCGTTATATCACAGCCAAGCCGCTCAAAATTTTCCACAATGCTTTTTTTAATTCCCAAATCAATTATTCCGAGCTTAACGCCGGAGCCGGGAATTCTGCGTATATTCTTAGAAGAAGCTTTTATTGCAACATCTTTGGACATTGAGTAATTTTTCAGCTGCTCTTTGAGTTCGTCCGTAATCTCCGATGTTGTCAGGACGCAGTTCATAGCGCCGGTTTCGCGTATAATTTCGGTTATAGTCCTTGTGTCAACGTTTTTTATGCCGACTACGCCGTTTTCTTTTAAGTATTTATCAAGCGTTTTAACGCTCCGGTAATGGCTTTCGCGCTCGCAGCAGCTCTTTACGATAAATCCGTTCGCGTGAACTTTTGAACTTTCAAAATCACCGTCGTTTATTCCGTAGTTGCCGATTTCCGGATAAGTCATGACCACAACCTGTTCACTGTAAGACGGGTCGGTCAAAATTTCCTGATAACCTGCCATAGAAGTGTTAAATACAATTTCGCCGAAAGAAGTTCCGCCCGCTCCGAAAGACTCTCCTTCAAACTCCGTTCCGTTGTCCAAAAGCAGCCTTGCGGGTTTTGCGTAGTGGATTTTGAACGGTTTTTTGTTTAAGGCCTCTTCAATTTCATCATAAATTCTGCGCATAGCCTCAAGTCTGCCAGGCGCGCCCGTAACTGCGCGGCCTATTACAAGATAATCCGCGCCTTCTTCAATTGCCAGTTTCGGCGTTGCAAGACGTTTCTGGTCGTCTTTTACCGACCATTCCGGTCTTATGCCCGGACAGAGAACCTTAAAATCCGCTCCGCAGACTTCTTTTATTTTTCTTGCTTCAAAAACGCTTGCCACTACTCCGGTTAAACCGCTTTCTTTGGCAAGTTTCGCCAGTTTAAGCGCGTATTTATTCACATTATGGCCAATTTCAAGTTCATCATTGAGGGTTTCGTTGCTTATGCTCGTCAAAACAGTTACCGCAAGCACTGTCGGCGCGCTCCGGCCAAGCTTAAGGGCTGTTTCGGACGCTGCTTCCATTGCTTTTTGCATCATTTCTTTGCCGCCGAGCGCATGAACATTGAAAAAGTCCGCGCCTTTTTTTATTACGTTCTGCGAGGCTTTGGCTACGGTGTTTGGAATATCCATGAATTTTACATCCAGAAAGTAATCCGCGCCGACCGACTTCATAAACTCAAAAAGTTCGCTGCCGTTCGCCGTATAAAACTGCAGGCCGACTTTAAAAATTCCTACATAATCTTTAAGCTCATTTACGAGCTTTTTTGCAGACTCTATATCGTCAACATCCAGCGCTAAAACTATTTTTTCCTTAATTTTCGGATTAATCATATATTTTTTCCTTTATTTTAGTCAATTTTTCTTTTCACACCTTGTCATTGCCGCATCGGGCTTACGCGCTGCAATGACGTGCCAATAAGCCGGCGTTCTGCGCAGAGAGAGGTATTTTCTTTGTTATTACCTGTATAACCTTTCCCGTAAGCCTTTTTCCTTCAAACGGCGAAATCTTGCATTTTGATTTAAAATCTGCGGCTTTAACCGTCCATTCAAAGTCTTCGTCTATTAGTGCAAAATTTCCCTTGTTTGAAATCCCTAAAATTTTCGTTGGATTATAAGACATTTTTTGGATAAGTTCTTCAAGCGTTAAGTGACCGGCTTTAACCAGATAGGTATTTGCAGCCCCGAATGCTGTCTCAAAACCGGCAATTCCCATCGGAGCATCAGCCCATGATTTTTGTTTTTCCTCAAGAGTATGCGGCGCATGGTCTGTGGCGATTACGTCAATAGTACCGTCTTTCAAGCCTTCTATAACAGCCTCAACATCTTCTGCGCCGCGCAGAGGAGGGTTCACCTTAAATCTTGCGTCAATAATATCCTCTTTGGAGAGCGAAAAATAGTGCGGAGCGGTTTCGCACGTGACGTTAAGGCCGTCTTTTTTAGCTTGTCTGATTAAGTCAATTGACCGTTTTGTCGACACATGCGCAAAATGATAGCGTGTACCGCCGGCGCTGCGCAGGACTTCCAGCTCTCTTGCCGTTGCAATGTCTTCCGAGAACTTATATTTATCGTGAATTGAACTGTCTTCGGCATGCGAAATCAACAATATATCAAGCTCTTTTGCCGTCTGCATGGCTTCATACAGAAGCCCCATGTCCTCAATCGGTCTTCCGTCATCGGAAAACGCGGCGGCGCCGGACTCTTTCAATGTTTTCATGTCCGTAAGCTCTTTTCCCGCAAGCCCTTTGGTAATTGCGCAAATCGGATAAATATTTATATCTTTTGCCTTGCTGAGAATATATTTAAGCGTTTCGGGATTGTCATTCACCGGATTTGTATTTGCCATAGGGCAAACCGCTGCATATCCTCCGGCAATCGCCGAAGCGGAGCCGGTTTCAATAGTTTCTTTCTCTTCAAAGCCGGGTTCGCGCAAGTGGCAGTGCATTTCAACAAAGGCAGGTACTTTTATCATTTTGCTCCCTCCGAAAGAATTTCATCCAGCGCCGCCATTCGGATATAAGCGCCGTTTCGCGCCTGTTCCAATATTGTAAGCCCTTTTTCGCCGTCAAGAAGCTCCGAACTAATTTCCACATCGCGGTTCACCGGGCCGGGATGCATGAGAACAGCATCCGGCGCATATTTTTCAAGTTTCTCAGACGTCAAACCAAAGTCCCGCACGTAATCCTCAAACGAATAATCCGTCTGTTCGTGGCGTTCACGCTGCACTCTCAGCATCATCACAACATCCGCAGCCGTAATCGCTCCGGCTAAATTGTTGTACCACGTGACATTTTTAATACTTTCATCCTTAAAATAATCGGGCGCGCAAAGCTTAACCTTTGCGCCAAACTTGCCAAGCAGCTCCAGATTTGATTTTGCAACCCTGCTGTGCTTAATATCGCCCGCAATAGCAATTCTTTTCCCCTTAATATCGCCGAGCTTTTCAGTCATTGTCATAAAATCCAACAGAGCCTGCGTTGGGTGCGACATGTTCCCTTCGCCCGCATTAATAAGCTTTAACGGGTATTTAAGCCGTGAAGCCGTATTTTCAAGAAGACCGTTTTCACCGCTGCGGATTACAACAGCCTCAACACCGATAAAATAAAGGTTGTTCAGAGTGTCAAGCAAACTTTCACCCTTAGAAAAAGAAGACTTTGAGGTTTCAAAATTCAAAACGTGAAGCCCTAATTTCTTAGCCGCCAGTTCAAACGAACATTTTGTACGGGTTGAGTTTTCCAGAAACATCATTGCAACGGTCTTTCCGGCTGATGAGGAATGCAATTCACCGGATTTGAAGAGTTCAGCCTTGCGTATTAAGTTCAAAATATCCTGTTTATCAAGGTTTTTTATATCAATAAGATGTTTAAACACTTGCTTTTACCTCAACTCTGCTGCCGGGCTTCACTAACGGCAGACCTTCCCTGCACAACGGGCAGTCTGACGGGTCATAGGTTACAGGGTCAATCTGCAGAAGCGATTTTATATTGAAACCGGTTTTGCCGCAAGTCCGGTCAACAATACAGCCCACAGCAGCCACCTCAGCCCTGAAAGGCGCAAGAGCTTCAATTGTTTCGTTAATCGTTCTTGCAGTGGTGATTACGTCCTCAATAATAACCACTTTTTCGCCCTTATCAAGCGAATAACCGCGTCTTAACTCCATTTTACCGTCTTTTCTTTCAACGAATAAGTTCCTTTTGCCCGCTTGTTTTGCGGTTTCATACCCCATTATAACAGCGCCGATTGCAGGGGATACTATCGTGTCAAACTCAATACCTTCAAGCTTTTGCGCAAGCTCTTTCCCGATTTTTTCAGTCAAATCAGGGTATTGGTACAGCTTTGCGCACTGAAAGTAAATATCCGAATGCAGACCGGAAGTAAGACAAAAATGCCCTTTTAACACTCCTTCAGCTTTTTCCAGCAGTTCTAAAACATTTCCGCTCATATAACTTCCTCCCGTAATTTACATTTTAATTCATCCAGTTGTGTAAAACCATTTTTTTGCATAAATTCTTCCAAATCATTGGCAAGTTTTTCGCAAATATCAGGGTGTGTAAAGTTCGCCGTGCCAACCTGAACAGCCTCAGCTCCGACCGAGAAAAACTCCAAAACATCATCCAGGCAATATATTCCGCCCATTCCGATTACCGGAATGCTTACAGCTTTTGATATTCTGTTAACGCATGAGAGCGCGACAGGCTTAACCGTCCGCCCCGAAAGCCCGCCATGTACAAACTCTTTCTTAAATTCCCCGTTTACATATTGCAGTTTTAACCCCAGAGCTTTAACCGTATTAATTGCCGAAACCGCATTCGCACCGGCTTTTTCGGCAGCAGCAGCGATTTTTTCTATTGAAGTTACATTCGGCGTGAGTTTTGCGGCCAAATACCCTGAAAATTCCTGTCTAACCCCTGATACAACCTCATACAGCGCATCCTCGTCAGTTCCGAATTCCAAACAGCCGGATTTTACATTCGGGCAGGAAAGATTGAGTTCAATCGCTTTTATGGAGTTTTTATCGCAAATTCTTGCTAACTGCAGGTATTCGTCAAGCGTTGAACCCGCTATGTTTACTATAAACTCTATATTTTCCGACTTTAACACCGGAAGCTTTTCCTCAAGGAATTTCTCAATTCCCACATTCTCAAGCCCTATTGAATTAATAAGCCCTCCGGGAACCTCAAATATGCGCTGCCAATCGTTTCCGGCTCTCGGGGCAAGCGTAACGGCCTTTGTTACAACCGCTCCGATGTTTTTCACATCGCAGAAAACATCAAACTCGTTATTATAGCCGTAAGTTCCTGACGCACTGATAATCGGCGTTTTCAGAGTCAAACCTCTTAAATCGGTTATCATTCCCATAAGACCTCGCTTCCCCGAAACACGGGCCCGTCACTGCAAACCGTCATATTGTTTATTTCTCCGCCGCGTTTAACCTTAATTACACACCCTTTGCACACGCCAATCCCGCATGCCATAACCTTTTCCATTGCAAGCTGCGAGTCTGCGCCGTGTCTTTGCGCCGCTTCGCCAACAGCCCTCAAAACAACCGCAGGTCCGCAAGCGTAAATAATTTCCGGTTTATAATTATCAATCAGGTTTTCCAGATGGTCTAAAATACTGCCCTTTTTGCCGGCGCTGCCGTCGTTTGTAATAATTTCATCAAAAGAAATCCCCTGCGGCGCCTCATCTTTGCTCATGAACGCCCCGACTAATATCCCGCTGTCTAATTTCTTTTTTAAATAAGAAACCGGTGCAATACCAATGCCCGCACCGATTATTAAAGATTTTTTATCCACGACGTCAAACCCGTTCCCTAAAGCGCCGATAAAATCTATTTCGCTGCCGGGTTTCAGTCCGGAAAGATAATTTGTACCTTTACCTTTTCTCCTAAACAGAATTGCAATTTCCTTCCCGTCAAAATCAGCCGCGCTAAACGGTCTTCGCAAAGTCAGGCCGCCGCACAAAATCGAAATAAACTGACCGGGTTTGATTTCCATAGGGTTCTCCGGCTCAAAACTCATATATACCGTGTTTTTTGCAGCTTCTTTTATTGTTTTTACTATACCTTTGTGTATTTTTTTCATATCTGTTCCAAAAAAAAAGGAAAAGCAAAGGCCTTTCCTTTTTTATTATTTATTAACTTCCCATACCTTTATCTTTCATACTTTAATTTAACTAAGTACAAGACGCAAAGTCAAGAGAAAGAACACCGAATGTTAACTTTTATTGATGACTGCTGTACATTGTTAAGTAATTAGGTCGTGTTGACACTAAAACCCAATTCCCGTCACCCTGAACTTGTCTTGGATTATCGGCGTTCGGTCGGAGTAACGTCCGACCTCACATGGGGCTTTCAGCCCCGCCGAAATCCGCTGATTCAGGGTCTATCAGTTTAATTAAAATTGATAGATTCCAAGCCCGGAATGACGCTTTATCCACTTGAAAATTTTAACGGGACAGTTGTGGAACTTGTTTCAGGATCTGCCGTCTGTACGGGCAAGTAAAACTTAAAGGTATTGAATATTTTTACCGGTACTCAGAGCCTGAAGCAGGTCAATCCGGTAAAACTTCTTCTGGATTGCTTCGTTGCTTACCATGCAAGCGCCTCGCAATGACAAAACAATAAAAAATTTCGAGGTAGAGATATTAAAGAGGGTTGTTGGTCTGATTTTACCATTGGCCAGATCCTGAAACAAGTTCAGGATGACAGGGTGATTGTTCGGCAACTGATGGTCTTTTTGCTCTTTCCTATTCACTTAATCACTGATTCAGAGTAACGGAAATTGAATTTGAATGTCGACACGACCTAGTCACCTATATCGGCATGACGGAGTAGCAAAAATTATTTTGTTTATGTTTTAATTTATACAAACATGACCAATGTTACCGGAAAGGATAATTGTATAAGTTACTATGGCAATACAGCCCGTTAGAGGTGATAGATTTTACAATTTCAGCGCGGATTTTGAGAGGAATGTACTGATGAACCGGGCCTTGATAGCCGGCGTGAATGACGTTGCATGGGTTGCAATGGCAAATAACAATGTTGAACGCTGGGAAAAAATCCGACGGTTTTCCGTAGGCCTTACTCTTTCGTTTCTCGCTCCGATATTGACTCTGCCGCTGTCAAACAGAATTGGTATGAAATACGGCGCTAAATTAACCAAAAGTTTCCGGTCTGATAATCACAAAGCGGTTCATTTATCCAATGAATTTCTTGGCAGCGCAGATAAAATGAAAGAAGGTTTGGAGATACTGAAAAACAAATACACTTTCAGTCCGCTTGAGAGACTTTGGTCAACAATAACCGGAAAAAAGCTTGAGCGCAAACCTCTGGACTTTAATGAGCTTCTTGAAAAATGCGGAAATGACCCTGAAAAATTAAGGCGAAAACTTGTTAATACAAAAGCGGGAATTCTTGCCGCAGATGTGATATTATCATCATTGCCATTCGGTTCAATCGGATTCGTGAATAACAGGATTACTAAGAAAAAGAGCGGGCAGAGCGGCTTCAGCGCGGAATTCAAAATGGCGGATAAAGAGCTGGTTGAAAAACGCGCGCAGAATTACGAAAAAACATGGAAAAAACGTTACGCTGTTTTTGCAGGCTCGGTTGCCGCAATGACAGTTGGATTACCTTTGCTGATACGGGGCGGACTGCTTTCAAAAAATCCTAAAGCATTAATGAAAAAAAATGCACACCTGTTTGATTATGAAAAAGGTATTTATATGTCGCGTTTGTCGCTTACGCTATTTGGAGTGCTGCTCGGACATTTTGGGAATTTTCTTGCTACAAGAAATAAAACGGAATTAAAAGACAATATTTTGCGTTACGGGCTTACGGATACAATATTTTTGGGCGGAGATTTGCTGCTGGCAAGCGTGTTTATGAACATGAGCGATAAATTGTTCGACACTAAGTTAACAAAAGAGAAGAAAAACCTGATACAAAAAGTTTTACCTAAATATAAATCACTTGAGGAAGTCGGTAAAGAAGGAAAATCTCTTGATAAAAAAGTACGGCTGGGGGTTTACTGGGCAAATCTTGCGATTATAACGGCTATTGTCGGGTTTGGTGTTCCGGCGTTTGTTAATTCCGTTATACGTAAAGATGTTGAAAAAGACAAGCAGAAACAAAATAAAAATAGTAATACGGAATTTTACAAAAAATTTATTTTGAGCGGTTTTGCCGACAAATTACCCCTTGCAGTAAGCTGTTGTAATGCCGCACAAACGGTTATGCCGCTTTATCAAATTTCTGTCCGACAACCCGGAGTGTTTTTTCAAAGTCTGCATCGTACTTTTCAGGGAGTCTCAATGTGACTGTTGCATCAGGGTTTTTCTTCATAGCTGCCATAACTTCATCACTATTTATTGAGTAGCCTGCCCAATAACCAACAACGAAATCTCTTTTAAGACATTTTTCTCTGGTGTCAAATCTTTGCGACATGTCAACTTTGTAAGAACTGCCAAAACTTGGATTAACTGATTGTATACTCATAATTTTTTTCCTTTCTGTTTAACTAAAACCCAAACATATTTCCGAAATCATTTCCAAAAGGATTATAAGGGTCACTGCCTATTATATCATCAAAATTCTGCGATTTATTAAAATCATTAAGAGGTTTGGATACACCGTCAAACTCTCCGAAATTACTCTCAGGGAATCTTGATGTTAAACTCCCAAACTCATAATCTGTTGAATGCGGCCGGATTTCATTCGGCAGTTTCGGCAAGCCGTATCTGTTAATTTCTTCTGCATCAACAGACCTACTGTAATGATGCCCGCCTTCGTGATGAATATGCGTACATTTTGTCTCCGGGTAGTCATAGAGGCTGCGCTTTGGGGTTATTATTTCAGTAGACGGATAGTCTCTGTTTATTTTACCTAAGGACTCAAACCCGTCCCCGTTAACCTTGCTCCAGCTTAGAAGTTCCCCTTTTCTGTTATACAGTCTTGAATGCATGGCATTATTAGTTTTATTTTTATATAAAACTACCGTACCTTCATCGCACAACTTCGTACATACATTAACCCCTGCTTTTCGCAGTCCTGACAAAACTTTTTCCAATGCCATAGCTAAAAACCTTTTTTCACTTCTACACAATTATTAAAGTGCAAAAATGAAAAAAAAATTGCCATGACACTACCGGCCATACTATCTCTTATATAGGATTATAACTGCATTTACAACTATTTTAGATTAATTTTACAATTGTTTACGATTATTAGTTCCGTTTATATTTTGGTTAGGAATCTATAAAATCTTTTGAAGCACTCTTGGTCGGTTTAGCCAAATCCTTAATTTCTAATTCTCCTAAATTTGAAAAACGCAATGCCGGCTTACGGTTTTCCTTTAGTTTACCGAAAATTCTTTCAATGAAATTCCTTTTTTTGTAAAGTTCCTTATCGTATTGAATAGCAATGAAGCATTTAGAAAAATGTTATTAGACAATACTGCTCCGCCATTTTCTAAAAATATTGGGTATGATTCAATCAGGATTGTTATAAATATAGGCAAATCTGATACTGAATATGGAAGTATATACTATGATCCACGTAACAAACGAGCAAATTTGTATTTGAATAAAAAAAGATAGCGTATATGAGAAAAATAATAACGACAAGGATTTTCGAAAGAACAAAAAATAACAATTATTTCGTGCAAAATTTTTGCCCAATAAAATCAACAAATTTTCTCAGCAGTCCCCAAATAGTCCCCTAAAGGTCAAAAATACTCTTTTTTGTAAAAATTTAATATGCCTAAAACGCACTAAAAAGAGCCCTTTCGGACTCTCTTTTAAATAAGGAGGAGGTGGGATTCGAACCCACGGAACGCTCGTCACGTTCGACAGTTTTCAAGACTGCTCCAATCAACCGCTCTGGCACTCCTCCGGTTAAATATTATTCTATGCACTCAAGAACTTTTGTCAAGCTGATTACTCTATATACCTGACAATGTTTTCTGAAACATCATAAAAATGTATGATTTTATTTTAAAAACAATTTGATAATATAAAGCCATACTCCTTAGAGACTAAGATACACATATCCCTAATCACAGCTATGCACCTCCAGTACATAGCTTTTTTTTATTCCGATTATCCCTTGGTGTAAACTTTAGTCATGCTTAATTTGTCGTTCTTATGTTATACTTAAGGAATGTTTGACAATCTTAGCAGCAGACTTCAGAGTGTATTGAATAAAAAGCTTACACAGGATAATATGCAGGACGCTCTGCGCGAGATCCGGCGCGCTCTGCTTGAAGCGGATGTGAATTTGCGCGTGGTAAAAGCTTTTATTTCCGCAATAAAAGACAGGGCGGAAGGTGAAAGCATTATTAAGGGCGTTAATCCGTCGCAGCAATTGATTAAAATTGTCAATGACGAACTTGTTGAAATTCTTGGCAGGAAAAATGTTCCGCTTGATTTATCAGGAAGTCCTAATATTATTATGATGCTTGGCTTGCAAGGATCCGGGAAGACAACTTCCTGCGCCAAGCTTGCGGTTAAACTGAAAAAAGAAGGCCGAAATCCGCTTCTGGCTGCTTGTGATATTTACCGTCCGGCGGCGGTAAGCCAGCTTCAGTCACTGGGACAGCAAACCGGAACAGAAGTATTCACGCTTCCTGACTCAAAGGATGTCCGGGCAATTGTAAAAAATGCCGTTAAATACGCGGAAGCAAACGGTTTTAATACGCTTATTCTGGATACTGCCGGACGGCTTCAGATTGATACGGACATGATGGCGGAACTGCTGTTAATAGACAGAAACTTTCACCCTGCGGAAAAACTTCTTGTAATTGACGCCATGACAGGGCAGGAAGCGGTAAACGTTGCAGAGAATTTTGACGCGCAGCTGGGTTTAACCGGTATTATTTTAACTAAACTTGACGGAGATTCGCGGGGCGGAGCAGCATTGAGCGTGGTTCACTGCACGGGAAAACCCGTTAAGTTAACCGGTACGGGCGAAAAATTAAATGCTCTGGAGGATTTCCATCCCGAACGTATGTCCGCGCGAATACTCGGCATGGGCGATATTGTTTCACTGGTGGAGCGCGCGCAGGAAGTGTTTGATGAAAAACAAGCATTGGAACTGCAGAAAAAAATGCAAAAAGCAGAGTTTTCTTTTGATGATTTCTTAAAAATTCAGAAGCAAATGAAAATGTTTGGTTCAATGGATCAGCTTTTGGGGTTAATTCCCGGTTTAAGTATCGGAAAAGACGACAGGGAAAAGATTTCTCATGTCGGGGAACAGCAGTTTAAAAAGATTGAAGTATTTATTCAGAGCATGACTCCTGCGGAGCGTGCAAATCCGCAGCTTATGAATTCAAGCCGTAAAAAGCGGATTTCTGCCGGAAGCGGTATTCCTATACATGAGGTTAACCTGTTTATTTCACAATTCGACCAAATGCGGGTTATGATGAAAGGTATGAGCGGGATAAAGAACATGATGAAAGCAGACCAAGCGTTGGCAGGCATGAAAAATAAAGCCGGTAAGCAAAGCATAAATAAAGCTTTATCTATGATGAGAAAGTTTAAATAATTATTATCTGATTATTTACAAATAAACCCGGACATGCTATGATTACGTCAAAGGAGAAAATGATGAAAAAGTTTTTTTTATTTGTATTTTGTTTACTTTTCGCCAACTGTGCTATGGCAGGCTATGTAACCGTTACGCCGGATGTGCTTAATGCGAATGATACACCTAATTACGGCAGTATAAACTATGCAAGCCAAAAAGTCTTCACTAATATTCCGGACAAGCTTATTTTGGATTTGGGCAATATTCCTCCGGTTTATCAGGCGTTAACTCAAAATTATAAGAGTAAACCCGGCTATAACAGCGTAGATTATAAGTTTGCAGAACTTAATTACAATGTGCCGACAGGAGAGCTTGACAATATTCAGGTTAAAAAATTATTGTCCCCTCAAAGCTGGGCTGTTTATAACTATCCGTCAGGAGATTTACGCTGCATTTATATTGTCGACGGTATTGGGAATTCATACTTCTTCAATGCTCAGGGCCGATACATAAATTTCGCAAGTTATAAAAAAAATATTATCAATATTGTTACCGCAAACTTCAATGCAACTTACAAATTTAACAAATGGGATGCATTCTGGTGGAATATCGCAAGTCCTGACGCAGCTGTTGCATTAACTCTTGACAGAGGAGGAAATGTTATCGAGGCTTCTGTTGTGCAATCTTCAGGATTTAAAGCTTGGGATAAAAAGATTTTGTTTGTTGCGGCAGCGTCCGGGCCTTACGGAGAATTCCCTCAGGGAACCCCTTTTGATGTTATATCAATTAAAGTAAAAATAGCGTTGTAGCGAGCATGAATATGTTTGAATTATTAACGGTGTTTTGCGCAGCTTATCTAATCGGTTCAATTCCGACCGGATATATTATTGTAAAGCTGGCGAGAGGCGAAGATATTCGCAAAATCGGCTCCGGCTCGACAGGCGCAACAAATGTCAAACGTGTTATGGGGAAAACCTGGTTTTTTATAACTATGTTATTAGATGCGGCTAAAGGGGCGTTACCCGTAATTCTGACAAAAATTTTTACGTCAGCTTTTGCAGACATAGGTCTTCTGCCGGTAATCGCGGCGGTCGCAGTAATTTTAGGGCACAGCAAATCAATTTTTCTGAACTTTACCGGCGGGAAGTCAGTTGCTTCCGGTATCGGAACAATTCTTGCACTTAATTTTCAGACAGGATTAATCATTGCAATAATTTGGGCTGCAATAACTTATTTTTCAAAATACGTATCGCTCGGCTCTATTATAGCGATGGCATGCGCGCCTGTACTTATGTATTTGTTTCATGAGCCCGCCGCATACATCGGGTATTGTGTTTTAGGGGCGGTTTATATTATCTGGTTACACCGCACAAATATAGTCCGGCTGGTCAAAGGCGAAGAAAACAAAGTGCGGTAGTGAACTTCTGTAAATTCACTAACCAGGATAACAAGGGTTAAATTGAGCTTTAACTCCGATCTCTCTTGTAAGTCGCAACAGTTGCGGCGTACCAAAAAGAAATGCTATATTGTCGTCACATTTCCATTTGTCTGATCCTATAAATTCGTCTACTAGGTTATTTCTTTGAAACCGGGCATATGCATCATTTTCAAAAGTAATACTTGCTTTTGAAAATTGTTCGTTACGATGTAAATTTTTTGATGTGTCCAATGAAAAATCAAACTTATTATTTTTTTGAAGCTTGTTGACGTATACCGGATCATTGTATCTCTGTGCCTCATTGTATACCAGTGCCTCCTTCTCAAATTGCTTCATTCTTGCAACAACCACCCTATCAATATTTTCACCATTCGGAATGCCGGTTACATTTATACGACTGCCGCCAATATATGTTCCATCATCAAGTTGTTTATAATAACCCCTAGGTCCAATTTCCGAATTATGTATTTTAGTAAATTCAAATTGTTTCATATTGGGGTACATCTCGTGTAATAGCGGACATGAATCACTCTTAGCTTGTATACGGGTTACTTCCTTAAGCTTATGGTTTATTACAGAACCTTTTGAATCCAAGATTTCTATAAGTGTCCTTGTTTCCGTTCCTGCTTTTTGAGTCATAACTCTTGCCGTATTACCATTTCCGAATTTGCGAATTAATAACTTACCAATTTGTGTTGACATATTCCCCATAATAAATTCCTATTATTCCCCTATATTTTTATAAAAAACAAAATCCGAAAAAAATTGCTAGTAATCGAAAATGTCATATTTTGTATTACACTGCTCTATAAGGCATTATCCGTTATTTTACAGCTGTTTTTAAAAAAATTTACAAATCGTTATAATTTTGTTAAGTAATATAGAGGGCTGGAGGTATTGAGGTATGGCTAAATTAGTAAAGAGGGAACAGCAAAGAATTGTCACAGCATGACGTGACGAGGATGGAATGATGAGGCAAATTGCCTTTAAAAATTACCCGGCAGGGGAATAAATAAAACCTTCACTTATTTTATACCATAAATGAGGGTTTTATTTATGAAAAAAATATTTGTATTATTAAGCGGTTTAGTTTTGGGACTTTCTTCGGCGCATGCAATTGTCAGAGATACTGTGACAACAGTTACGCCCAATTATTACAATAATTACTATAATCATCCTGCGTACAGGTATAAAAATTCCAACAATGTCTACCGCAATCCGTATCGTTATCAGCAGAACTATTATCAAGGCAGCGGCCATTACGACCGCTACGGGAATTACTACCAGCCGCAAAAGTTAATTCAGCGCTTCTTTAAAAGTAAGAAGAATACAAATGAAGTAAATGCGGCTTTCAAGGATACCGGAAAGATTACGCAGGCTGAGGAAAGTATTCTCGGCAGAACTTTTGAGTATCAGGATACGGATATACGCCTGAACAGACTTGAACGTTCGGTTTTCAGCCGGACATATCCCGAAATGAGTGATGATAAACGGATTGATAACATTATTGCTAATTCCTCAAAAGATATTCCGGCAAATAAATTGTCAATGCTTGAGCATAAGGTTTTCAACAGAAATTTCAGCATGGATACCGCCCAAAACAGGATTGAACGTCTTGAAGAAAAAATGTTCGGAGCTAAGCAGTCGGGGGAATTGACGCCAAGATACGAGACATTAAGCCGTGCGGCCAAACAATACGGAGCCTTGCCTGTTGTAAATTCCAACGGCGGCTGGCGCAATGCTTTGGGCAGTTTTTTAATGGGCGGAACGCCTACGGGTACTACGCCTTCGCTCGGGTGGGGCATGGACCCTGCGGCTATGGGATTTCTTGACGACAGAGGCGCAGGCGGCGACGCAAGTTATTATACGGGAAATCGCGGCTGGGGATATGATAATCGTTCCACAGGTTCGCGCAGCGGTGTAACTATTCTGGATTAAGTTTTTTGTTAAGGTACTTAGTTGGAAACTAACCCTTCTGTTAGGGCAGTGGTAATTTCTTATTGATTTCATTGCATACTCTCTCCCTGCGGGAGAGAGAACAAACACTTAGCGAAACCGCAGGGAGAGCTTAGTGTTTGGAGTGAGGGGGCAGTAAAGTTTGATTGCCGTATCAATAAAGGTTTCCACTCCCTTCCTTTAACGGAAGGGTTATTTTTGTAAACAAATGTAACAAGTTTAGCCTTTTTTGAAATCCGCGCTTACAGATATACTTTATATATACATAAGAGATGAGCAAATACGAGAGGCTTTAAAATGGCAACAGCGCAACTTAATCAAATTGACGATAAATTAAAAGAGCTTTACAGCAGCCAGATTACCACTAACGCTGCTCCCGCTTTTGAAGACAAATCAGAAATACTGTTTGCACAGATGAACTTCATCGCAACTGCAAACCGGCAAGCTTTACATTTGATATGAAACAGATTTTATAACTCCAATTAATTTTTCCCCTACAAATTTTTACCTGACCCTCAAAGTCGGGTTTTTTTTTGTTTCTTCGGCTGCTTTAAGTGCATTTTGTGATTTGCATCTCTTAATTTTTTTGCAATTTCACCAACAATCTGTCTCATAAACGTTTAGGAAAATTCTGTTATTTCCCGATAATTTTCACAAGCACACGCTTATCGCGCATACCGTCAAATTCGCCGTAAAAAATCTGCTCCCAAGTGCCGAAGTCCAGTTTGCCGTTTGTAACCGCAACAACAACTTCGCGTCCCATAATTGTACGCTTTAAATGCGCGTCAGCGTTGTCTTCATAACCGTTATGCTCGTATTGGTCGTAAGGTTTTTCCGGCGCAAGCTTTTCAAGCCAGCGCTCAAAGTCGTGGTGCAACCCGCTCTCGTTATCATTGATAAAAACGCTTGAGGTTATATTCATTGCATTGACAAGGCACAATCCTTCGCCAATTCCGCTCTCAGCAAGCACGGCTTCTATCTGCGGTGTGATGTTAACATAGGCACGGCGGGTTTTGGTATGAAAATGCAGTTCTTTACGGTAGGATTTCATGATATCTATTATACTGCAAACAAAAACATAATATTCGTATAAATGTTCATATTTGTGTTAAAAATTTAGATTGGATTTAACAGGAATTATACTCTGAGAATATCTTCACCCTTTTTTATAAAAAACTATTGACAAACTGTACTGACCACAGTACAATATTATTATGAGACAAGTTGAAATCGCTGTTTTAGACAATGAAAAATCGCCATTTGCAGACTGGTTCAAATCTCTGGATAAATCTGCAAGAAAAAGAATTGAAATCAGGCTGAACAGAATTTGTGAAAATAACTTTGGCGATTGTAAAAAGATTGAGCCCGAAATATCTGAATTGCGATTAAAATTCGGATCCGGTTATAGAATTTATTACAATGAAATTGATGAAATGACAGTACTGCTGCTTAATGGCGGCGATAAATCAACACAGACAAAAGATATAAATAATGCTAAAAAGATTTTGTACGAATGGAGGCAAATAAATGAAAAAATATAAAAATACAATAAGTTTAGATGATATAATTATGTCAGATTTAAAAACGGAAGATGATATAAAAGAGTGGCTTACAATCAGCCTTGAAGAATTTTTGGAAGACGGGGACTTGAACGCTTTCTGCCGGACTCTTGAATATGCCGTTAAGGCAAAAGATACAATATCCGGTATGTCTAAAAAAACAGGAATTTCAAGAAGCAACCTGTATGCGCTTTTTAAAGGTGAAAGCCGGCCGCAAATGAATACCATTTTGAAATTAATAAAAGAATTGGGATATACTCTCAAGGTAGCATGAATATCAAATACTCGTATTAACTCCGCCGTAATATTGCATGAAGTGACGCGGCGCGTTCCCCACAGACGCCTCACATTTAAACACGCGCAGCCCGGCTTTTATAAACTAAGAATATTTAACGTCTCAGCATAGCGGTAAGCTCTCCGGTATTACGCCGGTGTAGGCGCACAGTAATGTCAAAACAAAACCACACCCGCCCGGACTTTTTTTATTATGCTAGCATCCTAGACACTAGGCAGTGTCGACATTCAATAGAAAAACATCACGCTGAACGACCGTCCCGTCATCCTGAACTTGTTTCAGGATCTGTCCACTGATAAAAATATACGATTTCTGTAAAGTTTTCTTACCCGTGCAGATAGATGGTGAAATAAGATTGAGAAGATAGTGCTATTTACAAAGTGCCGGATCCTGAAACAAGTTCAGGATGACAGGATGGTTATGGTTTGATTTTACCAATCTCAATCACCTATTCACTGATATCAGGGTAACGAAAATTGAATTTTAATGTCGACACGACCTAAATCACTCAAGCGTTTTTATGCTATGATAGATAAATTATGGAAGACGAAAAGAGTTTATGTTTTATTCAGAGATTCCGGATATATCAGAGTGAAAGATTCCCGTTTTTTCTTTACGGGCTAATGGTACTTGCATTTTCATTTTCAGCGATGTCTTATTCCAAAATTCTACGCGGGGTTACTGATTTTTCATGGGAAATACTTACGTTTGGGGCTTTGACTTCTTTTGGATTTTTCTTCCTGCTAAGACTTTTTGATGAGTTTAAAGACGCAAAAACCGATGCGCAATACCGTCCATACCTAGCTGTACCACGGGGATTGGTGTCGTTTAAAGAATTGAAGTTTGTTATAGCAGCGGTTATCGGCTTGCAGATTATTATAAACTTTTTCTTTCTGCATGCAATGTTGTGGGTATTGGCGTTGGTGCTGATTTATATGTTTATAATGGCGCGGGAGTTCTTTATTAGCGAGTGGCTTCGCAAACATCCGATTTTTTATCTGATAACGCACATGATGATTATGCCGGTAATGGATTTCTATACAACAGGGCTTGACTGGAATATAGAAAATGTCGGGCTTCCGCAAGGGCTTGTGATTTTCCTTATTGTAACTTTTTTAAATGGCGTGGTAATTGAAATAGGGCGCAAAATCAGACCGAAAGAGAAAGAAGAAGTGGGCGTTGAAACTTATTCCTATCTATGGGGGAGTAAAAACGCGACTTATGTGTGGCTCGGTGTTTTATTTATTACGTTTATCTTTGCCAATATTGCCTGTTTTTATGCGGGTTTTGGGAAATATTCATTCTTGTTTCTATTATTCTTTATGATTTTCTGTTCACTTCCGGCATTGAAATTTCTCAAAGACAACAGCGAAAAAACATCGGCTAAAATCGAAACTATGGCAGGAATTTGGACACTTGGAATGTATTTATCTCTGGGTGGCATTCCGATGATTTTAAATTTAGTGAGGGGCTATGTATCTTGAAACTGAAATCGGTGGAAAAGCGTATAACCTTGATATTTTAACAAAAGCCGGGCTGAATGTGCCTGAGTGGTTTGTTTTGCCCGTTGATGAGGAAATAAGTGAAGAAAAAATCCTCTCAAAAATTGAAGAACATAAAATGAATGGAAAACTTCTTGCAGTGCGCTCATCTGCTGTTGGGGAAGATAGCGGCGGAGCATCATACGCCGGACAGATGGAGAGCTTCTTAAATATTCCGTCAAAT
>JAISCP010000084.1 GCA_031265495.1 Heliobacteriaceae bacterium | reverse complement strand
TAATAACAATAAAACCCTCACCCACCCTGCGGGCACCCTCTCCCAGAGGGAGAGGGAAAATATAGCAGCCTTCACGCTAGGAGAACAGGCTCAGCCTGCCGCGTTAGTTCGTCATTGCGAGGCGCTTGCACAGCAAGCAACGAAGCAATCCAAAAAATCAACAGTCTTGACTGGATTGCCGCGCTCCCGCCGGTCGCTCGCAATGACGTGTCAAGCCTTTACACTGGCGGAAGTATTGATAACGCTAACCGTAATCGGAGTGGTAGCCGCGTTGACCATGCCTGCACTAATGGCAAACTGGCAGGAGAAGTCATATTCAACGGCAAAAGAAGTATTTGACAGACGGCTTGAAGAAGCAACCCGCCAAATGAATGTAAAAGAAGTCTTAAACGGTTATACTACAACAGAAACATTCGTGGATGAACTAAAGAAATATCTGAAAATATTACAAGTATGTGACACAGATCCGTCAAACTGTTTTGCACCTGCAATAACAAACGGTGACGGCAGTGAAACAGTAGAAACAAAGGACTTAAAGAATTCAAGTGACTTAAATGAAGGGAATTGGCGCACAAAAGCCTTAGGGCTAGGTCTGATAAACGGTTATACGGCAATCCTAAGCTATAACCCTGATTGCCCTGTACTGGATATAGGAGCAGCGGGCGCACAGACAACATCATGTTTGAGTCTGGTCTATGACATAAACGGTAAAGCAAAACCAAACAAGTTAGGTAAGGATGTTTACACATTAAACGCAAATCCATTCGACACCTGCGTCGGAGTAAAGATAGGGAGTTTATGCGTATCAGCATCAGATGTAGCATACAGCTCGATAAACACCTGTGACGGTTCGGCTGATATTTCTTATGACCTTAGGGGCAGCACCAATGTTTCTTGTGCAAAAAACCGTTGGGCAGGAGCAAAGAAAGCCTGTGCCGACTTGGGCATGCACCTTCCAACAAAGGAAGAACTAAACGCTATATACCAATATAATAGTGCAAATAACAATATACTGGGAATGTCAGACTACTTCTGGTCCTCTTTGGAGAGCAATACAGTCGACGCATGGTTTCAGTACTTTCGTGATGGCACTCAGGCCCGCAACGCCAAGAGCTACGCCGCCCACGTTCGGTGCGTGAAGTGATTTATTAGTGAATAGTGGTTAGTAAATAGGGAATAGTTTAATTCCTTCTCCCTTTGGGAGAAGGTGACTGAAAGCCGGATGAGGGTTTTATTGTTATTAATTCCTATAAAACCCTCATCCGGCGCTACGCACCACCTTCTCCCAAAGGGAGAAGGACAAATTCTTACAACCGGGAAGCCTTGCAGGAAGCCGTTATAAAGCCCCCCCCCCCCCCCCGAAAGTGGTGCTACTACTGCATTACAGCCGCTTTTAATTGTTTTATCCATAACCATACCTCCATTATTCATTACATGATTATTCTACAATGCTTAGTCAAATCTTGTCAAATTTTCGGCTCTATTCTTTTAAAAACGACTCGTAATTCCTTGCCAGCAAATGTGTTCTGACCTGATTAATCAAGTCAAGCGCAACCCCGACCATGATGATAAGAGATGTTGCCCCGATACCTTGCAAAGTTCTTATATTCGTAACATAAGTCGCCGCATTCGGAATTAACGCAATTATACCAAGCCCGACAGCCCCGATAAATGTCGTTTTGGAAAGAATTTTATCAAGCGCTTCGGAAGTCGGTTTTCCGGGCTTAATACCCGGAATTGACGAGCCGTGCTTTTTTAGATTATCCGCTATGTCTTTTGGGTTCATGTTCGGCATGATTGAGGCGTAAAAGAATGTCAAACCCACAATCAGCAGAAAATATAAAACATAATAAGCAGGGCCGCTCGGACTTAAAATCTGGTTTAATTGTACAACAATCATTTTAACGGTTTCGGACTTGAAGTTTGCCTGCCCTACAATGCTCAATATTGTTGACGGAAACAGCAAAATGGCAATAGAAAAGATAATCGGCATAACTCCGCCCGGATTAAGCTTAAACGGTATATAAGAGTTCATTCCGCCGTAAACTTTATTGCCTACCTGACGTTTAGGGTTCACTATAATAACTTTACGAACAGCTTCCTGCATAACCACAATCGCAATCATTGCCGCGAAATATATTGCAAGCAGTACGGCCAGTCCCAGCTGCAGGGCGCCGTTATGCGCAACCATTTCGGAAGTTTTCGAGGCATAAATAGGAATTCCCGATAAAATGCCCACGAAAATTATCAACGAACCGCCGTTGCCAATTCCTTTTTCCGTAATAAGTTCTGAAATCCACATTACAAGAACAGAACCGGCTGTAAGCACCGCAACGGAACTGAGGAAAAACATTCCTTGATTTACGTTCGGCAAAATCGCCTCCGGTAAATGCCGCAGAAATAACATGAACACAACCGACTGAAATATTGACAATACAACCGTGAACACCCTTGTATACTGTGACAGTTTTCTTCTGCCGGCTTCACCTTCTTCTTTCTGCAGTTTTTCAAGCGAGGGGATTACAACGGAAACAAGCTGGACTATAATGGACGCAGTGATAAAAGGCCCTATCCCCAGCGCGAATATGGAAACCTTACCCAGCGCGCCGCCAGAGAATAAATCCAAAAATCCTATAATATTATTTCCCGCAGCTATATTGGCAAAAACCTCGTTTTTAATACCGTACAAAGGCAGTTGCGCTCCCAATCTAAACGCGCAAATCATCAAAAAAGTAAATATTAACTTTTGTTTTAGCCCTGAGGCATGCCACATTGATATTAAATCATCCGTGGTCGGCATTTTCATTCCCTGTCCCATCTTTTCTAACACAGCTTACGATTGTCGTATAGCCGCCTTTCATTTATTTACCTTATTACTTATTTTACTGCCGAATTACCGGCTTTGTTTGATTTTACGCACTCGCGGTATTTTTTTACTTTTCATTTATATCTGCAAGCCTTATCCGCTCGCATCTGTTTTGCTTTTTATGTTCGCCTCAAGTCAATGTCTGTGTATTTCGCCTTTTAAGGTTTTACCTTTAATTTTTGCATTTTACCCTTAGCCGGCTTCTGTCAGTTGCCTCGCAACTCCTTTGCTTTTTTTGTTTTTTATATCCTTTCAAGTCAGTTTTACCTTTGCCGCCTTTGTCGGGAATTACTTCATTACTTATCAGCTTTACCCATTGCCGGCTTTTGTTGGTTATTACCTGCCTGCTTTGCTTATTTGGTTGAACGCGTTTAACGGTTTTTAAACCTTTCAACCCTTCAACTGTTCTGGTTTCCAGTCTCTAACCCCTAGTCCCTGATTCAACTTTACCGCCTGCCGCTTCAATTTTTTCTTTAGCGGAAGGTGTTACGTGGTCAGCTTTTACCGTTACGGCTTTTTTAATCTCGCCGCTGCCCAGTACTCTCAAGCCGACAGCTGAAGGATGAGCTTTTCCCGCTTCTTTAAGTGTTTCCAGAGAAATCTCTTTTAGTTTTAGCGCGTCTATTCTGCCCACGTTAATTTGTGCGTAATTCAGAGCGTGAATATTGTTAAAACCTTTCAATTTCGGCATTTGTCTGTAACCCGGCATTTGGCCGCCTTCAAATCCTCTTTTTGCCGAACGTCCCGAACGCTGTCCTTCACCGTTATGTCCGCGGCAAGAGGTTTTACCCCGTCCCGAAGAACGGCCTCTGCCTACACGTTTAACCTTGTGGACAGCGCCTTCTGCAGGTCTTAAATCTTCTAATGTGATTGTCATTTTTTAGTTCCTTTATTATTTATTCTACTATTTGCACCAGATGTGAAACTTTATTCACCATGCCCATTATTGTCGGGCTGTTGTAATGCTCAACTATCCGGTCTTTTTTGGTTAGTCCTAATCCTTTAACAATTTTGCGCTGGGATTCGGACGAGCCGATTAAACTTCTTACGAGTTTAATTTTCACTTGTTTTAATTGTGTCTTCGCCATCTTTTTTATATCCTTTCAAGTTGGTTTTACCTTTTGCCGCCTTTGCCGGGAATTACTTCATTACTTGTCAATTTTACCTATTGCCGGCTTTTACTTGTTGTTACCTGTCTCCTTTGCTTGTTTTGTTGAACGTGCTTAATGGTTTCTATTTTTTCCTTCTCCCTCTGGGAGAAGGTGCCCGTAGGGCGGATGAGGGTTTTATTGTTTTTTATACTATTTCAAGTTAATTTTGGTGTATTTCGCCTTTTGCAATTTTACTTAGTCTTGCGTTGATTTTACCTTATCCGGCTTCTGCCGGTTGCTACCTGCCTGTTTTGCTTGTTTTGTTGAACGTGTTTAACGGTTTCTAAACCATTCAACTTTTCAACCTTTCAACTGTTTTACCTGTCCTCTAACCCCCAGTCTCTGTTTAGTTAAGCAGTTCCGCCACTGTAAGCCCGCGCCGCTTAGCAACTTCGCTAAACGGAGTAAGACTCTTTAACGCTTCCAGAGTTGCGTTCGCTGCATTAAGCGGTGACTTTGACCCGAGCGATTTTGAAAGTATGTTCTCAATCCCCGCAAGTTCAAGCACCAGACGAACCGCTCCGCCCGCAATAATCCCCGTACCTTGCGACGCCGGTCTTAACATAACCGAGCCTGCGCCGGAACGCCCCGTGACAGGGTGCGGTATAGTTGTTTTGAAAATAGGCACCGTAATAAGGTTTTTTCTTCCGTCCGCAATGGCTTTCTGGATTGCAATGATAACTTCGGAAGCTTTTGCACAGCCCACGCCTACCTGACCTTTTTTGTTTCCGACAATAACAATTGCTCTGAAACTCAATTTTTTACCGCCTTTGACTACTTTGGTAACACGGCGGATTTGAACAACACGCTCAATCCATTCCGACTGCGGTTTTTCTTCTTCATATCTGTCTCTTTGTTTTCTGCGTCTTCCACGCTTGTCAGCAGGTAGAACTTCTACTTCTTCCTGAATTTCTTCTTCCTTTGCCGTTTCAATTTCTACTTCTTCCTGAATTTCCGCTTCTTTTGCCGTTTCAATTTCAGCTTTTTCCTGTACAGAGCTTTCTTCCGGTGAATTTTCTTCTGTTAAGTTTTCCTCAGCAGGGGTTTCTTCTAATTCGTCTTCTAAACTCATTTATTTTTTTACCTTTCATTTTATATACAAACCGTACAATACTTATTTTTATGAATACACCAAAACAATGTCAAATTAATGACTATTTGAAATTGTATTCGGGTTAGTGATTTCTGACAATATTAAGTCTAACATGTAAATATTTAATTGCAAGCGGAAAATTTTAGTAATAAAGTTTACATCAACAACCTCCCCGTCATGCTAAACGACCGGATTGCACCTCCGGGGTTTCAGGAAATGCACATGGCAAAAGCACACCATAACCTATACAATCCTGAACTTGTTTCAGGATCTGACTACCGGTAAAATATTCAATACCTTTGAGTTTTAATTCCCCGTGCAGAAGGCAGATGCTGAACCGAGTTCAGCATGACAGGGAGGTTAAGGTGGGCTCTGTGGCAATCCTTTGCTGTTCCCTCTTTCCTGTTTACTATTCACTATTTACTATTTACTAACCTCTATTTCCTGCTATAATTGTTTTATGAAAAATATTCGCCAGTCGCATGTAAATATTCATCGGGATTCGTGGGTTGAAATTAACCTTGAAGCCGCTGCACACAACGTTAAAGAAATATGCAGGGTTCTGCCGGCAAAAACAAAACTTCTTGCGGTGGTTAAAGCGGACGCTTACGGACACGGCGCGGTAATGCTTGCGCCGACGCTTCTTGCCTCAGGCGTTGATATGCTCGGAGTTGCTTCGATTGACGAAGGAGTGGATTTGCGCGAGGCAAAGATAAATTCCGAAATTCTTGTTTTGGGCGCTGTGCCTGTTTGGGCTGTGGAAAGCGCAGTAAGCGCGGATTTAACGATTTCCGTTTTTTCTGTTGAACATCTGAATGCCTGCCGCCGCGCTTACGAAAGACTCGGAATAAAGCCGAAAGTCCACGTTAAAATTGATACGGGTATGAACAGAATAGGGATTTTGCCCGATGACGCCGTTGGGTTTATAAAAGAAGTTCAGAATGCGGATTTTGTTGAATTACGCGGGATTTTTACCCACCTTGCAAACGCGCAGGACAGGGTTAAAACACAAATACAAATTAAAAAATGGGATGAGATTATTTCACGGATTGATACTGCGGGTTTGCTGCTGCATGCTGCAAATTCCGCCGGACTGCTGTGTTATGATATTGCACATACTAACATGGTTCGCGCAGGCATATCTGTTTACGGGCTTTTGCCTGATTTGCCGCCGGATTGCGCCTGTAAAACACTTAATTTAAGACAGGTTCTTTCGCTTAAAGGGCGGATAGTCCATATTCACGAAGTTCCGGTAAATGAAGGGGTAAGCTACGGGCATACGTTTACCGCAAAGCGGACAATAAAAGCGGCTACTGTTCCGATAGGTTATGCGGACGGGGTTCGGCGGGAATTGTCTAACAGGATTTCCGGTATGCTTAACGGCCGGGAAGTTCCGCAAATCGGTAATATTACAATGGATCAGATGATGTTTGATATAACGGGGGAAGGCGCTCAAGAAGGCGATATTATAACGCTGTCAGATGAAAATAATTCCATTGATAATTGGGCAAAAATTCTTGATACTATTAATTATACGCTTACATGCAGCCTGAAAGTCCGGCTGCCGCGCGTGTATACAAGACAGGAGTAAACGGAGAGCGGAAACTTTTATTGATAACGTCATTGCAGCGCGTCAGCCCGATGCGGCAATCCGGTAAATTCAACGGTTTTGGCCGGATTGCTTCGCCCGCAATGGCAAACCAGTAAAAAGTTACCAATGAAGAGTAAATGGGGGTAAATATATTGAAAAAATATGATATAGGTATTATCGGCGCCGGGCCTGCCGGTTACACGGCGGCGCTTCATGCACGCTCGGAAGGTTTGAATGTTGTCATGTTTGAAAAAGATTTAATCGGCGGGGTTTGTCTGAATAAAGGCTGCATACCTACAAAAGCTGTTATGCACGCGGCAGAGCTTTATGAGGAAATGAAATCTTGCGAAGATGTCGGAATTTTTGTTAATTCATGTGCCGGTTCGTCCACGTTCGGGGGCATTAGTGTTGACTTTGAAAAAGTCATGGCATACAAAAATCAAACAGTTGAAAAAATAAGAAAAAGTTTGGAATTGTCTTTAAAAAACGCCGGCGTAACAATAGTTTCGGCTGAGGCAAAGCTTCAGTGTAAAAACACAATCAGCGCAGACGGAGAGCTTTACGAATGCGGCGGAATTATTGCTGCAACCGGCTCCAAACCGCGCCCGCTTAAAGGGCTTGAATTTGACCATGAGTTTATTTTAAGTTCCGATGATATTTTGAACTTAAAAAAGCTGCCGAAAAACATTGTAATTGTGGGTTCCGGTTCAATCGGCACGGAATGGGCAAGAATTTTTGCGGCTTTCGGGGTTGAGGTTACGGTTGTCGAGGTTGCTGACAGGCTTTTGCCCGCTGCGGACTTTGAGGTTTCAAAACGGCTTGAAAGAATTTTTAAAGCGAAAAATATAAAAACCGTCCTGTCGTATAACGGTGACATCCGGCAGGATTTTAAAGACGCTCAAATTATTTTAGCTGCTGTCGGGCGTATTCCTTGTGAAGAAAAAACAGAAGACGGCGTTGTATATTTGGGGGATGCGTGCGGTTCAATTCAACTTGCGCATTTTGCGGCTAAGCAGGCAATTGAGGAAATTAAAGGGATTAAATTCGACAAATCGCTTGTGCCGTCGGTGGTTTACGGGTGTCCTGAAATCGCATGGATTGGGGCGCGGGAGCAGGATTTGGAGCAGGGAACCTACCAAAAATCAGGCTTATTAATATCTGCGCTGGGCAAATCCCATTGTGATAACTGCACGGACGGGTTCATAAAAATACTTTCGCGCGAGGGTAAAATTCTGGGCGCACACATTGTTTCAAAAGAAGCATCGGCATTAATTCACCAAATCTTAATTGCAATGCAGAACAACATCACAACAGACAAACTCAAAGAAGTTTGTTTTGCGCATCCTACTTATTCTGAGGGGATATTTGAGTGCTTATTCCGCTGAGTCCGGGTTGTTCTCGGGCTCCTCAGGCGCAGCCGGTACGTTTTCCTGACCCGCTAACAGCTCTTTTTGCGCTCTGTTTATCTTTACTCCGTACGCACTCAGACCAAGAATCAATGAAGCCATGCTCACGCCCAGGCCTATTATTGAAGCTTTTTTAACCTTTGCCTGATTTTCTAACAGAATGCCGCCTATCATGGATACAAGCATTCCCGCCATGCCTGCCCCTGCATAAGCCCCGGCTTTTTTTCTGTCCGATAAGTATTTATCAACATCCTTTGATGTTGAATTTATAGTTCTTCTAATGCCGTCTTTGTAAATTGATATTTGCTGTTTTCCGCCCGGTCTTACCGGACCTACTGCAGGGTCAGTATTTGGTATTGCGAATATAAACATTGATACTACCTTTCACTTTAAATTCTATTGAATAATCACTAACGCTATAATATATATCAAAAACCATTGGGTCAAAAATTTGCCGGTTATACGTTAATATCTTTACATTTATTTACATGATATCAGTAAATAGTAGTTAGTAAATAGTTAATAGGAGTGATTAAGTAAATAGGAATGAATAAACATACTCTCACACCATAACCGTCACGTCATCCTGAACTTGTTTCTGGATCCGGCACAAAATCGCACTATCTTCTCAATTTTATTTCAGCATCTATCTGCACGGGTAAGAAAACTTTACAGAAATTGTATATTTTTATCGGTGACCAGATCCTGAAACAAGTTCAGGATGACGTGACGGAGGCGGGACAAATTTAGAAGTTACGGAAATGACATATACACAACACTACCTAATATCTTGGTCTGTAAACGTAATCTGACCGCCCGAAGTTGTAAGGACTGCTTGTATTACTCAGGCTGTTGTTTTGGCGCTGAACTTTTGCGGCTGTTGTTTTTGTCGTTACGGTTACTGTTTTCACGGCAGGTGTATTTGCGGCAGGGGTAATTTGTACGGCTTGATTGCCGGTATTTCGGTTATAATTATTGCTGTCCTGAATTCCGCTGTCATTTTGAACATACTTAAAAGAGTTAATTTCCTGCATAATTGACGAGTCAACTTCAAAGTAGTTCAAATCTGTAACGTCAACATCCGCAGCCGCTATAGGCGCAAACATAAGTAAACTCAAGATAGTAACGATTTTTTTCATATTCTTCTCCTTGATTTTTTCATATTATACCATGTTTATTGTATTCTTTAAATATATTTGTATATTTGTAAAGGAATTTTAATGAGACTGCCTGAATACTTAAAACGGCCGATAATTGACACAGACAAAACAAAGAATGTACGCAGGATTTTAAAAGATAACGGGCTTAACACTGTTTGCGAAAATGCCCGCTGTCCTAATAAAAATGAGTGTTATACAAAAAACACGGCTACGTTCCTGATTATGGGGAATGTTTGTACAAGAAACTGCCGCTACTGCAACATCTCCTGTGCCAAGCCCGAACCTCTTGACGCGTCTGAACCGGTAAACATTGCAAAAGCAGTGCGTGATTTAGGTCTGGACTACGCCGTAATAACTTCTGTTACGCGTGACGACCTGCCTGACGGCGGAGCGGAACACTTTGCGCAATGTATTCGTGAAATCAAAAAGTTAACTCCTGAAGTCAAAATTGAAATTCTCACACCTGATTTTAAGGGTGACACAAGGGCGCTTGATGTTATTATCACGGCGCAGCCGCACGTTTTTAACCATAATATTGAAACAGCGGAAGATTTGTTCGAAACGGTTCGTCCGCAGGCGCGCTATCAGCGGTCGCTTGATGTTTTAAGGTATGTTAAAAAAAGCGGGCTGATTACCAAATCCGGTTTAATGGCCGGGCTTGGGGAAACCTTCGGGCAAATAGAGTTGACGCTGCGGGATTTACATGACACCGGATGTGATATTGTTACTGTCGGGCAGTATATTCAGCCTTCAAAGAATCATCATGAAGTTGCGAAATACTACACGCCGGAAGAATTCGGGAAATTACGGACTCTTGCGGACGAAATCGGTATAAAACATCATCAAATCGGGCCGTTAGTCAGAAGCTCGTACAAAGCTGCGGAACTTATTTGTTAATATCATCCATGCTTGTAAAAAGAGCGCCGTCTCTTGGCAAACATCCTAAAATATTGCTACCCAAAAGATATGCTCCGGAACTTTTACGTAAAAATATGCCAAGACCAAAAACATCGTGTCCAATTTTGTTAGGTCCCTTCATTCCGTTTACATCAAACATAAAAAGAGGCCATTCGTTGCCGCTGTGTTTATAAGGTATCATTATACTGCCATCACTGAGAATATAAGCATTATTGTTATTGTTAACGTATTCAAGGCTAAACCCCGTGCAGCCGCTGTTGACAACATAATTATTATATACAGGAATACAGCCGTTTGCTAAGGCGCTGCCGCTGCAGGTTTTTATTACATTCATGTTTTTGGCAAACTGTTCGTAAAATTCGATGCATCCGGATATGCTTCTGGTTTCCTCGTTATTTTCTTCGCCTTCTGAATAATAGCAGCCGGTATCGCCGTCAAAATCGATTAATGCTGTTTTAAGCAGATTTTGCCCGTAAACGGAATAAGCTTTTTTAAACTGGTTTTTTAAAATAACGGATTGTGTTTTACTTATCAAGCTTGGCATAGTCAGCGCCGCAACAACACCGATAACAGCCAGTGTAATCAAAACCTCTGCCAGAGTAAAACCTTTTTTTGCCATCTCATGACCTCCATAAACCTTTAAATCGCAACACTTAAACTATATATTTAATTTTAAATTATTAATTTAAAATTGTCAACATTAATTAATAATGTAGTAATCTTGTGCTATGAATATAAGTAACGAGATTAGAAAACTTTTAATAGATAAGGATTACACACTGACTGAACTGGCAGGCATAATAAGCCAAAAGAAAAACAAAAATTTCAGTGTACAAAATCTTTCGCAAAAATTAAAGAATAATACAATAACTCTGAAAGAATTTGAGATTATTCTTGATGTACTCGGGTACAGCATAAGCTTTCAACATAAGTAGTTATTAGGGAATAGGAGTTAATAGTAAATAGGGAAGAGGGAACAGCAAAGGATAGCCCGCCTTAACCTCCCTGTCACCCTGAACTCGTTTCAGGGTCTGCCATATGGCAAATCACACCATAACCGTCTCGTCATTGCGAGGAGGGCGTTAGCCCGACGCGGCAATCCAGTAAATTCAACGGTTTGGCTGGATTGCTTCGTCCTCATTATATTCGTCCTCGCAATGACGAATCAATAGTTTGTTACCATTGCTGAAACACCGGAATCCGGTCATTCAGCATGACGCGGAGGTTGTTTGTAAGGGTTTGCCCCCTCACCCCAAACACTAAGCTCAGCCTTCGGTTTCGCTAAGTGTTTGCCCCCTCTCCCGCAGGGAGAGAGTACGTAAGGTAAGAAATCAATGCAAAGTTTCCACTCTCCTCAATGAGAGAGCAATTTTTAACCATTAAACCCTTCAACCCTAGTAATTGGTTCTTGTCAAAACCTGTCCGCCTTTGCTGTTGAACATTTTGTCCTTGTACCAAAATCCGGTGAACTTCCCGTCCGGCGCATACATGTACTGCATATCATGCGAGACAAAATATATTACGCTTACCGGTTTTTCGTTTGCCCTGTACTGTCTTGAGGTGTAAGGGAAATTCGGATAATTGCCGGACATTATATCAAAATAGTACAGTTTTCCCAAAAGACTGTAATAATAAACTTTTTTAGGGTCGTTTTTGTACTGTACCGCGTATGCGTAAAGAAATTTCCCTTTATAAAACGCGCATAAATTAACGTCGTCAGTTTCGGTAATCCCGTCTGATACAAGCATGACATGTTCTTTGTATCGGGAATCTTTTTTTACGGAAGGACGCTCAACAGTGAAATCTTGTTCAAAAAGAATTTTCCTAAACTGCTCAATACGCGTATCGCGTTCAATCTGCTTAATATCTGCCCAGTCAAAAACAACCCCGCCGGCCAAGTCCGCGCTGTAAACCGCTAATCCCGTAATAAACAGGCATAAAATAATAATAACTTTTTTCATACTAATATTAATTATAACAGCTTAAAATCAAGTGTTTAACACAATGTTACAAAAAATTAACATTTTAAAAAAAAATATTAAAAAATGCCTTGACTATTTATCTTGATGTATTATTATTGAATGATATGGGGCATTGCCCCGGACTGGAGCTAAAGGATACGGAAACCCTTTAAGCGGTAGGTCTTTAACCTTTCCGGACGTAGAATAATAATGTGGACGAGGTAATTTAATGTCTGAAACAAAATATGCAAAACGAGTAACTCCAATGGGTATTCCCCACACCAGATTGGATGATTTACCGGATTTAATTGAGGTGCAGAAAAAATCGTTTGAATGGTTTTTAAAAGAAGGTTTGAAAGAAGAATTGCTCTCTTTCAGCCCTATTAAAGACTATACCGGCAGGCTGGAACTGCATTTTCTGCCTAACTATACTTTTGATAACCCGAAATACACAATTGAAGAAGCAAGAATTCATGATGCAACTTATGCAAAACAATTACGTGTATTAGTAAGGCTTGTCAACCGCGACAGCGGGGAAATTAAAGAACAGGAAGTCTATATCGGCGATATTCCGACCATGACCGACAAAGGTACGTTTATTGTGAACGGCGCGGAGCGTGTAATAGTTTCGCAAATCGTACGTTCACCGGGCGTTTATTTCAAACGCGAAATTTCACCTGCCGGAAAACGTTTGTATAACGCGACAATGATTCCTAACAGAGGCGCATGGCTGAAAATAGAAACAGATTCCAACGACTTAATCTATGTTAAAATTGATAAAAACAGAAAAATCCTTGCTACAACACTGTTAAAAGCTGTGGGAATTACGGTTTCCGAGATGGAAACTTTGTTTACCCATTTTGAGTTCCTGAAAAAGACTCTGGATAAGGATATGACCGAAACAACGGATGATGCTCTTGTGGAAGTTTATAAAAAGCTCAGACCGGGCGACCCTGCGTCTCCTCAAGGCGGACGTTCCATTTTGGAAGCGCGTTTCTTTGACGAGAAAAAATATGACATAGGCAGAGTCGGACGTTATAAATTGAACAAAAAACTAAACCTGAATGTTCCGGCAAGCCAGAGAACACTCACTGTTCAGGATATTGTCGCATCAATTGAATACTTAATCAACCTGACTTATGACGAAGGAACGGTTGATGATATTGACCATTTGGGCAACAGAAGAATACGCTCCGTTGGAGAACTTCTTCAAAACCAGTTCAGAGTAGGGCTTTCACGTATAGAAAGAATTGTTAAGGAAAGAATGACTTTGCAGGATTCCGAAACGTTAACGCCGCTGAACCTCCTGAATACAAAGCCTTTGGTTGCTTCTTTGAAAGAATTTTTCGGTTCTTCACAGCTGTCCCAGTTTATGGACCAGACCAACCCGCTTGCCGAATTAACGCATAAGAGAAGAATTTCAGCTCTCGGGCCGGGCGGTTTAATGAGAGAACGCGCGGGTTTTGCGGTTCGTGATATTCACCCTTCGCACTACGGACGGATTTGCCCGGTAGAAACGCCGGAAGGCCCTAACGCAGGTTTGATAGGCTCTCTGGCCACTCACGCGAAAGTTAATGATTACGGTTTTGTTGAATCGCCGTTCTTTGTTGTTAAAAATGGTGTTGTAACTGATGAAGTTCACTATTTAACCGCTGACGAAGACGAGAACTTCCGTGTGGCGCCGTCAGACGTCCAGTTGAATAAAGATAACAGCTTCAAAGCTGATTATGTGCCGGTTCGCTACCGTTCCGAATTTACAATGGGCGAGTCCAGCAGGGTTGACTACGTAGGGGTTTCGCCAATTCAGATAATATCTGTTGCAACATCGCTTATACCGTTCATAGAGCATGACGATGCAAACCGCGCCCTGATGGGTTCAAACATGCAGCGTCAGGCTGTTCCGCTGCTGATTACGCAGAGACCGGTTGTCGGAACAGGCTTGGAAGCCCGCGCCGCAAAAGACTCCGGTATGGTTGCCGTTGCGGAAACAGACGGTGTTGTGGAAAGAGTTGTGGGAGAAGAAATTGTCATCCGTGATAAAAAAGGCGCTCCTCACCTGCACCAGCTGATGAAATATGTAAGAAGCAACCAGGACACTTGTATTAACCAGACGCCTATTGTAAAAAAAGGCCAGGAAGTTAAGGCGGGTGACGTAATTGCAGACGGAGCTTCCACAAAAGGCGGCGAGCTTTCGTTAGGTAAAAATGTTCTCGTGGCGTACATGCCTTGGGAAGGCTACAACTACGAGGATGCGATTTTGCTTTCGGAACGCTGTGTTCATGACGATGTGTTCACATCCGTTCACATTGAGAAACTTGAAATAGATGCAAGACAAACCAAACTCGGGCCGGAGGAGATTACAAGAGAAATCCCGAATGTTTCGGAAGATGCTTTAAGACACCTTGACGAACGCGGAATTGTCCGTATCGGCGCAAGAGTTTACGCGGATGATATACTCGTGGGTAAAGTTACCCCGAAAGGCGAAAGCGAACATCCGCCGGAAGAAAAACTGTTGCGTGCAATCTTTGCGGAAAAAGCAAGAGACGTTAAAGATAACTCCCTGAGAGTTCCTCACGGAGAAGGCGGACGGGTGCTTGACGTAAAAGTATTTGACCGTGAAAAAGGCGATGAACTGCCGCCGGGCGCAAACACTGTTATCAGAGTTTACATAGCCCAGAAGCGTAAAGTTTCCGTTGGCGATAAGCTTTCCGGACGGCACGGGAATAAAGGTATTGTATCGCGGGTTCTTCCAAAAGAAGATATGCCGTTCCTGCCGGACGGGACGCCTGTTGATATTGTCCTGAACCCGCTGGGTGTGCCTTCGCGTATGAATGTAGGGCAGACTTACGAGCTTCTGCTCGGTCTGGCGTCGTATTTGACGGGCAGCCTCTATGAATCGCCATCGTTCGATGAAAGATACGGAGACAACCAGTCTGAAATAGCTACAAAAGCGGAATTGCTGCGCGGTATTAAAGAGTCCGGGTGCGGCTGGGTTAATGAAGACGGTAAAGTAAGACTGATAGACGGCAGAACAGGTGAAATGTTTGATGAGCCGGTTGCGGTCGGGCTTTCATATATCCTGAAACTTGTCCACCTTGTTGATGATAAAATCCACGCAAGAAGCACAGGCCCTTATTCACTCGTAACGCAGCAGCCTCTGGGCGGTAAAGCCCAATTCGGCGGACAGCGTTTCGGAGAGATGGAAGTTTGGGCGCTGGAAGCTTACGGCGCGGCATATACGCTTCAGGAAATGTTGACGATTAAATCCGATGATGTTAACGGCAGAAACCGTGCGTACGAAGCAATCGTAAAAGGCGATAATATTCCGAGACCGGGCATTCCCGAATCATTCAAAGTATTGGTTCGCGAACTGCAAAGTATAGGTTTGGATATTACCGTTGCTAAAAAAGACGGCGTTGAAGTCGATTTAATGACGGACATGGACGACATGAGACGTTCCGCGCCGAAAAGAACGCTGTCTGATATAGATTCAGAGCTGTTGAACATCAACTTCTTTGAAACGCCGGCAACGTTCGGAGAACTGTAACAGTTGAAAGGTTGAAGGGTTGAATGGTTTAGAAACCGCTAAGCGCGTTCAGCAAAACAAGCAAAGGAGACAGGTAGCAACCGGCAGAAGCCGGATAACAAAGAGACCCTGAAACAAGTTCAGGGTGACAAATAAAAGGCGAAAAACACTAACATTGACTTGAAACGAACAAAAAAACAACAAAACCCTCATATCAGAGACTAGGGGTTAGAGACTAGAAACTAGCATGACCGTTAAGCGCGTTCAGCAAAACAAGCAAAGGAGTTGCGAGGCAACTGGCAGAAGCCGGATAAGGGCAGAATACAGAAAATAAAGGTAAAACCTTTAAAAGGCGGCAAAAGGTAAAACCAACTTGAAAGGGCATAAAAAGCAAAGCAGACAGGTAGCAGCTAACAAAAGCCGGCAATGGGTAAAGCTGATGATAAAAAACCGCTAAGCGCGTTCAACAAAACAAGCAAAGGAGTTGCGAGGCAACTGGCAGAAGCCGGATAAGGGTAAAATGCAAAAACTAAAGGTAAAACTGTAAAAAGGCGAAAAACACTAACATTGACTTGAAAGGGTATAAAAAAAATGACAACAAGTATTGATTATTTTGACTATATACGAATAAGTATCGCGTCACCGGACAGAATACTTATATGGTCTTACGGCGAGGTAACAAAACCGGAAACGATTAACTATCGCACGCTGAAGCCGGAAAGAGACGGTCTTTTCTGCGAAAGGATTTTCGGCCCCTCAAAAGACTGGGAATGCTATTGCGGCAAGTATAAGCGTGTAAGACATAAAGGTATTATCTGCGAACGGTGCGGAGTAGAAGTTACTGACTCTAAAGTAAGACGCCAGAGAATGGGTCATATTAAACTTGCGGCGCCGGTTTCGCATATCTGGTTCCTTAAAGGTATTCCTTCATATCTGGGCCTCCTCCTTGATATGACCTTGAAAGACCTTGAACAGGTTATTTATTTCAATAATTATGTTGTTCTTGACGCCGGTGAAAGCAGTTTCAAAAAGCTTCAACTGCTGAGCGAAGAAGAATACGAAGATTACATGGCTGAAAATGAGGATTCGGAACTTAAAGTAGGAATCGGCGCGGAGGCTGTTAAAGAGCTTCTTACGGAAGTTAACGTAAAAGAGCTTGCGGAAGAAATAAGAACGGAATTAGCCGGACATGTTACTTCCGTTCAGAGAAAAAGTAAGTTAATCAAACGGTTAAGACTGCTGGATTCTCTGATTTCTTCAAACACAGACCCGACATGGATGATTATGGATATTCTTCCGGTAACTCCTCCTGATTTAAGACCTATGGTTCAGCTTGACGGCGGAAGGTTTGCAACCTCAGACTTAAACGACCTTTACAGACGTGTGATTAACAGAAATAACCGCCTGCAAAGACTTTTGGAAATGGGCGCGCCTGAAATTATTATAAGAAACGAAAAACGTATGCTGCAAGAAGCGGTTGACGCTCTTATAGACAACGGCCGGCGCGGAAGAACGGTTGTCGGGCCTAATAACCGTGCGTTGAAGTCACTTTCTAATATTATCGAGGGCAAACAGGGGCGTTTCAGACAGAACCTGCTCGGTAAAAGGGTTGACTATTCGGGACGTTCGGTTATTGTAGTCGGCCCGCAGCTTAAATTAAACCAGTGCGGTCTGCCTAAAGAAATGGCTATTGAGCTGTTTAAACCGTTTGTTGTAAACAAATTGATTGAAAGAGGATACGTCCAAAATATTAAATCAGCTAAAAAGAAAATAGAGCGTTCCGAAGCTGTGGTTTGGGATATACTGGAAGAAGTAATAGACGGGCATCCGGTACTTCTGAACCGCGCTCCGACCCTTCACAGGCTGGGTATTCAGGCTTTTGAACCAAAACTCGTGGAAGGCCGCGCAATTCAGCTTCATCCGCTGGTTTGTACCGCGTTTAACGCAGACTTTGACGGAGACCAGATGGCGGTTCACGTTCCGCTGTCCATTGAGGCGCAGACAGAAGCAAGAATGTTAATGCTTGCAACTAACAATATTCTGGCTCCCGCAACCGGAAAACCTGTTATCACTCCGACTCAGGATATGGTTTTGGGTATGTATTACCTGACAATACTAAAAGACCCTGAAATGGAGCCGAAAGGCTATTTCTACGACTTTAGAGATGCGGTTTCCGCGCTTGAAGCCGGCGTAATTAAACTTCATGACAAAATAATTGTGCGTGACGAGCAAAGCGAAAGAATAGAAACAACGGCAGGAAGAATTATATTCAACGAGGCAGTAAGAAACGCGCTGGCGTAAACAATAAAACCCTCATCCGTCCTGCGGACACCTTCTCGGAGAAGGAAGAAACAAAAAAAGCAAAACAGACAGGTAACAACTGACAGAAGCCGGATAAAGGCAGAGTCTTATAAAACAAAACTAAAATCTTTAAAAGGCGGCAAAAGGTAAAGCTAACTTGAAAGGATATAAAAGAAAAGGATAATAAATATGAATAACACATACGCAAATTCAAAAAAAGCTCTGGATTTTATCAATGAACAAATGGACAAAAAAGCTCTTAACAGACTTTTGTCTCGGATTTATCTTGAATTTGGCGGCGCTAAGACCGCAGAACTGGCTAACAGCCTGAAAAATCTCGGCTATAAGTATGCGACAAAATCAGGCACCACAATTTCCATTGCAGACCTTGAGGTTCCTCAAAGTAAGAAAGACCTGCTTCAGGAAGCTGAAAAAGAAATAGAAGTTTCAACAAACAGATACCTGAAAGGTGATATTACCGAAGTTGAAAGATATACAAAAGTTATTGACACATGGTCTGAGACAACTTCTAAATTAACCGACAGCGTTGTAGAGAATTTTGACCGCCTTAATCCTGTTTATATGATGGCGTTTTCCGGCGCAAGAGGCAACCTGTCACAGGTGTCGCAGCTCGTGGGAATGCGCGGTCTGATGGCGGATGCGCAGGGGCAAATCATTGACCTCCCTATTAAATCCAATTTTAAAGAAGGCTTGTCCGTAACCGAATATATTATTTCTTCCTACGGCGCAAGAAAAGGTCTTGTAGATACAGCGTTAAAAACAGCTGACTCCGGTTATCTGACCAGACGTCTGGTTGATGTTGCGCAAGATGTTATTATCCGCGATATTGACTGCGGTACTTCAAAATCAATCCTTATGAAGCCGATTACAGACGGCGAGAATGTTATTGTTCCGTTAATTGACAGACTTTTGGGACGTACTGTTGCGCAGGACATTAAAGACGCCGGCGGCAAAGTTCTTGTTAAAGAAGGCACAACAATGGATCGTGATGATATTAAAAGAATTTCACATTTGACGCTGGATGAACTAAAAGTCCGCTCAGGCCTGACTTGCGGTCTGGAATACGGTATATGCCGGAAATGTTACGGCTGGGCAATGACAACCCAAAAGCCTGTGGATGTCGGAGAAGCTATCGGGATTATCGCGGCGCAGTCAATCGGGGAGCCGGGAACCCAGCTTACAATGAGAACGTTCCACACAGGCGGGGTGTTTAAAGGTTCCGGCGCAATGAAAAACGTTGAGTCAAAAATTGCCGGCGAAGTTGTTTCAAGTCTTAAAACACGCGAATTAAGAACACGCCACGGGGATGTTGTAAATGTAGCGAATTATGAAGCGGAAGTTGAAGTTAAAGGCGCTAAAAAGACGGAAAAATACCATATTCCTGCGGGTTCAACAGTGTTCTTTACAAACGGACAGCAAATAGATAAAGGTTTCAGACTTGCATCTTACGAACCTGTCAATCAGGGAGACGGAAGCCGTTTGACGGAAAAGGCTACAAAAGATATTACGTCTGACCTCAGCGGCGAAGTTTTGTATGAAGATTTCGTTGCCGATGAGAAAAAGGACAGACAGGGCAATGTATCCAGAACCACAAATAAACAGGGTATTATCTGGGTTCTGGGCGGGGATGTTTATAATCTTCCGGGCGGCTCCAAAGTCCTCGTTAAAAATGAACAGAAAATCAGCGAAGGCGAAAAGCTTGCCGAAACTCTTACTATTTCCGAACACGGCGGCGAAGTAAGATTTGGGGAAGACCTTGCCATAGAAGAAATTAAGTTTGAAGGTAAAAAGATTAAGAAGATTGTTCAGGGTAAAGAATTGACAATTGTAATTGCGTCTTTAATTCCCGAAAACGCTGCTTTTGAACAAACCAAGAAAGAACAAATATGGACAGTCGGCGCAACCGGCGAAAGATATATTGTTAAAGCGCCTGTCGATACAACGGTTGAGAACGGTATGATTATCGCCGAACTTATCGATGATGAGTGTGCGGTAACTTCTTCCGGTGAAATTAAGTATATTGATGTTGAAGTTGACGATAACCAGATTATTACAAAACCGGGTTCGGTTGTGTTTATTCCCGAAGAAATCCATCAGGTTAATAAAGATTCAAACTTAAAAATGGTGGAAAACGGGGCGCAGGTTACGGCGGGAACAGAGATTGTAAAGGATGTATACTGCCATATTGACGGTATTGTTGAATTCAAAGAGTATAATGATATTATTCACGAGATAACAGTTCGTCCGGGTGAAATTCATACGCTTTCAAGCGTAAGCGAATTGAAAGTTGATGAAGGCGAAGTACTCAAAAAAGGAACCGTAATTGCGGAAGGTATTAAAGCGAAAGCTACATCAATCGTAACTATTATGGATTCTTCCATTGATGATTTGGATATTGATGATTTGGACGAAGAACTTGACGCAAATCTGACTCTTGATGATGACAATATTTCTAATCAGCCGATACAAATTCTTATCAGACCGGTTCAGGTGCTGAAAGTTAAACAAAAAGAAGTTTCTATCAACTTTAACACTTCGGATAACCTGATTGACATTGTTCCGGTAACCCAGCTGCAGTATAAAGACGGCGCAAGAGTGAGAAATCTTGACGGTTCAACCATAACGAGAACGAGCCTTGTGCTTCAAATGCAGGGTTATCTGTCTCATCTTAAAGGTATGGTGGAGCTGGATGAAAAAGAAAACCTGCGCATAGTTGTGCTGGAAAACCTGATTGTCCGCCGTGAATTTGAAGGCAATTCAAAATTGCTGTCCTCTCTGCAAACCGAACTTCTGGTGCATGACGGCGAAACAATTGCTCCGAAAACGCCGGTTGCCAAAACTCAGGTTCTTGCAATTAATAACGGCGTTGCGTCAATCAATGATGAAAAAACCGAAGCAAGAAGACTGCTCTTAACCAGTGAAACTTATGAAACGACTATTCCGCTTTCCGGTAAGGCAACTGTTAAAAAAGGCGATTTTGTAAGACTTGATGCAATAATTTCCGACAACGGGGAAAAGTCAACGCTTTCCGGTCAGATAATCGCGGTTAACAAAGGCGAAATAGTTATACGCATCGGCCGTCCTTACTTAATCAGCCAGGGTACAATGTTACAGGTTGAAAGCAGCGCGCTCGTTCTGCGGGGCGATGTAATCGCAACATTGGTATTTGAACGGCAGAAGACCGGCGATATTGTTCAGGGTCTTCCCCGTGTTGAGGAGCTTCTTGAAGGAAGAAAGCCGAAGGATTCCGCTATACTTGCAGAAGAAGACGGGGTTGCGGAAATTGAAACTGATGAAGATTTACCGAGACTTTATCTTGCTAATGAAAACGGCAGAGTTGAAATTAAGTACACAATTGATGCAAACATAATCGTTCAGGATAAACAAAAGATTAAAAAAGGGCAGCCTTTAACAAGCGGTCCTCTGAACCCGCACGATGTAATCCGGCTTAACGGCCCCGAAGCGGCGCAACAGTATCTTGTGGATGAAGTTCAGCGCGTATATCGCTCTCAGGGTGTTGAAATTGCGGACAAACACGTTGAGATTATCGTCCGCCAGATGACCAAAAAAGTTAAAGTTACTGACGGCGGCGATACAATATTACTGCCGGGGGAATTGATTGAGCTTCAAACTTTTGAGAAAGAGAATGAGAAAGCTAAGGAAACTGACGGGCAGCCTGCAACTTGTGAATATATGCTTTTGGGTATTACAAAGGCGTCATTAAACACGGACAGCTTCATTTCAGCGGCTTCGTTCCAGGAAACGACCAGAATTCTTACGGAAGCGGCTGTTGACGGTAAACGCGATGCACTGCGCGGCTTGAAGGAAAACGTTATTATCGGACGGTTAATCCCTGCCGGTACAGGTTTCCACCACCTGACCAATGCAAACGAAGAAAAAGAACGCGAAGAAAGAAAACGTGCAGTGGCAATGAAAAATCAGGCAAGAAAACCTTCCGCTATTTTGGAAGAAATTGAAGGCATGTTCGGCGCTCCTGATTTTATCCTTGAAGACGAAGAACTCGGCGAGGAATTTCACGAAGAAATCAGTGATGAAATCCTTGAAGACAGCGTTGATATTATAGAATAAGACTTATAGTACATAACCAGCCAAAAGCGTTCACGCCATTGCTGTACATGTTAATTAGTTACATGATTTATTAGTAAATATGATTGTTAAAAACCTGTCATAACCGTTCTGTCATGCTGAACTTGTTTCAGCATCTGCCTTCTGTACGGGGAAGTAAAGCTTAAAGGTATTGGATATTTTACCGGCGGTCAGAACCTGAAACAATCCGATCGTTCAGGATTGTATAAGATTATAGTGTAATTTTGTCAGGGAGGTTATGGCAGGTTTTTAACAATCATATTTAATAATAATCATGTAACTAATTAACATGTACAGCAATGACAAAGCAATAGAAAATGAACACTCTCAAAAAAAGCCCGTAAGGGCTTTTTTTGTTCTGAAATAAATTCAGGTTTTAACCTTTTTCATCTAAATGTTTTTCATTATTATTTTCGTTTGTAACAAGTAATGAATTTCTATCTAAATCGCCATTATATTTTTGGCGATAAATACCTCGCGTACGCATCGTTACCTCATTATTCTGCATTACCTCAGTATTCTCATTAAGCAAATAAAAAGTATTATTACGATTGCCATCTGAACGACTCGTTGTGATAGTAGGCTCTTGCAAGGCAAAACTAGAATTTTGGCAGCCCTCAATTTTATAGTTATTTGATTTCTTGTCAGTATCCTGAAAATGAAGGTTTATAAAACCAAATATTCTATTACCGGAAACCTCTGCATTCTCCTGCTGGGTATACTCAAATTTGCCGGTTTTGGTCTTAACTGTAAAAATCGGAGGTAAAGATTTACCATCCTTATCAACTCGTCGTTCTTCCCGTACATTTACAATGTCGTCTTTGGAGTATCTAACTCCGCCGATATTTACGTACATGTCATCTCCACTCATAATAATACCTCTTTCTTTTTTTCAGTACACTTTACTGACTATTAATTATATAAAGTATTTCAAATACAAAGAAATTGCCAGTTATATGAGTTACAGCGTTACAAAAGTTTACATTGGTTCGTCAGGTGAATTCTATTTAGCAGCGCGTCAGCCCGAAACGGCAATCCGGTAAAACTTCTTACGGATTGCTTAACATGCACAGCAATGACATATCATTGCAAAATTAACACTCTAAATTGCTTCAAGCGCGGCAATCTTCATAGCTTTTACGTCGGGCTTTTTGCCGAGCCAGATTTCCTGCGCTGCCGCTGCCTGATAAATTAACATATCCAGCCCGTTAACAGTCTTCAGGCCTAAACTTTGCGCATCTTGCAGCAATAATGTTTTACGGGGGTTATAAATGAGGTCAAATACAACGGCGTCTTTATTCATTGTGGAAAGAGTATTGTAATAAACGGGCTTCATATCAGCCGCTTTGCCAAGCATGCCGACCGGAGTTGCGTTCACGAGTATTGCGTAATCCTCAAGGCTGCTTATGCGCTCAATCTGGTAAACATTAAAGGTTATGTCGGGGAGCTTTCTGCGCATATAATTCATTGTATCAATGGAATTCGGGATGTTCCGGGTAAAAAACACTATTTCTTTAACGTTCATTTCACTCATTGCAACAGCCGCAGCGTGCGCCGCTCCGCCGGTTCCGAGAATTCCCGCTTTCTTGTTGTACAAACTTACATCCTCTATTGATTTTCTAAAACCGATTACGTCCGTGTTATATGCGGACATGGTTTTGTCCGCCTCTATTTTAACCGTATTCACCGCCCGCGCAAGGTCTGCGTACCTGTCAACACTGTTTACAAACAGCGATATGGGCAATTTTAGCGGAATAGTTACGTTAAAACCGCTGTAATCCTGTGTTTTAAGGTATTTAAGCCGGCTGACCAAATCATCGGGAGGCGTTTCGAGAATTTCGTAATCCGCATTGACGCCGAGACTTTCAAAGCCCGCTTTATGGATAACGCCGGATATTGAATGCCCCAAGGGGAAACCTATTAGTGCAAATTTACTCATTTTCTTCAACCTCTTTTTTGTAAGAACAGCCTTTCATTTTGTTGGAACACTCTATTGTGGTACCTTTTTTGAGAGCTTTTTTCACCAGCAGCGCGCCGCATTCGGGGCAAACTTCTCCTGTGGGTTCATTCCACAGCGTAAAATCACAGTCAGGATACTTGCTGCATCCGTAAAAAACGGTTCCCCGTTTGGATTTGCGCTCCACAATATCGCCTTTTTCGCATTTCGGACAGGTTACGCCGGTTGACCTGCGGTAAGGCTTTCTGAATTGGCATGCCGTGCATTCAATATATTTCCCGTAAGGCCCGACTTTAAAAATGCAGTCTCCGCCGCATTTTTCACATTTAATATCACAGACTTCAGGTTCGTTTGCCTGCTGTGCCTGTGCGTTAAGCGGCATCATTGTTTTACACTCGGGAAATCCCGAACAGCCCAGAAATTGCGAACCCTTACGGCTTGTACGCAAAACCATCGGCTTGCCGCAGTTCGGACAATCCACCCCGCTTTCAATAGTAACCCTTGTATCATCCTTCATTGCCTCGTTCACCGTAACCATAAACGGCTCGTAAAAATTTTGTAAAACCTTATTCCAAACGGCTTTTTTCGCGGCAATGTTATCCAGTCTGGTTTCCATGCCCGCAGTGAATTTATAATCCATAATATTCGTAAACTGCGTTACAAGCTGTTTAGAAACAGTACGCCCGAGCAGAGTCGGTGCAAGCGCTTTCTCAAGCTTTTCCACATAACCTCTGGTTTGAATTTTTGTAATAATAGACGCATAAGTCGACGGACGTCCTATTCCGTGTTCTTCAAGGGCCTTAACAAGAGCGGCTTCCGAGTATCGCGGCGGAGGCTGGGTGAAATGCTGCTTAGGAGTGACCTTTCTGCAAGACAGGCTGTCGCCTTTTTCCAAATCGGGAATTTTGTTTTCAACTTCTTCTTCGCTTTCATTGTAGAGCTTGAGGAAGCCGTCAAATAAGATTTTGCTTGTACTGACGCGCAGTGTATATTCGCCGGCGCTGATTTCCACAGATTTGTTTGCGACTTTTGCATTTGTCATCTGAGAGGACATAAATTTAGTCCAAATTAATTTATACAGGCGGTACTGTTCATTTGAAAGATATTCCTTTATGCTTTCCGGCGTGCGCTCGGGGTATGACGGACGGATTGCCTCGTGTGCGTCCTGAACGTTCTCTTTTTTGCCTTTTACATAATTATTCGGCATTTCCGGGTAGTATTTCTGTCCGTAATTCGCCAAAATAAAGTCTTTTGCCATGTCGCGCGCATCATCGGATATTCTTACGCTGTCCGTTCTCATGTAAGTAATCAGCCCCGCAGACCCGCTTTCAAGCTCAATACCTTCGTAGAGCTTCTGCGCAATCTGCATTGTTTTTGAAACGCCGTAACCCAGTTTGGAGCTGGCTTCCCGCTGCAAAGTTGATGTGATAAAAGGCGCGGTCGGTTTTCTTTGCGTCTGCTTATCAGTAACCTTGCAAACTTCATATTTCGTTGACTTATCGCGCAGATAATCAACAATTTTCAGAGCTTCTTCTTCGTTGGGAATTTCAATTTTTTTATCCTGGTATTTGGAAAGTTCCGCCTCAAAAGCGCTTCCGTCTTTATCGAGTTCCGCTGTAATTGACCAGTATTCCTGCGGGATGAATGCTTCAATTTCTTCTTCCCGTTCGCAAATCATTCTCAGCGCAACAGACTGGACGCGTCCCGCCGAAAGCCTGTAATTCCCCAGTTTTTTCCACAAAATGGGGCTTAATTTATACCCTACGAGTTTATCCAAAATCTGGCGGGTATGCTGTGCCTTAACTTTATCCATATCAATTGCGCGATAATTCTCCACCGCATACTTGACTGCTTTGGGCGTAATCTCGTTGAACTCTATCCGAAAAATTTTGCTGTCGGGAACATTCAAAACCTCGCGGACATGCCAGGCAATAGCTTCTCCTTCACGGTCAGGGTCGGATGCAAGATAAATCTTATCAGCCTTTTTTGCCATTTCATTCAGCTTTGTGACAACTTTTTTCTTTTCGGGAATTACTATAAAGCTCGGCTCAAAACCCTTCTGTACATCAAAACCCAGAACATTTTTAGGGAAATCCCGGATATGCCCGAAGCTCGCTTCAATAGTAAAATTATCCCCCAAAATCTTTTTTATTGTCTTGGATTTTGCAGGCGACTCAACAATCACCAGCGCTTTTTCGCGCGCCGGCGCCGCGTTGGTTTTTTTCAAGCTGCCTGACGCCTTTTTTGTCTTATTTTTATCCGTATTTGCTTTTGCCATATTTCAACCCAGCTTTAATGCACTCTTTTATATCTGTCTGTACCGGCTTGTTCTATTATGCCTTTAAGCTCCATTGTTGTCAAGTACGTAAGCAAATTATCAAGTTTTATTCCGGTCTGCGCCAGAAGTTCATCTACGCCTTTAGGCTCGATTTCAATCGCTTTGAAGATTTTTTCTTCATCCTCAGGCAAATCCGAAACTTCCAATACAAGCTGTTTATTTGTCTGAACTTCCCACCCTAAAGTGTTCAGAATATCGTCAGCGCAGGTTACGATTGCCGCGCCGTTTTTGAGAAGTTTGTAAATCCCCTGCGTGTTCGGGTTGGATATTAATCCCGGAATACACATTAATTCACGACCCTGTTCCAGAGTTAAGTTTGCGGTAATCAACGCTCCGCTTTTCAGCGATGCCTCCGCAACAAGAGTTCCCGAAGAAAGGCCCGAAACTATTCTGTTTCTTTGCGGAAACCTGAATTTCAACGGTTCAAACGTCGGATAGTATTCGCTTATCACCGCGCCGTTTCCGTCCTGAATTTTTTCGTAAAGCCGCTTGTTCGCCGCCGGATAAGTATAATCAAACCCGCTGGCAATAACGCCTATTGTTTTTAAGTTATTATCCAGAGCCGCTTCATGCGCTGTTGTGTCAATTCCCGATGCCAGACCCGAAACTACGCAGATATCCGTGCCGCCCAGTTTTGATATGATATGCGCCAAATCTTTTCTGGCGTTTGACGAGGCGCGTCTTGAGCCTACAACGGCAAGAGTTCTGTTCAAATTGCAAATATCCAAATCTCCCTTATAGTACAGCACAACAGGCGGGTTATTAATTTGTTTAAGCATCTGCGGATACTTTTCATCTTCAAACGTTAGGTACTTCACATTGCGTTTTACAACTTCATCGACAGTTTTCTCAAGGTTAATTTTGCTGCGCAGTTCAATAAATTTTTTGGCTTTTTTAATGTTCAGGCCCTCAATCTGTTCCAAATCCCGTGCCGAAGCCTTATATGCCGCTTCAATATCGCCAAAATAATTGTATAATCTTTGCACAAACGTACTGTCAATCTGTTCTATTGACGAAAAAGCTATCCAGTAATTACTTTTTTTCATTTTACTCCTTTTTTTTGATTGCCCCCTCACCCTAGCCCTCTCCCGCAGGGAGAGGGGATTTTGACGTCCCCTCACTCTCCCCCGCAGGGAGAGGGGATTCTTGACGGACTGAGGCGGCTTTGGATAACTTCAAAAACTCCGTCCAAATTATCCGTTACATCATTATTCCAAAAACGGATTACCGTAAATCCTCTGCTTTCCAAATACTCAGTTCTTTTAGTATCATATTGAAATTGTCTTTCTTCGTTATGCGCACCGCCGTCAATTTCAATGATCAACATTTTTTCAAGACAAATAAAATCCACTATGTAATTACCTATTGGATATTGTCGTCTGAATTTGTAAAACAATTGGCTATTGCGAAGAATTTGCCATAGTTTTAATTCGGAATCCGTTATATTTTTTCTTAATTGTCTTGCTTTTGGAATATTTATTTTATTCAAAATTACTCCTTTATTCTTTTTTGACTCCCTCTCCTTACAGGAGAGGGCTGGGGTGAGGTGGCAATTTTTTATTATTACTCTTTTTTATCTTAATTTTTAAAACACTTTCCCCCTCACCCCGAACACTATGCTCAACTTGCGGTTTCGCCGAGTGTTCGTACCCTCTCCCGCAGGGAGAGGGTATTTCCGGTTTTCATCTTAATTCTTTCTACCAGCTCTTTTATTTTGTCTGCATCGGGAACATCCATTTTCATATAGTCTTCAAAATACTCAACGGCATCCTCGTAGTCTTCACGCGCAAGAAAAAGTATTCCCAGTTTTTTGTATGCCGGTTTAAAGCCGTTGTCGAACGCAATTGCTTTTAAGTAGTTTGAAATTGCTTTGTCTGTCTCGTTATTTGCCTCGTAAGCCTGCCCCAGAAAATAATGAATATATTCATTAGCTTTGTATTCGATTACATTTTCAAAATTTTCAACGGCAAGATGGTAATTCCCCAATTCAAAATGAACTCTGCCCAAATCGTAATAAGCGTCATAATTTTCCGGCTGGTTTTCAAGAATTTTTTCAAGCTCGTCAACAGCTAAATCAAACTTGGCGTCTTCCATGTAAAACCTTGCCAGATAGTGGCGTAAGACCGGGTTTTCCGGCATTTCATAAACCCCCTGTGACAAAAGCTGTATTCCGCTGTCAAAATCCTTAATCACGTAATAAATATCCGCCAGATTTATATAAACCTGCGGGATTTTCGGGTCAAGCTCCCGCGCGCGCAGATAATGCTTTTCAGCTTGCTCTAAATCGCCGAGCTGCCGGTAGCAAATTCCCATGTTATTGTGAATTTCCGCGCTGTCAGGTCCGGTTTCAAGCACAGAACTGAAAACATCTATTGCCTTTTGCCAGTTTCCCTGTTTGTAGTATTCAAATGCTTTTTCTATCCGTTTCAAGCTGCGGCACCTCTATAATCCAAGTCCCATGTTAGAGTCGTTCCCGTCGCCGGAGCCTATGTTTCGGATTACTGTTCTGGTGTTTCCGTCCGCGTGGAAGTCTTTAGGTTTAAGCGTCATTTTAATTTTGTCCGCATAAATTGTTCTGACTCCCTGAGTTATGCTGGAACGCCCGGTAAGATATATTTCATTGGCTTTGTTTGTTTTAGCATCGGGATAAACCGTCATCTTAGGCCCGACAGCGTAGTAATCCTGATACCAGACCTGAACATTGCCGCTTGCGTTGAATATATTCTTATTCTGCAGGAATTCCTGATAAGTTGATTTCAAAACCAGCTTCTGACCGTCTTCCATTACCATTTTAGACGTCGTGTTGCCGTGTGCCGTCATAACCTTTGACGCTTCATTATAAACAAACCGGTCTGCAAAAGACTCTCCTTCCTGGCTTTTTATTCTTGCATTCCCGATAAGTTCAATGTTTTGCAAGTCACCGTTTTTATCGGTTTTGATTTTCGCCGTATCAGAGAAGGTTTCCAGCTCTTTGTACATAATCGTAACCGTGCCTTCGGCTGTCATAACTCCTGTTTGGGTGTTATATTCCTGAATATCAGAGTTAATTACCACAATAGGAACTTTTCCGTCAAAAACAACCGATTGCGTATCGCCTTCGGCTCTCACGATTTTTGTAATCAGCGAAACCTTCAGTATATTTGCTTTAACTTCGCGTTTTTTGTTCTTTTTAATCTCAAAAGCATAAGGTTTGTCGTAAAAAGTTGCGGTATCGAGTTTCTGTTTTTTATCCATGCTTACATCGGCGGTGTCACTCAGCACGTTGAGGTTGTCAATCACGACTCTGACGTCTCCGTCAAATTTTATTCTGTTTTCATTTTCTGTATAACTCTGGGTTTTTGATTCTATAATCAAATCGGAAGCCTGCGCCGCCAAAATGCCGGCAGCTAATACAAAAACAAGGGCTGCCCCCGAAACCTTTAAAGTTTTAAGTTGTTCAATTAATTTTTTAATCATTTTTTCTCCTTGTAAATTTTTGAAACGGAATGTCCTTTAAGTTTAATTTTTTCATAATTCGGGCTTATCTCAACAGAATCCGTAAGCGCAAGAAGTTCCCTGCCGCTCGTAATTTTAACGTTCCCCTGTGCAAAAACAGGCTTGTCGGTTCCTGTCCATGTTAATTTGTCTGTTTGGAGGGTTAAACCGTTTTCTAAAACTATGAATGTATCTTCAAACAGAGTAATTTGTTTGTTTACCGAATCATAAGTTCCTTTTGAGGACTCAAAGCTCATTGTAACTTTATTATCCTTATAAAAATTCCCTACAACATTGTTAAGCATTGCAACTTCGTTCCGGCTGTCATATTTTCCCGTTTCACCGTAGATTTCCCAATATTTCATATCATTTTTGGTTTCGGTAAGGATTATGCCGTTAATAAGCGCTTCCTGCTTGTCCGACTGAATTTGCGAGCGGTTGAAATTATGGGTTATAACGCCGGCGGAAATGAAAGCCCATACTAACACCCCGACGAGTGCGCCGAATCCCGCAAGATATGCTTTCTGTTTTTTGTCTAAATTATTCAGGTTCATGGCTTTATTTTACCATGAAAACAGACAAATAACCATGCAGCCGCTCGGCAAGGTTGAAGTGTTGAATTCCTCTCCTGTAAGGAGAGGAAAAATTTCTTAATGAACACAGCGTGTGAATTTAGAAATTCAGGTGAGGTGGCGCAAAGTCGAATAAATTTGGGGCAGAACACATATCGTGCCGCGCTGTGCCTGCCCCCTCACCCCAAACACTAAGCTCAACCTACGATTTCGCTAAGTGTTTGCACCCTCTCCCGCAGGGCATTGTTAACTTTGCATTTTTTCGTCATTGCGAGGAGCTTGCACGGCAAGCGACGAAGCAATCCAGCCAAAACCGTTGAATTTACCGGATTGCCGCGCTCCCGCCGGTCGCTCGCAATGACGCGGCGGGAGAAGGTATCTTTGGATTAAATGAATGTCGACACTGCCTAAGCTCAGCCTGCAAACTTTTTTATGAAAAGCGCTGTTTCGGTTGTGCTTGTCATATTAAATTTGTATTTATAGCGATACTTCGGTTGTTGACCCAATGTAATGCGTGTAGCCTACCCAAAGGTTTTGAACGTAGATTCTACATTCTTCTCAATAACCTTAGACACTGCATCCATTTCGGTTGAAATTGCGTTTTGTTCCGTGTCGAGTTGTTTCAAACGTAATTCAAGGTTCTTGTCTTCTGCCTGAATAATTGCAATTTTAGCGTTTACTTCCTGGATAGTCTGGTCGTATTGATATTTATCAAATTCATACTGGTTCATTGCATCGTCATAAGCTGCCTGATCTGTTATTGTGTTTGTGGTTAAGGCATATTTAACTTCATTGGCGTCACCCGGGTTCATGGTGATGTTAATAATTCTGCCCGTAGCGTCCTGCTCTAATCTTGCATTAATCCCTTTTGCTTCATCAGTCTTTTTCTCACTGCCTATTGCGTAGTATTGGATTTTTGAATGGCTTATATTGGTGTAGTCGTCATAGGTTGTCTTTTGCAAATCTGATTTTTTGTAGAAGTTTGGTTCCCATTTTCCGGTGCTTGTGTTTTGGACGTAACGCACCATGTAAATATCAGAGCCGTACTTTCCCTGCAACTTAGCGGAATAGAGCATTTCTTCGGCAATAAGTTTATCAATTTGCTCAGCTGTAAGTGTTGATAAATATTCATCACTATCAATTTGTTCCTGTGTCGGAACCGTGCCGAGAGCTCTCAATCGGTCTGCACCGACGTAGTATTCTGTCGAGGATAATGAATTTTTAAGGTCGGTTTCGCATATTTGAAGCAGTCTTTGCTGTATGCTTGTTCTTAAAGCAAGGGCACCGGGATTGTTCTGGTTAAGGTCCATTCCGCTTTTTCCGGCGGTCCTTGCGTCGTATAACAAATCTACTATATCCTGAACGATATCTTTTCCTGCGATTCTTGTTGCAATCGTATTCATAAGCGTGGCGCTTTCGCTGGAATTGTCTGTCCAGTAATGAGAATCCCAAGCATCATGTCCGGGCGCCGGACTGCGGTCTGTCGAAGCGAAAGTAGGGTCATCAAATACTTCAAGAACCTGGCCGCCGGAAGTCAAATAAGTACCGCCCGGAAGCATGTGGTTAAGTACGTGTACGGTATGGCTTGCTATTTCGTCGTTATTATTATTGGGGCTGTAAGTTTTAGCGGCACTGTAACACCCGCCCGCACCGTTAGCGCTTGTAAACGTAGTGTAAATAGTTGCATCGGCGGCGCTCATCTCGCTTGCTTTAGTCACAAGATTAGAAGTCCCCGCGATTACGGAAAAATCATCCTGCCACTCTCTCAAATAACTGACGGTGTACTCTCCGCCTGCTTTGGCAATCAAGGAAGTAATAGTATTTTTAAGGCTTCCGTCTTCAAAAGAATAGACTGTTTTGGTAAAATCGTTCACAGAAGGCGGTTTAGGAACAGACATACCCAGCATTTGGTTATAATAATTGGCAGACTGATTACCCAGCGCTGTTCTTTGCTGGTTAATCTGCTGTCCCTCGTATTCAACGTTCGTCTTTCGAGCCGTTAAACCGAGAAATCTGGCCTGTGAAGCCGCCATACCCATAATTTTTCCTTATCTAATTTACTTATAATATGTTATCGGCCAAAATGCCTGCAAACTTTACGGAAATCAGAAAAAAATGATAATTTTCGTTACATTTCTTTATAAATAATGCCGGCCTTTTTTATGTTATAATTTTCTCATCAGACATGGAGGTTTTTATGGCATACAGATATGACGCGGGAGAAGTTATCACGGCAATGGTTACGCCGTTTGACAGCAAGGGCGCGGTTGACTACGGCGCGGCGGAAGCGCTTGCAAAGCATTTGATTAATAACGACACAGATACGATTCTTGTTGCGGGAACAACAGGCGAAAGTCCGACCTTAACTCATGAGGAAGAAATTGAGCTTTTGAGCACTGTAAAAAGAGCTGTTGCAAACAGAGCTAAAGTTATTATGAATACAGGCTCTAACTCTACGGAAACCGCTATTAACACAACTAAACTGGCGAAAAAAGAAGATGTTGACGCTGTTCTGGTAGTTGTTCCTTATTATAACAAGCCTTCACAAAAGGGTATAATTGAACATTACAGCGCAATTGCGGAAAGTACGGATTTACCGGTTATCATATATAATATTCCCGGCAGAACCGGCGTTAATATGCTTCCCGAAACGGTTGCTCATTTGGCGGAAAAATACCGGAACATCGCAGCAATTAAACAAAGTTACCCTGATATGGACGCGGTGTCGGAAATGAAAGTAATCTGTCCTGCAGATTTTGTAATCTATTCCGGCGATGACAGCCTTACGCTGCCTATGCTTTCTCTCGGCGCAAGAGGAGTGGTTTCGGTTGCTTCGCATATTTTCGGCAGCGAAATTAAATCAATGATAAGAAACTATAAATGCGGGGAATTTATTCCTGCTTTGAATATGCATAAAATATTATATCCGGCGTTCAGAAAATTATTCATGGCGCCGAACCCTGTTCCGGTAAAAGCAGCGCTGGCTCATAAAGGCTTAATAGAAGATTACGTGAGACGTCCGCTTGTTGAACTGGACGAAAAAGAAAAAAAAGAATTGTTTAAAGTTCTTGACAAAATTAAATAACATCCGTTGAAGGAGATATAAATGAAAAATAAAATAATAATGTTCTGGGCTATTGTGGTAATTACGATAATATCCGCTGCGGTGATTGCGGTTAAGCCGACAAAACTCGGACTGGATTTGGTCGGAGGCTCAAGGCTTGTGCTTGAAGCCGAGACAGGCGGTGAAATAGCAAAAATTACACCTGAAGTTATGCAGCGTCTGCAATTTGCCATAGAAAACCGTGTGAATAAACTCGGTGTAGCCGAAACGGTTGTCCAGCAGGCAGGCGAAAAAAGACTTATTATAGAAATCCCGAATGTTACCGACCTGAAAGAAGCAAAAGCTTTTATCGGCGACACTGCACAGCTTGAGTTCAAAAAAGAAGGAACAGACGCTTCAGGCGCACCGGTTTGGGTTTCCACAGGGCTTACCGGACAGGATTTGTCCAAATCAATTCTAAGCACTGACCAGACCGGACACTGGGTTGTTTCTCTGGAATTCAACGCAGCGGGTTCTAAGAAGTTCGCTGATTTAACAAAAACTCTTGTCGGACAGCAGATGGCAATCTTCTTTGACGGTGATTTACAGTCAGCGCCGGTCATCAGAGAGGCGATTTACGGCGGGAAAGCGCAAATCTCCGGCGGCGACAGCGGCTTTGAATACGCGGACGCACAGAGAATGGTTAACCTTTTGAACGCAGGCGCTCTGCCCGTACCGGCGAAAGTTGTGGAAGAAAACACCGTTGGGCCTACGCTCGGGGCAGACAGCATTGAAAAATCTAAATTCGCAGGACTTGCAGGTATCGGACTGGTTATGCTGTTTATGATTGCTTATTACAGAGTTCCGGGACTTATCGCTGATATTGCGCTGGTAATATACAGCTTAATCCTATTTGCACTGTTTAAAGTAATACCTGTAACCCTCACTCTTGCCGGTATTGCGGGCTTTATTCTGAGTATCGGAATGGCGGTTGACGCTAATATACTTATTTTTGAAAGAACCAAAGAAGAACTGCGTTCCGGCAGAAATCTTTTCACGGCCATTAACTCCGGTTTTGACCGCGCATTCACAAGTATTTTTGATTCTAACATGACAACGATTATTACCTGTATAATCCTGTATTGTCTCGGTACAAGTATTGTTAAAGGGTTTGCGCTGACGCTTGTACTCGGGGTTGTTGTTTCAATGTTCAGCGCAATTACAATTACCAAAAACTTTATGCACTTGATTTTCGGAACAGGCGAGCTGAAATATCCGGGAATGTTCGGGCTTAAAAAAGAAGACATCGGAGCAGGCTACACAGCGGCCGAAACCAAACGGGAAAAAGCAAAATTCGGAGTTTTAGACTAAGATTTCAACTAAATTTTCATACCAAGAAAGGAAAAATATGAAGAAAAACTTTATTCATTTAGTAAAATACAGATGGCTGTGGATAGCTCTGTCCGCGCTGTTCCTGCTGCCGGGTATTATTGCAATAATTTACACATCCGTTACTTATGAAAACCATATTCCGCTGAAAGTAGGAATTGATTACACGGGCGGAACAATCCTTCAATACCGCGCCGGCAAAAAAGTAACAAATGACGACCTTGCGCAAACCCGCGAAAATCTGGATAAAATCGGGGTTGAAAACCCGTATTTGCAGGTTTTGAACGATGGAAGCGCAAAATCAATTATATCTATAAGAACAACGTTTATTGATAAAGACAGCGATTTAGGCGATAAAGTTACGCAGGTGATTAAGCGAGAATATGAGAACTCGGAACTAATTCAGGTAAGCTCTGTGGGGCCTACGCTGGGCAAAGAATTATTCAAAAACTCTCTGATAGCGGTAACGCTGGCATGTTTGGGTATTATCGCTTATCTTTCATTCAGATTTAAGTTTGATTATGCACTTGCGGCAATTTTAGGAATTGCGCATGATATACTTTTTGTAATAGGTATATTTTCAATTCTGGGGTTATTTTGCAACGTACAGGTTGACGGGCTGTTTATTACGGCGTTGCTGACCGTAATGGGTTTTTCCGTCCACGACACAATCGTTGTTTTTGACAGAATAAGAGAAAACCAAAGATATTACTCTAAAAAAATGACATTTGGCGAAATTGTAGACGCGTCTGTTAACCAGACTTTTGCCAGAAGCATTAATACTTCTCTCACGGTATTATTAACGCTCGGCGCGCTGTATCTGCTGGGCGGGGTAACTACAAAAGACTTTGTTCTGACGATGATTTTGGGTATTGCGGCCGGAACGTATTCAAGTATATTCTTCTGCTCGATACTTGTTGATTTTTGGAATGACAAAACAGCCAAGTCAATAGTGTTGAAAGGTTGAATAGTTGAATGGTTTAATCCCTTCTCCCTCTGGGAGAAGGTGCCCGTAGGGCGGATGAGGGTTTTATTGATTTTTAAGTGAATAGGAATGAGGGAACAGGAAAGAGAAAACAGTCCGCGTCATGCCGGACAACCTTCCTGTCATGCTGAACTTGTTTCAGCATCTCTATGAAATAAGAAATTTAATATTAAATAATAAAACAAAGAGACCCTGAACCAAGTTCAGCATGACAGAGGAGGCTCTTTCCTGTTCCCTCATTCCTATTCACTAAGAACCATGTAATTACTTGACATGTACAGCAGTTATCAATACAAAGTTAACACTGCACTTGATTTATTATTGTCTTTGGTGTTTAATGTTAATACAGCGGAATTTCCGCGAGTTCATCGGAAAGAAGACAATTTAAAGTTGCCGAAAAATAAAGAAATCCTTGAGATAAATTCAGGTCAGACTCTCAGCTGGGATTATGTAAAAAATATAAATTTAGCTAAACATGCCGGTTTTTGCTACGGGGTTAAAAGAGCCGTTGAGACCGTTAAAAAACTTAAAGCCGAAAATTCCGCCGGGAATGTTTTTGTACTCGGGGAGTTAATCCACAATACCGATGTAATTACCGAGCTTGAAGAATTGGGGATTAAGACGCTGTATGAAGTTCCTGCGTGCGGTGACGGGATTTGCGTCATAAGAAGCCACGGTGAAGCGCCGGAAGTTATTGACAGAATTGAGCAAGCCGGCTTTGAAGCGGTAGATTTGACCTGCCCTGACGTTAAGAAGGTTCAAAGAAAAGCCGTTGAGCTTGCAAAAGACGGTTATTTCGTTGTAATCGTGGGCAAGTCCGAACACCCTGAAGTTATTGCTATAAGAGCCAATGTGCAGCTATGCAGCGATAAAGTTGTCGTGGCGGCGTCAGTCGGGCAGTTAAAGCCTTATGAAAAAGAGATTGCGGCATGCAGAAAAGTCGGGGTCGTAATTCAAACAACACAAAAACTCTCAACGCTTAACTCTATTGTTGATTATTTAACTCCGCTTGTGCAGGAGCTGAGTGTTGCCAATACTATTTGCGCAAGCACGGCAACGCGCCAGCGTGAGGCTCAGGAGCTTGCCCAAAACAGCGATTTAATGATAGTTGTCGGTTCCAGAAAAAGCGCCAATACAACGCATTTGGCGGAAATTCTGAAAGATATTACCAGAACAATTCATATTGAAAATGATAAAGAATTGGACGGCTTTGCGGAGCTGATAAATAATTCACGGGAAATTGCGGTTACTGCGGGAGCTTCCACGCCGCAGGTTATTATTGAAAAAGTAGTCAGCAAACTGAAAAATTACAGATAAATTACAACAATATTTAGAAAGGAAAATAAAAATGACATTGACAATTGACAAAACAGATGAATTTGAAAGATTACTGGAAGAATCTTTCTCAAAGTCCTGCGCGGTAGCTGATATCGTGGAAGGTACGATTATCAAAAAAGAAAATGAAGGCTTCCTCGTGAGTGTGAGAGGCGCTAAGACAGAAGCTTTTTTGCCTCTGAAAGAAATTTTACCCGCAGAAGAAGCGCCAAGCCTTGAAATAGGCGACCTTAAAGAATTCTATGTACTTAGAGAAGAAAACGATGAGGAACAAATGCTTTTATCGCTGAAACGGCTTGCGTTTGCACAAGCTTGGGCGCAGCTTAATGACGCCAAGCAGCAGGGCGATACAATACTTGCCAAAGTCGTTTCCGTTGTTAAGGGCGGCGTGTTGGTTGACGTTGCCGATTTGAAAGGCTTTATCCCTTCAAGCCAGCTGCGTAACGGAATTCCGTCAGACAGCATGATTAATACAAAAATTGAGGTTAAGGTTCTTGAGGCTGACCCTAAGAAAAATAAATTAATATTCTCTCAAAGGCAGGCTGTTGCAGAACAGCGCGACCAAGTGGTTGATGAAATTCTGGCAGGATTGGAAGAAGGCGCGTCAGCAAAAGGTGAAGTCGTAAGAATTGCCGACTTCGGCGCTTTCGTTGATATTAACGGCATTGACGGTTTACTGCCCATTTCCGAAATATCATGGGCAAGAATTAAACACCCGTCAGATGTGATTTCTTTAGGAGAAACCGTTGAGGTTAAAATTATTAAAATTGACAATGAATTGAAAAGAATTTCATTGAGTTTGAAGCGTATGGGAGAAGACCCGTGGCAGCAGATTGAAGGTGAATTCAAAGAAGGACAGGTGATTACCGGAACAGTTAATAAAGTAACCGGCTTTGGCGCTTTTATAAATATTTTTCCGGGCGTTGAAGCTCTGCTGCCTGCTTCCGAGATGTCGGACGAGAATGTTAACCCGTTTAATATGTTCAAAGTCGGTGATACTGTGGAAGTTCTGATTAAGAAGTTCACACCGCAGGAACACAGGATTGCTTTGAGTGTTAAGGATATTGTTAAGTAAATAACAGCGCCGGTTCCTATGGAACCGGCGCTTTCTTATTGCATCATAACTTTCATTATCCAAATGTTGTGAGCCGTCTAATTCAATTATCATTTTTTTATCTTCACATAAATTGGTTCCCTCCCCATACGGAGAGTGTTAACTTTTTATTGCTTTGTCATTGCGAGGACGAATGTAATGAGGACGAAGCAATCCAGTCAAAAACGTTGAATTTACTGGATTGCCGCGTCGGGCTGACGCCCTCCTCGCAATGACGAAACAATGCAAAGTTAACAATGCCCCTCATACGGGGGAGGGCTAGGGAGAGGGGGCAAACAAATCACCAAACCGCCACCTCACCCCAGCCCTCTCCTGTAAGGAGAGGGAGTACTTGCGTAAATTCCAACCATGCGTAAGGGGACTATTCCGTAAATTTTTATAAACAGCGCCGGTTCCGTAGGAACCGGCGCCTTATAATTACAATCCATGCAGTACACGGTTATTAATTCCCGCCTGATTGTTCATTTTATCATTTAACTTGAGATTTTTATCTTTAGCCGGATTTTGAAGATTGTTACCGGAAGTTTTAACTGCTTTTTCGGCAATATTTTTTTTGGAATTGTTTCGCAGAATTATCAATTTGTCTTTAAGGTTACGGATTATTTGCTCGCCTTTATATTTGCTGATTCGATTTTTTTCTATATCATACCGGACAGCGGAAATTTTGCGTAAAATCTGCTGTATCTCAATATTGTCGGCTGCAAACGAAACGTTTACGGCTTGTATATAACCAATATCCATTTTTACTCCGGTTTTATTACTGTTTATTAAAAGTATCTTGGCCGGGCGTTCTTTCGAGATTAACCTTTGGAAGTTCTTCACTAACGAACTTATCAATAGGCATTTGTCTTATGCCGTTTTGGTCACCTGTTATTGTGACAACATTACCGTTTTTTGTTGCTGAACAGTTTTCACCGTTTGCAGTTGTATAAACTACCGTTTTAAACGGCTGAATAGGCGGTACTTCATTAACCATATGTTTAACCTCCTTATTAGTACACTTATATAATAAAACCATTTTAAGATGATTTTTGCTATTGAAAAATGAAACTGTTACACTTTTTAATAAGAAAAGCAGAAAGTTTTACCCGCCGAAGTAGTTTTTTAGCCCGACGGAAAGCTTTTTGTTTTTGCAAAGTTTTTTGAGCTTGGCAATGGCGCGGTTTTCTATCTGCCGTATGCGTTCGCGCGAAACCCCGTATTGAGAGCCGATTTCATCGAGCGTTTTTTTCGTTCCGTTATTGTCAAGCCCGTAACGCAAAATCAGGACATCACGTTCTTTCGGGCTTAACTGGTTAAGCATTTTACGTATATCGTCAAAAAGGTTTTCCTGCGAAACTCTGCTGTCAGGCGCCACAGAGGATTCATCAATAATAAAATCGGCGATTTTAGAGGAGTCTTCCGAAGAATTTGCAGGAGTTTCCATGCTTATTGTGGATTGTGCGGATTTGATTATAGAAGTCAGTTTGCCGGAAGTAATTCCCAAGCGGCAGGCTATTTCCTGTTTTGTCGGAGTTCTGCCCATTTCTGTTGTAAGGTCGATTGTTGTGCGGCGGATTTTGCCCAGAGACTCAATCATGTGGATAGGCAGCCGGATAATCCTTGCTTTGTCAGCGATTGCGCGGGTTATGGACTGCTGAATCCACCATGTTGCGTAAGTTGAAAATTTGTAACCTTTTGTGTAGTCAAATCTTCCTGACGCTTTCATAAGCCCCATGTTGCCTTCCTGAATAAGGTCAAGGAATGAAAGTCCGCGTCCGATGTATTTTTTGGCAATGCTTACCACAAGACGCAGGTTTGCGTTTACCAGCAGGTTTTTGGAAAAATCGTCTTTGTCGTTGTATATTTTTTTTGCCAGCTCAAGTTCTTCTTCGCCGGAAAGCAGAGGGATTTTCCCGATTTGCTGTAAATATATCCGTACGCTGTCATCAGCGTTTATGCTCGTAATGCTTTCCTGAATTTTAGGGTCTTCAACGGATTGCAGTACGTCTTCGTCTTCTTCAACCGGTATTTCTTCAAAGTTTATATTGTCGTCAGAAATTTCCTCTGACATTATGCTGTATTTTTCAATTGCCTTCTTCATTTTTTTTTTATAGCCTTTCAAGTCAATTTAGTAAATAGTGTTTAGTAAATAGTAAATAGGGTTGAAAATACTAGTTTCTAGTCTCTAACCCCTAGTCTCTTAGTGTTACCTACCGGTTCTGCTTGCTATGCTGAACGGTTCATACTAGTCTCCAGTCTCTAGCCCCTAGTCTCTAAGATGAGTGTTTTTTGTCTTACGCTTTCAAATATTATAGCGCTGAATGCATTTGAAACATTTAAGGAGTTAAAATCCGCGTGTATAGGGATTTTGACCTTAAAGTCCGATAATTTTAAAAGCGATTTTGAAACGCCGGCATGTTCGGCGCCCATGATTAGCGCGAAATTCATATCGCAATAATCTGTGTTATAGTAATTATCTTCCGCTCCTGCGTCTGCCGCAATTATCCACCAGTCGTTATTTTTTAACTTCTGAACGGCGCCGGTGAGGCTATTGACTTTTATTACCGGAATATGATTTACGGCGCCGGCGCTGGTTTTCTCTACAACGGAATTAACCTGAGCGTTTCTGTGTGCCGGGATTATTATCCCGCAAACCCCCGCGCAAACAGCGGTTCGGATTATGGCGCCGAAATTATGCGGGTCTTCCACTCCGTCGAGAATTACGAGAGACGCATTCCGGTGCGGCTGCTTGAGGAATTCATCCAAATCCGTGTACTTTATTGGTGCAGTATAAGCAATTATACCCTGATGGGTAAGTTCATTATAGCAGTAAAATTTTTCTTTTGCAACAAATTGGAATACAATTCCGTTTTGTTTTGCCAGTTCGATTATTTTTTTGAGTTTATTATCGCCGTGAAGACTTTTTGAGATAATAATTTTATTTATTTCCCGTCCGGACAAGAGCGCCTCCAGAACGGAATTTTTACCGCAGATAATGTCGTCTGAATATTTATCGGCGCTCATGATACCTCCAGCATTCTTTTAATACTCTTTAAGGCTTTCCCGGCAATTTCTCCGCCGACTTCAATTTCGTATTGTTCAAGCTCAAGTGCATTATAAATATCAGACAAAGTGTGCCACTTCATATGCTGACATACAATGTCATCTTTTACCAAAATAAATTCTTTCTGCGGATAATCCCGCTGCAAACGGTCGACAACGCCTTTTTCAGTTGCAATAATAAAGGTTTTTTTATTGCTTTTGGCGGCAAAATCCATAATCTGTGAAGTGCTTCCGGTGAAATCCGCTGATTTAATCACCTCCATGTGGCATTCGGGATGCGCAAGAACAAGGGCGTCCGGGTGTTTTGCGCGTGCACGCGAAATATCTTCGGGTCTTATTTTCAGATGCGTCGGGCAAAATCCGGGAAAAGTCATTACTTCAACTCCATTCAGCTGTGATTCAGCCCATTTCCCCAGATATGTGTCCGGTAAAAACAAAACTTTGTCTGTGTTAAGGCTCTTGACAATTTTTACAACATTAGAGCTTGTGCAGCATATATCGCATTCCGCCTTAACTTCAGCTGTTGAATTCACATAGCATACTGCGGGTATGCCCGGATGCTTTGATTTGAATTCCCTCAGCTGCCGTACGTTAATCATATCAGCCATAAAACAGCCGGCCTCAAGACGCGGCAGAAGAACTTTCTTTTTCGGGCTGAGAATTTTGGCTGTCTGCGCCATGAAAAATACACCCGCAAACACAATTATATCAGCGTCGGTTTTTGCCGCCATACGGCTCAAATACAGGGAATCGCCCACAAAATCCGCAGCCTCGTCAATTTCAATATTCTGGTAGCAGTGCGCCAGAATTACCGCATTCTTCTCTCTTTTTAATCTGTTTATATTTTGGATAATTTGCTTCATTCTCTCTCCGTCATTTAGTGTAAATTTATGTTAAATTTGTGTAGATTGCTGAAAGTATTGTATAATAAAAAAATAGTGTATACAATTAAACAGAATTATTTATAGTATGATGAAATTAAATGAAATTTTAGCAAAATTAGGTGTTGGCAGCAGGGAGACTGTGTATTTGTCTGTTACGCCCGGAGTTGGCTTGGAGCTTATACAGCTTGACGCGCAGACAAAGACTGTCAAAAACTACAACGTAAAACCTCTGAATTATAACGAATCGCTGAAGGAAATAGTTGATTATAACGAGTTCAAGGATTCGCTGGTAAGTTTGTTTGAAGAATCCGGAATCAATATAAAAAGCGGGATTGTACTCAATATGCCGGTGGTTCACTTTGGTACAAAGGAACTTCTGGGTAAGCTTCCCGACGAGGATATTAATGAAATACTAATTTCCGAAGTTGAACAGGTTTATATTTTCAGAAAAGACGACCCTCTTGTTAAATGGATGGACGTGCCCGGCGCCAAAACTGAAGGCATGCGTAAAGTACTCTACACAGCTATCCAGAAAAAGGCGGTTGATAAAATAGAGACTATTCTTGCCGATTTGGGGGCGTCTCTTATCGGAGTTGAGATTTCTCTCACCTCTATCATAAGAGCGCTGGCTTTCAGCGGCATGGCTGCAGAACAAATGCGAGAAAACGTAAAATGGAATTTGATGGTTGTTAACCAAAGCGGATACTATTTATGCCCTATGGTTAACCAGATGATTGCGGATTATTACGAGGAACCTCTGCCAATTAAATCTTTTGAGAGCGAAGAAGTTTATAATGTTTTGAATTCTTCGGCGCAGATTACTCTGATGAATTATCCGGCAAGTTACCTGTATATAATTTCCGAAACAAATCTGGTCAGCGCTGAGCTTTTGGCAAAAAAAATTCCTTTTGACGGCACAAAACTGTTTATTGAGAACAATGAACACAAAAAGCAGGACGTAGTTCCCGTTAATTTGGATATTCTGCCCGACAGAGCCGTAAAAGTTTCTCTTGAAGCTATTGGAACAGGCGCTTCTTTTATTGTTCAGCTGCCGGCGAAATTTACGTTTATTGCGACTTCCGCCGCTGAGTATGCAAGCGAAAATGATGATACTCCGATTCCTCTGCGAATAGGAGAAATGACGTTTGAGGTTTCCCCGAATGCTGCCCGTAAAGTCGCAACAATTGTTGCTGTTGCGATTATTGCAATTTCGTCAGCTGTTACGTGGATTTTTCCGGTTGTGTTAAATCAGCAGCAGGCAAAACTTGATGATACCGTTGCAAAAACAACGGAAATGCTTGCGCAGTACAATGTGTCTGCAGGCAAAGGTTCTTCGCGCTTTAATTCAAACAGGGAAACGGAAAAAATTTCCGCCAATAACCGTACAAAACTCATATCATATTCAGCGCTTGGCGAAACTGTTCCGAAAGGTTTGTGGCTTACGTATTTTGTTGTTAAAGATGACGGCAAAATTGATATTAAAGGACAAACATCCAATGTTGAGGATGTCTATGTGTTCTATAAAAATTTAAAAGATTCTTTAATTAACAGTAAATTAAGACTGCATAAACTGGAATTATTCTCGGATTCCGCTGATGACGTGGCGGCGTTAACTTCAAATTCGACAGTAATTTATATGTTTGAGATAACAAATATGACGGAAGAAGAATTAAAACCTCCGTCAAAAGAAGGTGAAAAACCGGCAGAGGCGCAGCAAGCCCAGCAAACTCAGCAAACCCTGCCGCAGGATCCGTCGCCGCCAAATAGTGTTCCTAATCTGGAACCCGTTGAATAGGAGATGCTTTTGAAAAAATATAAATATTACTTGAGAAGATTCATAGTAGCTGTCATTATTCTGACAATTTCTTTTATAATTGTCGCAGCGCTTATTACGGTTACATTGCCTAAAATTAACCAAATTATTAAAGTTTCCGGCGAGATAAAGTCCCAAACTACGGTTTTTGAAGAAACCGAACGCAAACTTGCCGGGTTAAGGGCAGAAGAAGCTGTGCAGAATAAACCCAGAAATAAAGGCAGTGATTACAGAGATTTTTATAAACCAATTGATGCAGGCGCAGATACTGAATCTATTATGGCGGAAGAAATTGCGAATGTCTTGAAAATACTTAAAAATAATCATATTAAAACACGTTCTATCAGTTATGAATATGATGCACAGTGGGATAATTTTGTAAAAAACGCCTCTGATAAATACAGTTCCTGTGCTTTATCTTTGGATATCGTAGCGGATTACCGCACTTTTCTTGCCTTTTTAAGGGATTTGTACAAGCATGAACACTTTGTTAATATTAACAAAATAGAAATAGTTCCTTATAACAAGAACAAAAAAATTCTGTTAATCAACACGCAGATTGTGCTTTATGCACAAAAAGCGCTTAATTATTCAAATAATTTGTAATTTATTCCGAACAGCAGTTCTTTATTTTTAATACAGCTTGCACAGCAGTCTGTTTCAAGCGCTGTTTTTACCGAGTAATCTTTAAAACTTGTTCCGCAGCGTCCGCGGTGGTCGTTAGCTAAAAACGGACAAGTGTAAACTCCTTTTGCTGTAAGAATTCTTCCGTATTCGCAGTCAAGGCTGCTCCATTCGCCGTCAAATTCTTTTACCGGATTGCTTCTGTCGTAATATTCATTTATGACGAAATTGTGCTTCTCTGCCGCAAACCCGTTTTTTGCGCAAATCTGCCGAAATTGTTCAATGAGAACTTTTTTGTCTTCCTTATAGTAATTTGTAATACACAAAATAATATTAAAATCGTACTTAACAAGACTTTTCAGCGCGTAAACCGCCTGCCTGTAAGCTCCCCGTCCCCGTAAATCATCGCTTTTAAGTTCATCCCAGTGGTCCATACTGAGCTTAAAAATTATTTCAAAATTACTTTCTTCCTCAACTTTTTTCAAAAACCGTGCTTTTTTTTCGTTAATGAAGGTTCCGTTTGTGTGGATGCAGACATTGGTGCGTTTTAAGCACAGGCGCAGTATATTGTTGAAATCAGGGTGGGTCATGGGTTCGGCGCCTGTGAGGTAAACACATATAATTTTGTCGTCTTTTGTGTCCTGAAGCGCTTGTTTAACCATATCAGGCGAAATAAAATCTTTCACTTTTTTACTCAAAGGAAAGTCGATATAGCAATGTTTACAGCGCTGATTACAGTTTTTCTGCGTAAGCTCTATAAAAAGGTTATTCAATTCTTTTAGTTCACTTGCGGGTGCTTTACAAATAGTTGTTTTCATTTTTTACTCCTTTATTAACAATTGTATTTGGAGAATTTGCAAATAAAATCCGACAACGGAGCAATTTAGATTTAGCCGGTAATATTGTAAAGTTTTGTAACAACAATTTTAAAACAGCTGCAAAATAACGGATAATACCTTACAGAACAGGACAGGATAAAATCAGCTGTATAAAGTTTTTCAGCCCGCGTGCCGTTATAAATATCATTGCGCATTCGTGGCGATATTGTGTGAAGGCGTAAAGGGGTACATATGACAGATACAAACAAAGAACTTATAAAAATTGAGCAACTGAACCAATATTATGATTTATCGCAGCTTAAAGGCGGAGTAAAGCAAACGGACAAAATGAATTCAATTTTTGCAAGTTATGATAAAAACAAAGACGGCATCCTTGACGCTGAAGAAACGGCTGCTTTGAAACAGGCGATAGAGTCAGCTGCCGCGCTTGACGGGGATGCGCAAAAACTTTCAAACAAGGAGGCGCAGAGTTTAATTAAAAACAACCCCGCTTTCTTTGAGGAATTCAGAGAATTGTTTAAAGCGCAGATAGAGCGTAATCAAATAATTACAGATGAGCTGTGGAATGACATTCACGCTAAAACTTCATGGGGTTTACCGACAACCGGTCCCGCAATGGGAGAGAATATAAAGAAAATAAATTCCGGAAATGTTTTGGATGTTATGAACAGCTACGAGGCTAAATCCAAAGATGAAAAAGAAAATGAAACTTTGGTCGAAGCTGTTTTTGATGAAGTCGGACTTAGCAAGAAGGACAAAGTTGCGTATGCCGCGCATATAAAAGATGCTTTAATTGACCAAATGAAAGATGTAACGTCCAGAGACCCGAATACATTTAGAGAATTATCTGACAAATTCAACCGGAAATTTGATGAGCTTGTAAAATCATATGGGTCAAAAATCGGATATTACAATACAAAAGACATTGATGCATTAATAAACGAAATAAAAGAAACAGTTGAAGACAAAAAAGCTTTGAAAGCCTATAATTTAGGCGATATGAATAAAAAAATAGATTATGATACAAAGCAAAATGAAAGTTTTGGAGATTGTTGGCTGCTGTCAGGTACCAAAGCTTTTGCCTCAACTGAAAAAGGTCAGAAAATACTAAAAGATTGTATGAAAATAGACAGAAAAAATGAATGTTTTAAAGTTTTTATACCTGAAGCCGGAAAAGAGTATACAGTAACATTCAAAGAAGCAAATGAGGGACAAATTACCCGTTCTGGTGGTGATACCGATATGCGTGTATTAGAAATAGCAATAGAAAAATATTTTGATGAAATAGGTGAAAATGGAGATCCTGACTCAGGAGAACCGTCTATTAATGGTAATTCTGGTATAAGAGTTTTTGAACTTTTTAAAAATAAGAAAAGCGTATCTGCGGACGTGGAAAATAAAGAAATTTACGATGCAGAATTGAAAAAATGGTTTGTATTAGATTTGAATATGTTTGGTAGAGCCCCTTCTGCTGAGAAAGAATATTTAAAAGCGATAAAAAAATACATAAAAAGTCTTAATAAAACTATTAATTCAGGTCAACCTGTCCGGATAATTAATCGGTCTGTACTATGTAGAGAACATACAAAAACACAACAGGCGGATTTTGAAATATTTCAAGATATTGTTGATTATCTTTCAACTAAGAAAGATATATCTATGACGTGTGCGCTTTGGGGCGATGCACTGCAAAAGACACCATACAAGAATTCAAAAGAAATTACCGGTCAACATACATATATGATTAAAAGTATTGACAAAGAAAATGTTTGTCTTATTAATCCTTGGGACACCTCAAAAATCATTACTGTTCCACGCGAAGAATTTGAGAAAATGGTGCTTGATATAAGTTCTGTTAAGCCTTAAAACAGCAGACAGGATTGAGGATTATTTATTGGCTTCCTTCTGTGTACATGTTAAGTAATTAGTTACATGATTATTAGTAAATAGGTGATTAAGAGGTATAGAGGGCTGGAGGTATTGAGGTATGGAAAAAAAGAACATCCCCGTCAACAACCTTCCTGTCATCCTGAAACAATCTGGCCGTTCAAGATTATATAGGTTATGGTGTGCTTTTGTTATGTGCAGATGCTGAAACAAGTTCCACAACTGTCCCGTTAAAATTATGAGGTTATCTGGAATACGAATTGGTTCGAGTTTTTCCAGCGTTTTTGTCCGTAATCTCTCATTTTTAAACTCATAATTATTAGTAAAAAACATTCAACAATCTCCACGTCACCCGGAACTTGATTCAGGGTCTATCAGTTTAATTGAAATTGATAGA